>CP065004.1:1086102-1448136 GCA_016700135.1 Candidatus Roizmanbacteria bacterium
GAACTCATAAAAGCGATCAAGCAGGAAGTTGAAAGCATTAAAAAAGCGGATTCAGCCCTTATGAGTGAAGTAAAAGATATCGAAAAACTGACTATTGATACACTGCCTGAAAAACCCGGCATTTATCATGTCCGATTCCTGGAGATTGTTTTGAAAGTACTTCAGACATTGAAGCTCAAAATCAGTGAATCAGGAACATGGATGGAAGCCTTGAAATCGAAAAAAGCAAAGAGAGGTTCGGCTTTTGCCGCAAATACGAAGAAAAAAGGAACTCAGTACTCCATGTCTCAGGAACTCTCCAACGCACGCAATGTGCAATAAGTCTATATTCTTCATTCATCAATGTCATTCCCGTGAAAACGGGAATCCAGCTACTTTATTATTTCTTCATATAAATCTCTGCAATCAGGATTATTTCTCTCAATGAGTTCAAGTTTCCACGTTCTGTTCCATTTTTTTAATTGCTTCTCGCGTTTTATTGCAAGTGCTATTTGATTATGTACTTCATAGTAAACTAAAACATTCACATCATAATCTGCCGTAAAGCCGCTGACTATCTTAGCCTTGTGTTGCCATATCCGTTTAATCAGGTCCGAAGTCACACCGATATATAATGTCCCGTTTCTTTTACTAGCAAGTATATATACATAGTAGCATTTATCCATACTTTTTCTGGATTCCCGATCAAGTCGGGAATGACACTCAAGTTTCTATTCTAAGACCCCCAAAACATGTCCTACTCCCCGTGCCCAGCTGCCGTTTGAACTCGGCGTATATTTTGCCATAATCTGCTCAGGCGTAGTCAGGCCTTTGTCTATGTAGTTTTTCTTCAAACCTTTGGCAATGGTTTCTATAGCATCAGGATAAGACTTGAATCGTGTAATTTTGTCGCCGTATATCCCCCATCCCCAGCAGTTGTATGAGTTGTGAGGTATAAATTTGCAGGCGGTAGATTCCTGCATGGAAATGGCAGGAATAAGTCGATAATCAAGGCCGTATTCGTCGGATACCTTGACGATAAAGTCTGCATGTTCATAAAGCGGCGAGTCATACTTTCGAAAAAATGCTTTTAGGACGGCAACTCTCTGATCCTTCACTCCCTCATCAATAAAATACTCAATTTCCTGATTTGAAAATTCATCTCCTGACAACTCAGAAAACTCCTGCAGTATGACGGTAATGTTTTTGTTTTTTATCGTTGTGACATGCACGTACTGAGATATCGCGATGTTGGCGGAGACGGTGATGACAAAAATTGCCATCATTACTCCGATTTTTTTAAGCATAATTTCACTATATATTGCCTTAGAGATGTTTGTCAAACTCTATCGCGGTGATATTTTATAAATATAGGTCTTGAACGTTTTTCCTTCCAATACTTTGTCCTGATATTTTCTCAGATAAGAGATCTGAAATCCATGGGCAATAATCGTTACATCCTGTTTTGTTTTTGTTAGCAGTTTATTCTTGAGCGTCTCAACAAGCTTAGGAAAAAGGAAAATATAAATATAGTCTGCCCCGGAAAAGTCAGTCATTTTTACGTCTTCATTTACAAATGAAATATTACGGAGCTTTTGCCAATAAGTAAGAAATTTGCCTTTCAGGAGTATAATCGGATTGATATCAACCCCTTTGCCTCTCACTCCATAGGTTTGAGCGGCATATCGAAGTACCCTTCCGTCTCCGCAGCCCACCTCGAGGAAATATGTACCTCTTTTCGGTACAATCTCATGAAGTATCCGTTTGTAATCCTCTGTTTTGGTGGCAACATAGGGAGCTCCGCGAAACCAGGATATGATAAGAGAGATGATATAGATACTTGCCCAGATGAGAAAGATCAGAAGAGAGAGTACGGCGAGGAGATATAGGATGTCAGTAAGCATGGTAAGTATAGTATAATATCTACATTCTTGAAGCTGCATAGAGATATTCTCTGTGTTTGCCCCTATAGCTTAAAGGATAGAGCACTGGTCTTCGGAACCAGTGATGGGGGTTCGATTCCCTCTAGGGGCACATGTGTTAGCGGATAGTCGTTAGCTTTTAGCTTCTAGATTTGAAGAAAAGTCTAATAGCTAATGGCTATAAGCTAATAGCTAGTTCAGGGTCCGTAGCTCAACGGTAGAGCAGTAGCCTCTTAAGCTATTGGTTCGGGGTTCGAATCCCCGCGGACTCACAATAGATTATAATTTTTTCATGCAGCACAAGATTCGTGTCCTTCTTACTCCAGGAGTAGCCGGTAATACTTCATATCTGGAGAGAAATACTGCTCATTGGACCAAGAAATATAATATTTATCCAGATTTCTATACCATCAACTTTCAAAGAGGAGCAGATGCAGAAGAGCAAAGAGAATTGTATTTTAAGAAGGTGGTAGACACGAAAGCTCAGTTTTTGATTGCTGTTAGCGGATCTGGTTTGCTGGCGTTGGAAGCGTTGAAGGTGTATACCGAGCAGTTAAAAGGCGCCATTCTTATTTCTACTCGTCTTCGGCCGGGATATTTTGCACCTCTCGCGTATCTATATACCCTTCTCCGATATCCGATTTACTTTTCCTATCTTCGATCACACAGTAAAACATTAGAAAATTTGCCTGCAGAGCGCGTGATGACTATGTATTCGTTATGGGATGAAGTAGTTCCGCCATCGACAGTAAAAATCAAAAACGCATACAACTTTAAAATGAAGCGCAGACCTAAACAATGGCCATTCCATAATTACTTTTCATGGTATTCAGTAAAGGACTATGAAAAAGAGATAATTGAATACATAAAAAAGTCTTCTATTTAGTTTGCTAACTTATCGTTTTTGATATAATTGAGCATGTCAGAAATAATCCGTGCAGTTGAACTAATTAGGCCGCAGGTCGAATTTGTATATTTTGACTTGGGTGGAGTTGTCTTCAATTTTTCAGGAGGTATACAGGCAATATCAGAAAGACTTCAGGCGCCTGAGAACGAAATTTCTGCTATGTGGAGACGGTATGATGACGCCATTTGTAGAGGTGATTTACATCCACAGGAATTTTGGGAAATATTGAACAATTCGTTCGGTACATTTGTGGAATTAGATTTCCTAACATTCTGGATGGATCATTTCTCACCGATAGATTCAACTCATCAGGCAATGCGTGAGCTCTCTTCTTCAGGAATGAATGTGGGCATTTTGTCGAATATATATCCGGGTGTTTATGAAAAAGCACTTGAACGCGGAGTTATTCCTGATTTGCCATACAGTGCCGTAATCAGATCGTGCGAAGTGGGGTTAGTAAAGCCTGATCCGCAAATATTTCACTATGCAGCTGAAACAAGCGGATACCGAGCTCAGCAAATTCTCCTTATTGATGATCGGAGCGAGAATATCCAAGGGGCAGATGCGGCAGGATGGAACTCATTTCAATTTGTGCAGGAATAAAATTTCTTACTGATTAAGTTCCTCCAATATCTTATTTATTTCCTTTTGAGTAAGTGCAATCCAGGGTGAACTGTCGGCATTGGCATTTCGAAAGACACAGTTGCTTTGACAATCTCCATTGCCGGTCCTATAATACTGGGCATTATGAAAAGACCTGAATTTGAAGGCGGTATTCCCCGCTCCTTACTTAGCCGCGAAGATTCACGGGAAGTCTTACAAACAATGTACGGACAGTTCTCAGGATCCGTTCTTCATTCAGTTCAACTCAAAGATCCGAATGCTCCCCTTGACATTGTGACCTTCGGTGAAAACTGGTTCCAGCTATTTCAAACCCGTTCTGAACCCAAAAACGCACAGGAAAGAGCTATCCAGGAAGCAACGAGAAACATGGATTCAAGAATGTTCGGTCCTGCCTTTTTCGGAGATATGTGGCAGATTATGGAGCGTCAGCAAGGATATACGATAAGACATTTATTAGCTGATCTTCAGGCAGGCGTACAGGCCGGCTCACTTGATCCTCGAATACTAGAAAAACTTGCAGTTCTGGATCTTTCAGAAACAGACCCGATGCTGCGAGAGTCAGATTTTTCCGGTCCGGAAGATACTCCGTGGGGTGAAAACGGCATTCTTCCGGGTACAGGTACATTGATTTATCATATTACAAGTGGCTATCCGAGAATGATGGTTGAACATATGTCAGGCAGTAGTGATGATGACATCTCAGCTACTTTCTTCGGATTCGGACCCATGAAATGGGAATAATCCTATGGTAGAAAAAAGACCGGCTTGCTGGATACGCGGAAGTATGAGTCCTTCTGATTATGAAGATGATGAGATACGTCGGATGACCCATGAATGTCCTCACAGAAAACCGACAGGATGGTCACTCTTCGGAGCAACAAATGAATGTTATCATCCCGGAGCTATGAGTGAACATACGGATGAACAGGGAAACACAGAGTATGTGATGTTGGGAGGGGTTGACGGATATGCTACTTTTTGCCAAGCAGTGGATAGTCACCTCACTTCACTCGGAGAACCCTCACGTTTGTATATTGATGCGGAATACACAGTTTTGGATGCAACTCCGATTGTTGACGACCAGAATCTATTGACGATGAGTGGCGATGAAGAAACGGAGTAAAGAAATCACTCGTTCTTGTGTATCAGAAGTTTGTCGACACGATTGCCGTCCATATCCGCAACTTCAAGACTGTAACCGTCCACTTCTACCTTATCTCCCGTCACGGGTACTCTTCCCAGTTCATTCATCACGAATCCCCCTATCGTGTTATAAAGTTCCTCTTCTTCTTCGGGCAGTTCCTGCAGCTGAAAATATTCTTTGAAGTCTACGGTAGATACTAATCCGTCCACAAACCAAGTGTTTTTGTTTCTTCGGAGGATCATTGAGTCTTCCTGCTCATTGATATCGGGTATATCTCCGACTATTGATTCAAGAATATCTGTCAGGGTCAGAATTCCTTGTACATTGCCATACTCATCGATAATAATGCCCAAATGAATCCTCATCCGTTTGAAAAGTTCTAAAGCGTCAAGTACTTTCTTATTCTCAGGAATCAGAAGCGGCTTGTGGAGAAGACTTTTCAGATCCAGTTTCCTTCCCCGTTTTTCAATTGTTTCCGCTAAAAAGGAATCCGTCCTCAGTACTCCGATTATGTTGTCCAGTTCTCCGTCGGAGACGGGAAAGTATGAATACTGATTTTCCAGAATCGTATCCGTTAATACTTTATCTGAATCTTTGATATCCAGCCAGACAACTTTGTTACGCGCTTTCATAAGAGAAGTCACCTTGGCGTCGCCGATATTCAGTACCTTTTCGACAATATTTTTTTCCACCGCTTCAAAAACGCCCATCTGTGCACCTTCCTGGATCAGAAGACGTATTTCTTCTTCACTTACCGGTAGCTTCTTTTTGGCTTTCAGGTGAAAGGTATCCATCACGAAATCAGTTGATTCTGACAGAATGTTAATAAACGGATTGAAAATACGTGCGATGTTGTACATCGGACCGGCTACCATCAGCGTGATCTTTTCGGCAAAATTCATCCCCAAACGTTTCGGAACAAGTTCACTGATAACCAGCGACAAATAAGTCACAAATACGACAATAATTCCGAAACCGAGAGAATCGGCAATCCCCTGCGAAAGTCCCATCCTGAAAAAAAGATTAGATAACGGATCCGAAAGTGTCACGCCGCTGAGGGCACCGGTCAGAATTCCGATAAGCGTGATTCCCACCTGTACGGTTGAGAAAAAACGGTTCGGGTTTTCCGCCATCTGTAGTGCGATTTCAGCGCTCAGATTTCCTTCAGAAGCCAGATGTTTCAGTTTTGATTTTTTCACTGAAATCAAGGCCACTTCTGCCATAGAGAGGAAACCGTTAAGTAAAATAAGCGCAAAGATAAAAAGCAATTCCATAGTAATGCTGTTCATTATATCAAAGATAGATGAATAACTGGTCATGACTATCTTTCTTGTGTGGATATTTGTATAGATCCAATCTATAATATCAGCATATGTTTGTCGATGAAGTAACAATAAAAGTAAAAGCGGGAAACGGTGGCCGCGGAGCTGTCACATTTTTTCCGATGAGGAAAGGTCCGAGCGGGGGTCCCGGAGGAAACGGCGGTAGTGTTTTTGTCGAAGCTGATCCCCAAATGGCAGACCTTCATAAGTATGTGGGGGCAAAAATGCACAAAGCCGAAAATGGCCGACCTGGCCAAAATTTTCGAAAAAACGGTAGTGACGGTGAGGATAAAATTCTGAAAGTTCCAGTAGGGACATTGTTTACTGATCTTGAAACGGGATACGAAATTGAAGTAAATGAAACGGGAAGACAGTATTTATTGGCACGGGGCGGAAACGGCGGACGGGGTAACAGCTCATTTGCAACACCGTCTCATCAGGTTCCGCGCGAGTACGAACCCGGCACTCCCGGTCAGGAAAAAGAATATCGTACGGTACTTCGGCTTATTGCTGATTTCGGATTGGTGGGTTTGCCGAATGCAGGGAAGAGCAGTTTGCTCAATGAATTGACTGCTGCAAAAGTGCGGACCGCAATGTATGCTTTTACGACACTTGAACCGAATCTCGGAGTGTTTGAAACAAGCGTTATCGCGGATATTCCGGGACTAATCGAAGGCGCATCGCAGGGAAAGGGTTTAGGATTCAAGTTTTTGAAGCATGTCGAGAAGGTACCGGTCATCCTGCATTGTATTGCTGCCGATTCCGCCGATATTGAGAAAGACTACAAAACCGTGATGCATGAGCTTGAAAATTACAACCCTGCCGTTGCGGCAAAAGATCAAACGATCATACTGACCAAAACGGATCTTGTATCTCCGGACAAACAGAAGGATTTAATGAAAATGCTAACAAAGTTTCAGAAAGAAGTCATTCCAGTCTCTATCTACAATCCTGAACAGTTTGAAAAACTGCAGCAATATCTTCGGAATCATTCCTCACGTACATAAGGAGCAAGAATTTCACGCGCATCCGTAATTGTCTTCATACGCATCAACTTGTCCCGCAACGCGGCGGAATGGTCAAATCCTTTGATATACCAGGCCATATGTTTTCTTAAAGAAACGAAATGGCCATCCGGAAGGAGCTTCTCAAAAACCTCTGCATGTTCAAGCGCAGTTCTTATCCGAAGTTGCGTATCCGCTTCCATTTCTCTGAAAATCCAGGGGTTGCCGAATGTAGCTCTTCCGATAAGTACTCCGTCTAGTCCGTACGTCTGAATTTTTTCTCTGGCATACGGCACGGAGAGGACATCGCCGTTCCCCATCAACTTTATCCCGACGGTGTGTGCTATTTCCGCCGCTTTCCCGATTTCTTCCCAGTTTGCTTTGCCTGTATACATCTGCTCAAGCGTGCGGCCATGAACTGTGATTGTCACGGGCTGAGCCTGGGTCAGGTTCTTGATCCATTCCGTTGTTACTATTTTTTCATATCCGATTCTGGTCTTCACGGATACTGGTATCAGTGATCTGTCACCTTTTGTCTGATGCCTCTCCTGAAGATATCTGACATGACTGATGACTTCGCCGGTGACTCCTGCCTCTTCCATCGTTTTTCCCCGGCTCCAGTCCAGTATGGCCTGCTTGACGGTAGTAATAATCTTTACGGCATGTTTCGGAGATTTTATCAGTCCGGCACCAGCGCCCCTTTTGGTGACTGCCCGGTCGGGACAGCCCATATTAATATCAATGCCGTCAAACCCAAGTTCAGCCGCTACAAAAGCAGAAGAATAAAAGGCATCCAGTTCCCGACCGTAGATCTGTGCCAAGGTCGGAGTGTCAGTCGGGTGATGCACAAAACTATGAAGTATTTGCACGGCAGATCGCGCGATACCCTCGACAGGGACAAACTCAGTGAAGAGCAGATCCGGCCGGCCGTGGATGTCCGTGATATATCGGAATGCGGCATCAGTCACCCCGTCCATAGGTGATTGACCGATTATAGATTTCTTGTCCCAAACGGTATTCATAAGGTGTTTATTATAAAACATTTACACATTGTTGGCATTTCGTTTATATACTTCAGCGATAATAACATCATGAAATCTGCAGGTACCCTATACAGCAATTCAGACGATGAAGCTCCGAAAGAAAAAACGGGAATTACGGGAAAGAAAACAGAAGTAGAAAAACTGGAAGAAACCCTGGAAGGTTCACACAACATTCTGTTCCGCTGTAAATCAGTATTCCCGTTTGATTTTTTTCCCGATGAAGTCATTATTGACGAAAATAAAATCGATGTACGGCACGGACTTTTTTTTGCCAGCACCCAGACGACATCCATTCCGTATAAAAATATCGTGAAGGCATCATCAATAACCGGACTGTTTTTTGCTACGCTTCAAATCGAAATGGAAATCTATGTTCAGCAGCCTGATCCGATCCACTATCTTTGGAGACATGACGCGATTAAAGCACGTCGTATTATTAACGGTCTGGTGTCTGCTTATAAACAAGGAATCGATTTCAGAAAGGTAAATATGCGCGGAGCCGCGGGTGAGATAGAAGAAATCGGTAAAGCATCCGTTCCCTCACAAGATAAGAGTTAGACGATCTCCTCTTTTTTCTGCCTGACAAATGTGATCCACTCCTCTATTACTTCAATAATGAGTTTGAACGGAGCCTCAATAATAAAATCGAAAAGCACAATAAAAAAATTAATCTTCGATACGCCTTCGCTGAACAGTTTTCCGAGTGAGAGGATCGGCATAAAAAAGAAATCGACAACCGGCGAAAAGAAACTCCCCTTTTCAGTCAGACGGTACATATTGGCAATCTGCTTGATACGATAGGCAAAGAACGCTACAACACTGATAAAAAAGATAAACAGCGCCTCACTCAGCAAATTGAAATGGACGAGTTTCAGCATAAGATGAATAAGATAGAGCGTCACGACAAACGTGGAAATGTACAATAAACTGAATCCGAAAAGCAGGATCGGTCGTTTGTTCTTTACCTTTTTCGTGATAAAAGCCGTCGTTTTCTCAAAAGATGAATCCCTGTCTATGATGTCGACAATCCGGAAAAACAAACGCTTCGTATTGCCATCTCCCGGAACTGAGACACTCAAAATGATTAGTAGCATAAATATCGGCGGCGCCAAACTGTTGATCCCTATGGCAAGATAATTGACGTGATTGTAAAGAATCTGAGATACCGGGACTTCCAGAATGAGTGCAAAAACCATTTTCGTAATGAAAATGTAAATCAAACTCCGGAAGGCAAGAACATTGAGACGGGATCTGACCTGTGCATACTTGTCTCTGGCAACCTGTTCCACTTTTGCCCAGAGTTTATTTTTGTCCGTAAACAGTTCCTTCAGGTCACCTTTGGTTTCGCGAATGATTGAAAAGATGATAAGAAACGGAGGAAGCTGTTTCCTGACAAACCGAACCAGCTTGTCAACGGTAGGATTGGCAATCAGCTGATCAATCTTTTTAAAAATATCAGGAAGCTTCGTAAGAAGGCTTTCAAGCTCTTTTTCCGAATATGCGGAAAGCGGCTTGTAGAAGAGCTGGAACAAATGATACCTCTGATATGCCTGATCACTTTTTCGGTAAGCTTTTTCTATCGCAATAAAAAGAAAGGTATCCTTCTGCGAATCTTTTACATCCTCGATTTTTACCTTTTCCTTAAGTGTCTGGAAAATATAGTATCCGAAATCAGCTTCCTTTTGTGATTCTGCCGGAGTCAAAAACTCTTCAATTTCGGCGGTAATGAGTTCAACTAAAAAATCGGCAATAAAGTTTTTGGAGCTGCTTTTCCGGCCGTGAAGAAGCCGGCTGCGGATATAAATATACTTATTGATAATAGCCTGAATGTCCCGGATGTCCTGTTCACCGAGTGATCCGTTCGGGAAATAGCGTGCCCACATAAGTTCTCTGAGGACATTTTCCGCTTCGTTCTTCCCCTGGGGATTCAGTGAAAGACGTCGCTTCAATATGCGCTCAATAGCTGCTCTTCTGATAAGGTGATCTTCACGGTACTCAATGGCATTTCTGACTTTTTCATATGCAAGCGCTAAAAATGATACCGTTTGTGAAACAGTCAGTTTTGAGAATTCGTCTGTCGGCGGACGTCCTTTTATTTTGCTTAGAGCATCAAGCAGTTTTGCCGTGACCTGTGAAAGCTCAATTTGCGGATTCTGTCTGGTTCCCTGATTTTCTTCTTGTTCTGGCATAATTCCTTGTGAAATGTCCCATTATACTCCATATGGGCAGTTTATTGGACTCACTCCACGATCTTTGCACCCATGTCGAGGATCATCTTTTTAATCTGTGTTTCTTTCTCGTTGACTACATCAGAAGTCTTACCTTCGACGTTCAGTCTGATAACGGGTTCCGTATTTGAACTTCGGACACTGAAACGCCATTCTGGATATGTGATTGCGATACCGTCAAGCGTGCTTAACTCTCCGTCGGCAAATGTTTCCTTTAGTTTTTCAGTCACTTGAGAAGAAGTAGTATCCCCTTCGAGCTCAAAATTCGTTTCTCCCGATTCGACAGATGTCTCAAGGTCAAGCAGAATTTCCGAGATCGGTTTCTTTTCCCTTGCAAGAACACGAAGCACGTACAGGATTACCCGAATGGTACTCTCACAGCCGCCCATGGAACGGAAATAATAGTGACCTGATGATTCACCTGCAAATACCGCATCTTCGGCATTTACCTGTTTGGTGATCAATGCATGACCGACAGGCGTATATCCTACTTCTCCTCCCATCTGTTTCACAATGTCTTCAACATTTCTGATGTATCGGATATCAACGAGAACCCGGGAACCCGGTTCATCCCGTAGGATTTCTCCGGCAATTAGGGTCGTTATCAGAGTTGCGGGAATGATCTCTCCTTTTTCGTTTATAAACATCGCGCGGTCTGCATCACCGTCGGTACAGATCCCCAGATCTGCTCCAGTTTCCTTTACCTTATCCTGAAGTTGTCTCAATGTTTTGTGCTGCAAAGGATCTGCCTGATGTGCCGGAAAGGTCCCGTCAAGTTCGAAATTGATTGTGATGAACTCGGTATCAAGTCTGTCAAACATCTCCTTTAGAGGAATTATTCCCATCGCGTTGGCGGGATCGGCTACTATTTTGAGTTCAGAGATATCGCCTACATCAATCGCATCCATCGCTTTGTTTACTTCTTCCTGAATGATGTTCGGTTTCTCTTCAGTGGTACCGTCATACGTGTATTCACTGAATTGTTTGTTCGTCGCAAGTTCTGTAATTTTCGGCATTCCTGTTTCCTTGCCGATTTTGACGATACTGTCACCGTCACGTCTCACGATTTTGATACCGTTGTAGTCTTTGGGATTGTGAGATGCACTGATCTGGATACCGGCATCGTAATCATATTGTTTGACGGTAAAATATACTGTCGGAGTCGATACCAGACCGACATCAATGACATGAGCACCTGATTTTTTCAATGTTTCTTTTGCAATTTCATGAAGTGCGGGTGATGAAAGCCTCATATCCCGGCCGAGAACTATAGAAAAATCCTTCTTGCCGATTTCTTCTGCCAGAAATGTGTAGATGGCGCGCATGATATCCTCCATTACTTCTTCATTGATTTGAGCCGGATAAATGCCCCGGATGTCATATGCTTTAAAAATTTTGGTATCGATCATAATAAAAATTAATTAGTAATGAATTCTTTGTAAGTTGCTATATTGTACTACTTTTTTCGTTACTTCAGATAATAGCAGACCAAAAGTTCAACGGATTTCTTCAGATCATAGGGAGTAGTATTTGTTTTCATCGAAGTATCAATCCTTGCCAGTCCTTCATAAAATTTCATCAGTTTTTGAGTGTCCCATTTTTTTGCCTGAAACGAAATTCTGCCGCGCTGCCAGGGAGGAGTTTTAGTATCGATTATCCCTTCCGACGCAAGATACAGCTTACGGACATGACGGCAGAGAAGCGCGTATATGAAGCCCATATCCTGGGAAGCATTCACTATCTCCAGGGATCTGAGAAAATCTTCAAGATTTCCCGGATAACAGGCATCAAGCAGTTCAAAAATAGTTTTTTCTGGTTTTGCTTCATAAAAAGTTGTAGCAATTTTTTTTATGGTGGCAAGATCATATGAGGATTTTCCCTCTTCCCAGTCAATAAGATGGATGACAGAACTTTTAGCGATTTGCTGTACGGCATCTTTGTAAGGGGTTTTTGCACGGCCTTTGTATTTTGATGAAGCATTCTCGGTGATGTAAACGGATTCCTGCCCGAATAAATTAGTGACACCGTCCGCATTTTTCAAAAGATCGGGAATATCTGCTATCGCCACAAGATCTATGCTGTATCCCTTTTGTTTGTACTGCTCTTTGAGCTCCTGCAGCTTTTCTCTTGACCTGATGGTATCCTCACCTGCAATAATCGTAAGCATGAGGACATTATATCGTATATCTCAAAACGTGTACTTAAAGCATAAACGATAATCTTTCGATTCACCTCGTTGCACGACACGCGATATACGATATACTGAAAAGTATGCTTGATTTATTGACTATCGGAACCGTGACCATTGATTTGTACTACAAAGGTGAATCCATTACGGAGAGCGACGGCCGTCTGGAACTTGCTGTCGGAGGAAAATATTTTGCCGATCATTTTTATGAGGGACTGGGGGGCGGCGGAGCAAACGTCGCGATCGGTGTTGTAAAGGCAGGTCTGAAGGCCGGAGTGATTGCAAAAATCGGAGAAAATGTTTTTAAAAAAATCATCCTCCAGGAGCTTGAAGATGCAAACATTGAGTACAAAGATTTGTGCGATATCGAAAAGGAATATATCAATATCTCCTCCATTCTTCTCAATAAAAAGGGTGAGAAAACAGTGATCAACTACCGTACTCCGCATCAGCACATAATTGAGAAGGAATCTGACTACGGGAAGCTGCTGAAAGCCAAAAATATGTATATGGCAAACCTGTCGAAGGTTGCTCTTACTGAGCGCATTGATATGCTCCGTTTTGCTAAAAAGAATGATGTTCAGGTGTTTGCAAATCTGAATGTGACCGACTGCCGGCGTCCGATTGAACAGATTATGCACTTTGTGAGGTATGTTGATGTCATGATCATAAACGGCTACGAATATGCTGATCTCATAAAAAAGCCCTATGAAAGCATTGATTTTGACGAAAATATAGTGAAAAAATACGCTCCTTTCAATGATGATGATCTTCTGGTCATCACTGACGGGAAAAAGGGCAGTTATGCCTACTATGAAGGGAAAGTATATAAACAGCCTGCCGTGCAAACAAAAGATGTTGTCGATACGACAGGAGCAGGTGATGCATATACTGCCGCATTTATTGCTTCGTACATAAAGACCAAAGATATAAAACTCTCCATGAAAGCCGGTGCTGAATATGCAGTGACTATCCTCACCAAAATCGGAGCAAACTGATTCTTCTCCGACATATCTATTGATAATTGGAATACGGAGGTATTTTGATATAATATACAAAATACATATTCAATACATATATTATATGGAAAACCGTTTATTTGTTCCTATCGAGGAGCTACTGAAAGAAAGAGGATTGAACGAAGCTGATATCTCTCTGCATAAAGCAAGCGGTACTGATCTTCAGGAGCTTTTACAGGCCGATATTTTTTCTCATCACAGTGCATATCGAAATGTGCCGAGCCAGCAGGACCTTTTTGATGCTGGTCAGCACTGGAGCGATTGGGAGTGATCAGGAAAAATTGCTTTGAAAGCAGTATGCCAGTCCGCAGGCTATTGCATCTGCCTGGTCGTCATCCTTCATTTCGATTTTGTCCGAAAGCGTAAGCTCTATCATTTTTTGTACTGATTTTTTATCAACATTTCCGTAACCGGTGACCATTTGCTTGATTTGAAGAGGTGTCAGTCGTTCAATCTGCAAATCATGAACTGATGCAACAAGCTCGATTACACCGATTGCCTGAGCTACTTTTATCACTGTTTTCTGATTTCTAAACATAAAGAGTTGTTCGATGACCATAACTTTCGGTTGGTGCTTCTCAATCACCTCTTCAAGTTCTTCATATACTTTTTTTAATCTTTGCTCATGTTTTGATTTTGGGGAAGTTTTTATCAGGTCGGATGTTATATAGGTAAAATCTGAGTTTCCGTTTCCGGTTTTGTCAAAAATGGCATATCCGACTTTGTCAAATCCGGGATCGATTGAAATAAGTTTCATGTCCTAATGATACAATATCTCCATGGATTATCAAAAAAGAAGACAGCAGATACAATCGCTTCTTGAGACGCATAATATAGATGCCTATCTTGTTACCGACTTCTACAATATTCTGTATTTGACAGGATTTAAGACACTATCCCCTCATGAGAAGGAAGCAAAGTTGGTTGTAACGCAAGATACAGTGTACTTTATTACCGATACACGCTACCAAACAGAAGCAATGCAGCATTTCCGGAATAATGAGGATATAAAAGTAATGATACAAGGACCGCACCGGACATTTCTTCAGATCTTTGCCGATATTATTGCTGAGCGCACGATTTATAAACTCGGCTTTGAGAAATATGATCTTTCATATGCATGGTTTGAATACCTGCAGAAAGCATTGCCGAAACTCAAAGTTGTTCCGTGCACCAATATCATCATGCAGCTTCGGAATCAGAAAGATGAGCATGAATTAGAACGTATGAGACGGGCTGCTGAGTATACAGATGAATGTTTGAAGTCTATTGTTCCCTATCTGAAACAGGGAGTACATGAAACTGAAATTATTCATAAAATGGAAGATTGGCTGAGAGAAAAATCGCTTGAGTTTTCATTTGAGCCTATTGTAGCATTTGACGATCATACTGCTCTACCCCACTATAACAATAAAATGAGCGACGGTGTTTTAAGTGAGAATTCAATCGTTCTTATTGATATTGGGATCAGGTATAAGGATTATTGCTCGGATATTACACGGATGTTTTTCGTAAGAGAGCCTTCAGAAGACCAGAAAAAAGCATATGACGAACTTCTGAGTATTCAGAAGAAAACTATTGATTCCATTTATCTGAATATAAAAATGGAAGACATAGACGCCGTTGCGAGACAATGGTTATTGAATAAAGGGTATCCCACTATCCCTCACTCCACAGGTCACGGAGTCGGTTTGGAAGTTCACGAGGGTATTCGGGCAGCACGTACCGTAACCGAGACATTACAAAACAATATGGTATTAACAATAGAACCCGGTATTTATTATGAAAGTAAATGGGGTATGAGAATCGAAGATACTGTGGCATTTATTGACGGACAGGCTGAAACGTTGACTAAGTTCCCTAAAGAGCTTACCGTGCTGTAAACAATGCTCTCAGCTGAAAAATAATCTCTTCTATCAGGTTCGATGGCTGATCTTGTTGAATCCGTTCCGAATCTGTTGACTGTGAAGGAAAAGGCTTCTGTCCCGCCAGCTGCTTTCCTCTGGAAGCTTCCTGTAATGATTGTACATATTCTTCGTCAGAAGTAATTCGACCGGCTCGGGAATTGGAAAAGATGTAGGAAAACAGAATGAGAAATGTAGCGATAAGGACAATGATGAATAAAAGAGTCCTTCTTCCCAGATGAGCCATACCTTTATTATACAAAAACAAAATATTATTGAACCTGAATACACTATAGGTTATAATATAGTATGACAGAACGATTATCTCAACAAGAAGTTCAGGAAACCGAATACCAGGAATGGCAGCTTTTATCAGATATGCCTCATAGGGACTATTGGGTAGGTGCTGATTACAATGATATGTACCGTAACAGGCTTCAGCTGAATGTCCCCCGTTTTGAAAGCATTTGCCGGCAACTGAATCTTCCTCCCGTGGAAATCACTTCTATACCTTATACTCCTCCTGCTGAAGAGTATCCTGAAATGGTGAGCCGCGGACTCGCAGCTTGGAAAAAAGCCGCTTTCGGAAGGCCGAGATCAAACAATGACCCTAATGCTTTGTTTGACGTGATGTCTATGCCTGAAATTGCCGTAGTGGGTTTACAGGCAGGCTCTGACCTCGGTATGATTCCGGTACCGTTGGGATGGAGGCTCGGTGTACGTGCACGAAAAATCGAACGCGATATTGCACGATCAGGATATACCCTTACCCCGGAAGAAGAAGATGCATTATTTATCGAAGGATTTAACAATGCTCTTTGGCAGGGAATACAACGGATACAAAGCCATGAATGGTCAGACACCCGAACTTTCGGTATGCAGTCAAACTCCGCTAAAAATAGTGCTAGTTTTATGGTTCAGCAGTTACCGGAGCATTATCGCCGACTGCGGTCGAAATGCTAAGTGGTGCGGATTTGTCTTTGAATCAATCGATCGGAACAGTGCTCGGCAGCATGTCAGGAGTACAGGTAGTATCAAGTGAAATCATTCAGATGCTGGTCGAAAGAAACACGGATAAGTCACTGGATCCCCGCTTGAGGGAGAGATTAAGTATGATTATTTCCAATGCGTGGAGAGCGGAAACGTTTCCTGAGCGTTTTGAACAGGAAACACACGGAATGAACATATGGGCGGAAAAGTCCATACGCGGAATACCATATATGGGTCTGCTGATGGAAAAGGATAGGCTCTAGACTAGCAGAGTAGTGCTAAACTAGAGGTATGGTTTGTAACAATAGGCCGATATCAAAATACAAGAGAAAAAAGATACTATGGTGTTTTGCACACGATCTGAGTGCTACACAGACCTCTGGTATTTTGGGTCTCAACCGCAATACAGTCAACAAATATTACAATAATATTCGTCAACTCATATATCATCACCAAGTGCACCAGATGCAACGATATGTTGGTGGTGAGATAGAAATTGATGAATCATACTTTGGACCTCGAAGGATGAGAGGCAAGTCAAGTAAAAGAGGTCGTGGGACGTCATTTAAGCAGGTAGTATTTGGGATATATGAGCGTCAAGGACGTGTATTTACTCGTATCATTCCAAACTGTAAAAGAAGAACGCTACATGCTGTTATGAAGGGAAAGATTGACTTGAACAGTACTGTATATTCAGATTCGTGGAGCGGATACAACGGACTTGTTGATGTCGGGTATGACAAACATTTGAGAATCAATCACAAGAAAAATGAGTTCTCAAATACAAAAGGGGTCCATATCAATGGCATAGAGTCATTCTGGTCCTTTTGTAAAAGACGTCTCGTTAAGTTCAATGGTGTAAAGAAAAACTTTCCATTACACTTGAAAGAGTGTGAATGGAGATGGAGCAAATCCCCATCGATCCTTTACAATGAACTATTACAAATTGTTAATGTGCTAGTCTAGAGCCAAGGATATAAAATACGGTATAGTCAGGAAGCAGCATAACCAACCTCTGGTGCAGTTAGCTGAATAATTTTTTAACCATTTTTCCCAAAAAAAAGCACAGCCGAAGCTGTGCTTTTTTATTGTCATTCAAACCTATGTCTTTTTGACGTAAACCTTCTCCTTCTCTGTTTGACAAACAAGAGAGATGGGAGATCGTCCGTTAGTACTTCTTGACTAAATGTATTGCTACGCTTACATCTGAAGCCTATCAAACCAGTGGTCTACTGGCGGACTATAAGGATTCCTAATCTTGGAGTAGGCTTCGCACTTGAGATGCTTTCAGTGCTTATCCCGTAGGAATATAGCTACCCGGCGATGCACTTGTGGTACAACCGGTACACCAGGGATTCCTTCTTCCCGGTCCTCTCGTACTAGGGAAGAATCTCCTCAAGAATCTAAACGCCTACACAGGATAGAGTCCGAACTGTCTCACGACGTTCTGAACCCAGCTCGCGTACCGCTTTAATGGGCGAACAGCCCAACCCTTGGAACCGACTACAGCTCCAGGATGCGATGAGCCGACATCGAGGTGCCGAACCTCGCCGTCGATATGAACTCTCGGGCGAGACCAGCCTGTTATCCCCGAGGTAGCTTTTATCCGTTAAGCCCCAACGCCAATCACAAGCGTTTGGGGGATCACTTACACCTGCTTTCGCACCTGCTCGGACTGTCATCCTCGCAGTCAAGCTGGCTTATGCGTATGCACTTATATTCCGATTTCCATCCGGAATAAGCCAACCTTTGTGCCCCTCCGTTACCTTTTTGGAGGGACCCGCCCCAGGTAAACTGACCACCTAACACTGTTTCCATGTTTAAAAAGATGAGGTGAGAAAATAAGAAAGAGAGGTATTCCACTGTTGACCGAAGTCTCCCTCCTATTCTCGACAGTTCTTATCTTCGCACCAATGTCAAGTTTCAGTAAAGCTCTCGGGGTCTTTTTGTCCATGTGTAGGTAGGCCGCATCTTCACAGCCATTTCAATTTCGTCGGGCAATGGTTCAAGACAGTTTTCAACTCGTTAAGCCTTTCATGCAGGCCGGAACTTACCCGGCAAGGGGCTACGCTACCTTAGAACTCTCAGGGTTAGAGCTGTCGTTCACTGGAGCTTACGCCAGAACCTCACATTACCAAATGGAAATGGTCAATCCCAACGGTTAACTTACCAGCACCGGACAGGCCTCAGCTCCTATACGTCCCATTTCTGGTTTGCAGGAGCCTGTGTTTTTGCTAAACAGTCGGTTGAAAAACTTTCGCTGCGGCCCTCAAAAGAGGGCAGAGCATATTGCAAAGCTTACGCTCAGCTTTTTTGCCGAGTTCCTTGAACCACCATCACCCGTATGCCTAGGTCTACTCGACCTGTTCACCTGTGTCGGTTTGCGGTACGGATACTGCTAAAACTCCGCACAATACCTTTTCCCGGAAGCTTACGTCGTCAAACTCTCCTGCCAGAGGCAGAATTGCATTCACAGCTCGTCCGAGGACTCACTGCTTAGACTCCCATATAGGAAGCTCTGATTAGCAAACTTCGTCAGTATGTGCGTTATAACGCGTTAACAGTAGTAGCAGAATATTAACTGCTTGTACATCCCGAATACCCGCTCGGGCATCCGGTTAGATCCGACTAACCCTCAGTCGACTGACGTTGCTGAGGAAACCTTGAACTTTCGGCATCCCGAGTTTTCATCGGGAGAATCACTACTCATGTCAGCATTCTCACTTCTCACCGCTCCACAATACCTTACAGTACTGCTTCAGCGCAATAAGAACGCTCCCCTACCACTCACCCCGCCAAAGGCGGGGTAAATCTCTGTCTTCGGTAATCTGTTTGAGCTCCGATCATTTTCGGCGCAATGTCTCCAACCCCGGCAAGCCGGGGACTATTCAGGTGAGCTGTTACGCACTCTTTAAAGGATGGCTGCTTCTGAGCCAACCTCCCTGCTGTGTTGGAAACAAAACGGCCTTTTCCACTTAACAGATATTTTGGAACCTTAGACGAGAGTCTGGGTTGTTTCCCTTTGGACCATACCCGATTATACGGGCAGATCTGACTCCCTTGCTGTACACCATGTATTCGGAGTTTGGTTAGTCATGACAGCATTGCTGCCGCCAAAACCATCCAGTAGCTCTACCCCATGGTTTAAACGCAAGAGGCTATACCTAAATATATCTCGGGGAGAACCAGCTATTTCCAAGTTCGATTGGCATATTACCGCTAACCACAAGTCGTCCCAAGCCATTTCACCGGCAACGGGTGCGGACCTCCACGTACCTCTCGATACGCTTCATCCTGCTCATGGTTAGATCACCTGGTTTCGGGTCTTTCCGACAGTGCAAAATCGCCCTATTAGGACTCGCTTTCGCTTCGCCTTCCCAAGATAAGCTTGGTTAAACTAAGAGCACTGAATCGGAAAACTCGCTGACTCATTCTTCAATAGGCACGACATCATCCTGATAAATCAAGACTTTGTCTGTTTGTTAGCCAATGGTTTCAGGTACTATTTCACTCCCCTCCCGGGGATCTTTTCACCTTTCCCTCGCGGTACTAGTTCACTATCGGTCAGTTTGAGTGTTTAGCCTTGGATCGTGACCGACCCAGCTTCCCACAGGATTTGCCGTGTCCCGTGGTACTTGGGATACTGCTACCGGAAGCATTCATGTCAAATACGGGGCTATCACCCTCTGTGGCTGATCTTTCCAGATCATTCTTCTATAAATACTTCATCGGACATTGCAGTCCCGCAACCCCGAAGCCGAAGCCTCGGTTTAGGCTGTTCCGCGTTCGCTCGCCGCTACTAACGGAATCTCGTTATGATGTCTTTTCCTCCGGGTACTTAGATGTTTCAGTTCCCCGGGTTCCCATTAACGCAGTAAACTGCGAAAATTCCATGTATTGCTACACGGAGGGTTTCCCCATTCGGAAATCATCGATTGATAATGTCTGTTTGAGGACTCATCGATGTTTTCGCGCTCATACACGCGTCCTTCTTCGGCTCAAACTGCCAAGGCATCCGCCATTGGCGTGATTTCTCCCATCTCTCTCGGTTTGTCAAAATTTTCCTTTCGGAAATTTAAACGGTGTTGAATGAAAGGAATTCATTCAACGAAAGATGGCCTACGTCTTTTCATGTTTCTTACAACAACACAAAATGTGTTGTGTATTCTAAAAAAGACCTTAAATCTGAACGATTTGTTAAAGTTCGTCTTCTTTTTCGCTGCTTGTTATAGATAGTTATTATTAACTTTCTATGACCAACACCGAAATTGTGGACCTGACCGGGCTCGAACCGGTGACCTTCGCATTGCAAATGCGATGTTCTAGCCAACTGAACTACAGGCCCAGTCGTATCCGGTCTTGACACTGTTTTTTTGGGTAAAAAAAACACTCGAATGAAATTCAAGCTTAAGGCCAATTTTAACCTATGCTTGTTTTAAATGTCAAGGGCAATTTGCACGTAACCAGTTTGTATCTTTTGGAGCTGTTGGGAGAGCAGGCTGTGCTTCCGATAGTGCCCTACGGATGATTACTGAAAATCATGTATTTGTATGATATCAAACCCTTATATCGCTGTCAAGGGTTTGTATGAGTTCCATACATATGGCACTCTTTAGGTAAAATAGATAATAGGTAATCCATAGGTGAAATATTGTTCAGGCTTTTGTGAACTCGCTTTGTATTGTACCAGACGAGGTATTCAATAAGGTGACGATTGAATGATCCGATACCGGTCCACTTGGTATAGATGTAGGGGTTCATAAATTCTTCCTGGAGTGTTCTGTTTGCTCGCTCAATAAAGGCATTGATCTTGGGACATCTGGGGTAGATAAAGAGGTGTGGGATATTGTTTTCTTCCAGATAGTCATGGAAGTTTCCCAGATACTCGAGGCCGTTATCTGTTTGTATGGTTTTTATACCATCTTGTATTGGGTATACTAGTTCCAGTCTTCTCATAAAATCAGCACCGTTTCGGCTGTTGAGTTTTGAGTATCCGTAGGAGAACTGGAATTTGAGTTTGATGTCCACTGCATTGAAGACATACAGCTTGATTCCGTGTACAAACTTCGTGATGGTATCAATCTCAATGTATCCGGTATCTTCCACCTTGGGAGACCGCTTGACCTTCTGTCGGTACTTTACTTTCCGTTTTGCAAAGCCACTTGCTGGATTGTGATAGATCCGGTAGGTCTTGCGCTGCAGGTTGTGTCTTTTGATCACTTTTCCAATGGTTGACTCAGATATAGTTGAAATTCCTTCCTGTAGGCAATACTCATCAAGTAAGGGCTTGATCTTCTCCTTTCCCAAACAAAAGTATTGTTCTCGAATCTCTTTGATAAAGGATATGACCTTCGGGTGAGTCTCCATACGTCGGGGTGTCTTTGGCTTGGTTGTCTCTGGTATCAGGCTATCCAACTGCCCTTCTGAATCTCGCCGTCTCTTCCTCCATCGAAACAATGTCCTTCGTGATATCCCATATGCATCAACTGCAGCTTGTATCCCGTACTTCTCTGCAAATGTCAGAACATCGTTTCTGATTTGTGCTACATCTGACTGATTGTAGTCTGATAGAGATCGTATCTTTTTCATAAGATCTCTATTGTACTGCCAGTCATAACTCCTAATTACTCGAAGCTGATCTCCTCCCCATTTACTCATAGATGTTAGTTCCCTATGAGTGCCATATCTTTCGTAACTTATTCAACATTTTGGAGACAATTATAAAAAAATTAGGGTCCGCCTTCCGAACCGGGGGGTTCACCGTTCTCGCCTACCATGTCTGCAGGTACCTGCAGCGTATTTCCTTCCTGGATAATTTCGGTTTGCTTTTTTGCTTTTGCAGACTGATTTACGAAATACACAACCGTAATAATGATGGAAACAATGAGAAGCAATATAAGTATATATATACGTTTCATAATAAATTTAACTGTTAGTTAGGGGGCGTCCCAAAAGACAAAATAAAATGAGTCTGTACCTTCCAGACGGGCGCGGATCCATCCGCCGGTATTCGGAGGCGGATTGTTGGGTTCATAGTAATAATAATATTCAAGACTATTTACAGGATCAATCGGAAGTTCCTCAAGATATCCTCCCGTAACAAGGTCAGTCCAGGTCTGATTTCTGTCCCATTGATATGTCGGTGCTGTCGGCGGACACGGTCCCGGATCATTTCCGATGCTTGATTGACAATATCCTACTTCAGTTGGTCCCTGATGATGATGAACTTGATATAGTTTCACCGCTTTGACAAACTCGTTCAAATCAGCTCTACGTTTTGTATCGCGGGCATTTCTCAGGACATTGGTATAGGAACTCGTTCCTACAGTAGAAAGAAGAGAAATGATTGAAATGACAATAATCATTTCGATAAGTGTGAATCCTTTGGTGCCTAAGAAGCGTTTCATATGAGATACCATCATCGTATCAATAATGGAGGCACAGGTCAAGCAGGTTTTCATTACATTATTTCCGTCTTCTTTTGCTCTTGATGTTACTTGTAAAAGTTGTGTATATTTAACATATGACAAAACGAAAATCTATCGTCTGGTTCGAGGAGGTGGGCAAAGATGATGTCGGCCTAGTCGGCGGCAAGGGTGCCAACCTCGGCGAGATGACAAACGCTGACCTACCCATCCCGTACGGATTTATAGTTACTTCGAACGCCTATTTTGAATTTATTAAGGGAGCAAATCTTGCTGGCAAGATAAAGCAGATACTCTCTATCGTAAACTACGACAATCCTACCGAAATAGAACAGGCATCGGATCATATCGGTGATTTAATTATGAAATCGGAGATGCCGAAAGCGCTGGCAAATGAGATCATCGAGCATTATGAAGATTTGAATGAAAAAGAAAAGGAATATTTGGAAAAGAAATCAAGCGTTCTCGATCACACATTGGCAAAAATTAAAGGATTATATGAAGAGCCGTTGGTTGCGGTTCGTTCATCTGCTACAGCTGAGGATTTGCCTGATGCATCGTTTGCCGGTCAGCAGGAGACGTATTTGAATGTTAAGGGAGACACATCACTGCTCCACAAGGTAAAGGAATGCTGGGCGTCTCTTTTTACTGCCCGTGCAATTTATTATCGACAGACCAAAGGATTTGATCATTTCAAGGTCGGTCTTGCGGCAGTCGTACAGCGTATGGTCCAGTCAGATAAGTCTGGTATTGCGTTCAGCATTGATCCGGTGACCAATGACAAAAAGAAAATCGTCATTGAAGCCGTTTTCGGATTGGGAGAATATATTGTGCAGGGAAAAGTAACTCCTGATCATTACGAAGTGGACAAAAATACTCTTGTTATTGTCAAAAAACAGCAGGCATATCAAAATCTTAAATTCGTCAGATCAGGACGCGGTAATCGTGAGATAAAGCTGAATAAGAAGGACGGAACCGTTCAGAAGCTCAGTGACAATGAGATACGTGAAGTTGCATTGCTTGTGAAAGATATTGAAGAGCACTATTTCTTTCCGCAGGATATTGAATGGGCAATAGAAAAAGGAAGAGTCTTCATCGTCCAGTCACGTCCGATTACCACCGTGGAGACCAAAATTAACTCGAATGATGCCCTATCGGGAGCAGGAAAGGACGTATTGCTTTCAGGAGCACCCGCTTCTCCAGGTATCGGTGTCGGACATGCGAATATAATCATGTCACCGAAAGAGATATCAAAAATCAAAAGCGGAGACATTCTGGTCGCGCCGCAAACAAATCCTGATTATGTTCCGGCAATGAAAAAAGCTGCGGCAATTGTCACCGAAAAGGGCGGCAGAACATCCCATGCCGCAATCGTTTCACGCGAATTAGGAATTCCGGCTGTTGTTGGGGCGGAAGGAGCTACTAAAAAGATTAAGGATGATATGGTCATTTCTGTAAACGGGACGACGGGAGATATCTTCAAAGGAAGTATCGTGACCAAATCACAGCTTGAGAAGCTCGAAGCAAAAAAGCATGCTGATGAAAAGAAAATAAAAACGATTACAAAAGTGTATACCAATCTTGCAGAGCCTGAGATTGCAGATGAAACGGCGAAACTTGACGTGGATGGTGTGGGACTTTTGCGGGCAGAGTTTATGATTGCTGAGATCGGGACTCATCCGAGAGAATTTATCAAGCAAAAACAGCAAAAGCTTTTTGTACGCAAACTGACCTCAGGACTTGAGAAATTTGCAAAAGCATTCAGTCCCCGACCGATTGTCTATCGTGCGACTGATTTCAAAACAAACGAGTACCGTCATCTGAAAGGAGGATCGTTGTATGAACCGCATGAAGAAAATCCTATGATTGGATACCGCGGCGCTTCCAGATATATTGCCGATCCTGAAGTCTTCTCAATGGAACTTGATGCGCTCCAGGCAATTTGGGACAAAGGATATACCAATATTCACCTTATGATACCGTTTGTGCGTGTGCCGTGGGAGATGGTTCGCATCCGTGAAATTATTCGTGATCACGGACTTTTGAATTATAAAGGATTCAAACTTTGGATGATGGTCGAGGTTCCTGCCGCGGCAATCATGCTTCAGGAATTTATTGATCTCGGGATAGACGGAGTATCGATCGGTACAAATGATCTGACAATGATGCTTCTTGGTGTAGATCGCGACAGTGCGGAAGTCTCAAACATTTATGATGAACGTCATCCGGCTGTCATTTCAATTCTTGAACACATTGTTGAGACCTGTGTTGATGCCGGGATTACCTGTTCAATCTGCGGGCAGGCCGCATCTGACTATCCTGAGATTGTTGAGTCTCTTGTAAGAAAAGGTATCACATCAGTCTCAGTTAATCCTGACGCTGTTCATCGTACGAGAGTATTGATACATGACATCGAAAAGAAAATTCATGGTAAGTGATAGACATACTCTTAATCTTTAACAACCGCAGGGGTTGAGGTATACTTACATCATGATCGGAAAGATAAAAGGTATCGTCTCTGAAATTGATGGTAATATTGCATTGGTAGAGACTGCTTCTGGACTTTTCTACAATGTATTTTTGACAAATGCTCTTCTTTCTGAATGCATGTCCGGTGATAAGATGGAAGTTTATACGTATCACCATATTCGTGAAGATGTCCAGTCTCTTTTTGGATTTCAAAATAAACAGGAATACAAGTTGTTTCTTCTTCTGATAAATGTCTCCGGAGTAGGCCCTAAATCAGCATATTCCATCATCTCAAACAGTAAAGTGGACGAGATAGTAGCAGCGGTCCGATCAAATGATGCGAAGTACTTTACCCGCATTCCGGGACTTGGAAAAAAAACAGCCTTGAAAATCATGTTGGAACTATCGCAGAAATTTAAGTCTGAGTTTGTTTTGGAGAATAATTACGTTTCAAAAGAGGATCAGACGATTGTAGATGCTCTGACTTCTCTCGGTTTCGGTGCGACTGAAGCGAAAGAAATTCTTCCAAAACTGTCTGATGAACTGTCTGTTGAAGAACAAATTAAAGAAGCAATACGATTACTTAGCAATCCGAACTAATCCTGGCGACCTTAAGCTAGTGGATACATCCTGTATAATGATACTACTATGGCGAAATTGAATGATTTAGTGAGTTTGCGACCTGAAAGTCTAAGAGACTATGTTGGTCAGCAAAATGTTGTCAAAACACTCCGATTATTTCTGGATGCGGTAAAAAACCGTGGTACCCCTGCAGAGCATATCCTTTTTTATGGGCCACCGGGTATCGGAAAAACAACACTCTCTCATATTATTGCTCGTGAACTCAAAGGCACAATCCGTGTCACTTCAGGGGCTGCAATCACAAAAACCGGTGATTTGGCTGCAATTTTGACCAATCTGAAAGATAATGATGTTTTGTTTGTAGATGAAATCCACAGACTTCCGAAACCTGTTGAGGAAATGCTGTATCCGGTGATTGAAGATTATTTTCTCGATATTGTGATCGGGAAAGGACCGTCTGCGCGAACGGTGCGTTTGCCTGTTCCGAAGATTACGGTGGTAGGGGCAACGACAAAACTTGCTCTCATCTCAGCCCCGATGCGTGACCGTTTCGGATTGTTGCTTCGCCTTGATTATTATACCGATCAGGATATGGTTGATATCATTATGAGATCGGCTGAACTTATGCATATCAAAATTACCAAAGGCGCAGCCTCTCAGATTGCCAAGCGTTCACGAAAAACCCCTCGTGTAGCTAATCGCATATTAAAACGTGCCCGAGATATTGTAGAAGTCGACGGACATGAGATGATCGACGAAGATGTAGCTTTAAAGTTGTTTTCACTTTTGGAAATTGATGAAATGGGTTTGTCGGATATTGATATCCAGTATCTCCGCGTCATTGCAGAGCGTTTCCAAAACAGCCCGGTAGGGATTGAAACAATAGCCTCTTCCCTTGCGGAAGACAGAAGAACGATTGAAGAGTTTATTGAACCGTACTTATTGAGAATCGGGTTTATTAAAAAAACTCCGCGCGGTCGGGTGGTGACACCGAAAGGATGTAAACATCTCAATATTGTGATTGATTCATCTGAGCAGCAAACAATAATTGAATAATGTTATATTGGAGTATGGATGGAGAACCGCAATTCAAACCTGACTTAAAGAAGCCGCTTCTGAAAAGATCTGCGCTAGGACTTGCTGCTTTGGCGCTTTCAGCCACTGTCGGATTGACCGTCGATCATGTCACTGCACCATATAATCCTATTTTGGGAGGACCGAATAGATCAGAGTCAGCAATCGGTACAAAATTACTGGAAAAAACAGCTGAACTTCAACAAGATCATACGGAGAAAACCGGAAATCCAAAAGGCGGTATCTATGACCTTGTACACCTTGCCCCCCGCTTGTGGCACAGCGGGAACATTCCGCATTATTTAAAAGAGTTTTTGGGCGATAGATATACATCGGGTTTGCCTAGTTCAGCGGAGTTTTCTGAAGCGGTACAAGAATCAGAAAGCCCAGTGTTGCCTAAGTGGCTTGATACCGAAAGGTTTGATATCCAGTCATATGAAGCTGCAAACGGCGATCACATTGATACCCTAACATTTAACTTAAAAGATGCTAAACCTCACCATTTGATACCCTGGCAGCGAACCGGCACGCTAACAGCACCGAATATCTACCTGGCCGATCCGAATCCCCTTTCTCGGAGTGACAATACATATACTCTAGGATCAAATCCGTACTTAGCACACTCTAACGGTGCTACTATTGAGCTTACATTTCCGAGTAATCAAACCGTCGTTTTTGGTGCAGGTTGGCATGAGGTCAGCCCACTCTATCGTTATGCAGACAAGGTTGAAGCAGAGAAAACCACGCAATATTACGGAAGAATTGATCCCAACAATGATGCACAAGCTGCAACGGGTATTTATTCGATTCAAAATGGCTCTGTCACGATTCATCACGAATATGTCGGGCACCTTGATAGTGCGGATTATCCTCCACAGTTTTTGTATATAGGAAATGGTACTGCCAGAATTTTGAAAGGAGCGCAACTTACGGATATACTAGAAAATCCCCCGTACGATGGCACTGTCACGCAGATTGCTTATACCTTTGAATACTCAGATGAAGAACTGGAACTAATCAATGATGCAATGTACTCGTCCGAAGAAGAAAAAAAGCATGCATTAGATACTCTTCAAAAAAGTCTCGCTGATGATCTCACTCAACCGATCGATGTTACTTGGATGACTGTCGCAATAACAGAAGATGGAGATACGATTGTCAGCTTTGCTTTGAACAGGGATACTGAAGCAGAGACAATAGAAGGTTCATATAAAGTTGTTGCATCAGTGAAAGACATCATTGAGAGTACAAAGAAACAGCCCGGATCTGTTCTTACTCGCATGTTTACGGTACACCTTGGAGCACAAGGATCAACAGGTAATGTAATAATCACGAATGGTCAATCTTCAATCCCTGAAGGAGTAATAACCTATGAGACAATGCAGGAACTCATAAGCGATAAGCAGCGGGATTAGTCTATCAACTTTTGTTATAATAGAACCTGTTACTTTTGGAATATTTTTGCCGCGGTGGTGAAATGGCATACACGCTGGACTTAAAATCCAGTGCCTGAATAAGGCGTGAGAGTTCGACCCTCTCCCGCGGCACAGCAGTAGAATCTTCTTCACACAATTGTTATAATACTTACTTAGCCGACTTAGCTCAGTGGTAGTAGCACCAATTTTGTAAATTGGGGGTCGTCGGTTCAAATCCGACAGTCGGCTCAAGAAAGCATAAGGCTGTAGGCTGTAGATAGTAGAATAGAAATTTCAATATAGGTGAATATCTTTCTACACTATAATTACAACCTACGACCTATCGCCTACGAGCAATTCAGACCCTGTAGCTCAATTGGATAGAGCAACTCCCTTCTAAGGAGTAGGTTGTGAGTTCGATTCTCGCCAGGGTCGCATATGCCACATACATTCCAACCGGTCATACTTGCTGTTATTGAACAGGACGGTAAATATCTCTTTACTAAACGAATTGATGATTTTCCTGATTACCACGGCAAATGGCAGCTTTCGGGCGGCGGCCTTGAATTCGGAGAAAATCCTGTTGAAGGTCTTCGTCGGGAACTCAGAGAAGAGCTTGGAGTTGAAGTTACTGATGTGAAGATAATTCCGTTTGTAGATACCCGCGTCAGAAATGACTGGCAGGGAGTATTTATCTCATTTCACTGTCACCTTGAAAACCCGGACGCGGAGATTTATCTGAATGAAGAGGCTTCAGAGTATCGCTGGTTTGAGAAATCTGAGATTGACTACTCCCAATTCCCCATCTTCGAGGGATGTGTCGAGATAGTCCAAAAACTAGTGTAAACAACACAGATCTATCATGATTGTTCCATAACTGTATCGCATGTACAATAACATAGGCTCTAGACTAGCACATTAACAATTTGTAATAGTTCATTGTAAAGGATCGATGGGGATTTGCTCCATCTCCATTCACACTCTTTCAAGTGTAATGGAAAGTTTTTCTTTACACCATTGAACTTAACGAGACGTCTTTTACAAAAGGACCAGAATGACTCTATGCCATTGATATGGACCCCTTTTGTATTTGAGAACTCATTTTTCTTGTGATTGATTCTCAAATGTTTGTCATACCCGACATCAACAAGTCCGTTGTATCCGCTCCACGAATCTGAATATACAGTACTGTTCAAGTCAATCTTTCCCTTCATAACAGCATGTAGCGTTCTTCTTTTACAGTTTGGAATGATACGAGTAAATACACGTCCTTGACGCTCATATATCCCAAATACTACCTGCTTAAATGACGTCCCACGACCTCTTTTACTTGACTTGCCTCTCATCCTTCGAGGTCCAAAGTATGATTCATCAATTTCTATCTCACCACCAACATATCGTTGCATCTGGTGCACTTGGTGATGATATATGAGTTGACGAATATTATTGTAATATTTGTTGACTGTATTGCGGTTGAGACCCAAAATACCAGAGGTCTGTGTAGCACTCAGATCGTGTGCAAAACACCATAGTATCTTTTTTCTCTTGTATTTTGATATCGGCCTATTGTTACAAACCATACCTCTAGTTTAGCACTACTCTGCTAGTCTAGAGCCTAACATATACCAGTTAACTCACCAATATGGACCGAGAAGGAATGTACGGCATAAAAAAACATACGCATCTTGTTCCTTCATCAGACGTAGGGCGATATCTAAATCCCGAACAATTAGCGGAAAATAATAAACCGCTCATCCTCGGTGATGTCGGGCCGCATTTCTACGCCGCTGCATCTCTCTATCCCACAACTCCGGAAGAGGGTTCATCCACAAATATTCTTGTATGGCCGAAAGAAATGGATCCTGAAAATCCGATCGGACTTGAAGACGTATCACATGATGATATGTGGTCGCTGTCAGAGTATGCTTTAGGAATCCTTGATGTGTATCCGGACTCTGCCGTGACTTACGGCATAAGTGAAGATCCGAGAGGTATTACCGGGCAGACACGAAAAGCACTCGGTACAAGCATTCAGGCTTTCCATCTACATAACTACATTGACGTCAGAAAAGATCTGCAACTGCCTAAGTCCAAAGGAATATACCGATCAATCAGAGAACCTTTTCCGCAGTTTATAGCTTCAGCTTTCAAGCAATTTCTTGATCAAAATGGCGTAACTCTTGAGGGCTTCAGAACCGTTGAGTCTCGTGAGAAAAACAGTGTACTTGATCCATATGTAAACGTAGGCGGGATTGTATACTCAAGTACCGATACTCAACCAGGGCCGTTGCGAACGGCTCATTTTGCTGATGCCATGTCATTGATACATACTACTTATTATGGCTTTCATGATGAGGTTATGCGAATATTTTTCTCAAATTATGATGCGGTTCGTGACAGCAAATGGTCCCTCCCGTACGATCCCCGTGAACAGGCGGATATCGTCCGTGCAATAGAAAACAGTCAATTTATCACAGACGGCAATCTGGCAAATTTTCTTATCAAAGCATCCGGAAGAGTTGTAAAATCGGATAGTGATGCTTTATCTTCTGATTTGAAAATCTTTCGTAGTCCGACATACTCCGTAGGTGCAGTTAAGAACGCAGACGGTGTTTTATGCCTTGCCGTAAATCCTCATTTTTACGCACAGCGGGCAGGGGGATTACAGACGCTTGGAATAGAAGTGGCTGAGCGCATACGACATGAAGATAAAGATCCTTATGAGGTAATCAGACAACGTACTGAGCGGGCCAAAAATGCTGATCTTCATATTCGGGAGTCACTGAAATCAGCTACTCTGGAAGCTGTAAGCTCTGAAGAAAGCAACTATGTTCTTCTTGAAGGGCATCCTATACAGATTCTGAATAATATATCAGCTCAATTTGATGAAGAGACGGAGCAGCTCATATCTGAGGAAATGGAAAAGATTATCGCTGCAAAAAAAAGAAGCTTGCCTGAAGGCACCGCATTTTATAACGGACCTGCTTTTTTTCCGCATGTTATTCGAAAAGACGAGACAGGACAATTTCTTATTGAGGGATCGAATTACTCATCAGAAGGATATTTTCGGCATGTTGCTTTACGTGACTCGGAAGCAATTCACAGAGGGCTTACTGAGCGTGGTATAACAGCTCGGGCCGGACTGGCTGTATCAATCCTTGTTGAGGTGCAGTTTGACAACGGAGACAGAAAAATTGTCCTTACAAAAAGTGCACCGACTGAGTATGCGCCTCAGGGTGCAGCACAAATGCCGGGAGGTAGTTATCAGCAAAAATCTGACAGAATACATTTGCCGGATCCGGTTCTACTGGCACAGCAGGAGCTTGTCGAAGAAATGGGCTTATACACGGATGTGACTAGCATCGAACCGCTTGCTTACCTGACAGGTGCGGGAAAGACAAATCCCACTCTTATATACAAAACAGTTCTTGATGAAACTCAGTACCATGAAATGGCCAACAATATCGCTGCCGGTATTGAACATGCTCATGTTGACAATGATAAAGCTCACGAGTTTGTCTTGATTGATATTGAGGAAGAAATACCTGAGAAAATAACCAACGGTGCCAGACGGGTACTTGAAGTTGTTGAAGATATTCGCAAAAAAGAAAGTGCCCGGGAGAGGACTTGAACCTCCACATCTTGCGATACAGCCCCCTCAAGACTGCGCGTCTGCCAGTTCCGCCACCCGGGCTCGATTAAGAGTAAAGTGCACGAGGAAGCGCACCTTACTGACCTAGATTATATCAAATATTTCCCCTTTTCACTACTTTCTTTTTATTGTATATGAATACGGATAATACAAAAAATGAGCAGGCATATCCTCGACCAGGATCCGTTGAAAATCCGAGTAAAATTCTTTTCGCTTTGCGATCGCATACGTATTTCGTCCGTCCTCAAGAAGTTTATCAATACGGACATTTTTATACGCTGTGATATTGCCGGATGTTTGTGTGGAATGCCAGAAAAAGTACTGGTCAGGATCTTTTCCCAGAGTTAGTTGAGCCAGAAATATCTGATAATCACGCGGCAGACTGCCGGCGAGTACTTCAATTTTCGGATCATACCCCATTTCCCGCAAATCTTCCTTTATCTCGTCAACCACGGCAAGATGATCGTAATACGTACTTATTTTAAGTTGGGCAGCATCTGATGCCTCGACATATTTTTTAATTATCTTTGATGCGACGTTCGGATTGTACGGATATTGCTTAACATTACTTTCATACGCCCACGAGGTTGGAGGCAGCGGACTGAATGCCGGTTCTCCGTATGGTGAAAATGCCGATTTATCAATTGCCTCTGCTACAGCATGCCTCAGATCCTTCTCTTCCTTGAGAAGCGGATCATTGAAGTTGAAAAACAGTGTCATAACTTTTGTATAATCTACACTCTTTTCAATTTCCGTATTTTTCCAGTCTTCAAATACTTCTGCGACGCTCGCTTTTGTGGTAGTCATTTGGGTAATTTCTCCGAGTTTATATGCCTGGACAAGTTTGGAATCAGTGTCGTAAAACTTGTATATCAGTATAGGCAGACCTTCCTGATTCGGGGTCAGTTGAAGCATTTTGACATTTCCTGCTTCAAGCCTGATGCGGCCCACTTTGTACAATCCTGCAACGCCCACTACCGGATATTTGATGATCGGTTTGGTCAGGAAATTGGGAAAAATGGCCAAGGGTTTTTTCAGCTTAAACCTGAGCATGTAGTCACTCTCTGCTATGGTTTCGACATCTTTAAACTGATATTGGATGTCGCGCGCAGTAAAGGAGGATCCGTCGTTCCATGTAAGGTCTTTTTTGATATGAAAGCGGTATTCCCGGCCGCCGTCTACCGGTTCCCAACTGTCCGCAAGAAGCGGGATAAGTTCACCTTTATCATTTACATGAAGAAGTCCGTTTGAAAAATTCGAAACAATATCATCAGGGAGAGTATCTATGGTATACGTTCCCGAAATGCCGATTACCTGTTTTTCGGTTGTCATCATATCAATGACATATGGGGCAAAAGAGACCACGGTAATAACACCTAACAGACTGAGCAAAAAACTCAAGAGAAGAGACTGCATATTCTTTTTTACGAAGGCCATTGTTACCCAGTACGCATACCGGATACGCTTGGTATCAAAGCTGAAACGCATGTTTTAATGAACAAAAAAATTCGCGACAGACAGTACGAAAAAGAGGAAAATACAGATGTATGTAAGGTTCATAGTAAATTTTTCGACACCTCGACGCGATTGGTACATCTCTCCTCCACCGCCCCAGGCACTGCCCAGACCTGCGCCTTTTCCCTGAAGCAGAATCAACACGACAATTGCAATAGATAAAACGATGTTTACAATAAGCAAAATATCTTTCATAGTTGTTTTATTATAGCATCTTTTTACTTCGAAGATGAACGTGATACTTTTTGGCAAAGCGGTGAGACTCGTCTCTCATTGACTGTACTAGTCTGAAACCGGGATGATGACGAGGTGGCTTGATAGTGAGAAGGGTGTCATCTCCGATCACAATCCTGTCCGGCCGTTTTGCGATTCCGATAAGAGGAATTGTCACCTGCATCGCATCCAGAACTTCTTTCGCTGCACGGATCTGAGGCTTTCCTCCGTCTAAAATCACCAACTCAGGCTCAGGCCATTTATTTCTGAATCTCCTTGTCATAATCTCCTTAAACATGTCAAAATCGGACTGGACGTTCTCTCCTTTAATTTTGAATCGTTTGTATTCTTTTTTGTCACTCAATCCTTCAGTAAAAACCACCATTGATGCGGTGCTGTTTTCAAACGACATAGTACTCATGTCGTAGCATTCGATCCTTTCAAGTTTCGGCAGATCATAATATGGTCGCAGAAGCTGCTGCAGAGACTTTACCCGTTTTTCTGATTTGTTGTACTCTTCAAGATTATTCGTATCAAACTTTCGTCGAAGAAGTACTCCTTCCAATCTGAACAATCGGTTACGATACGGTATTGCGTCTTCATACTTATCCTCTTTCGTCAGTACACTGATTTTTTTATACAGCTTCTCAATGACTATCTCCGTTTTCCCGTCTAGAACCCGTACGGCATTGCGGATATTGTCTTTATATTGCTTTTGCAATTCTTTCTTCAATTCGGGAGAATCCGTTTTTTCTATTTCATTCGGACAGGGGTCACAGAGTTTTATCTTTGCATAAAAACACCTTCTGTTAGTAATACTTTTTTGTGTACAAAACGGAAAAACCTTTCTTATTTCTCGGAGAATATCGGCAGCAACACGGACAGAAGAAAACGGTCCGAAATAGATTGCTCCCTTTTCGTCTTCTTTTCTCGTGATAAAAAATTTCGGATATTGGTCCTGTTTTGTGACTTTGATATACAGATAGCTTTTGTCATCTCTCCATCTGACGTTGTATCTCGGTTTATGCTTTTGGATCAGTTTTGACTCAAGAAGAAGCGCTTTAAATTCCGAATCCGTGACGATGTGCTCTATACTGTCGGCGCCTTCCACTATTGCCCGTTCTTTTGCATCATTTTTGGCATTTTCAATATGAGACTTAACTCGGGCTCTGATATTGACTGACTTGCCGATATAGATCGGTTTGCCTTTAAGTTTGAAGATATAGATACCATTAGTAGTGGGGAGATCCTTGGTTTCGAACATACCGTATATTATAAATACTTTTTCAAATACCGACCGGTATGGGAATTGTTGATGTCTAGAATCCCGCGAAGAGCACCTTGGTACACTATTTCACCGCCTTTGTCACCGCCTTCAGGGCCCAAATCAATGATCCACTGAGCGTTCTTTACTACATCAAGATTGTGTTCAATTACAACTACGGTATTTCCCTGTTCAACCAGTTCCTGAAGTGCTGCTAACAGTTTTTCCACATCAGCAAAGTGCAGACCTGTAGTCGGTTCATCGAGAATGTATAGAGTGTGACCGCGGCTCGCACGTGAAAGTTCATCAGCTAGTTTAATTCTCTGTGCTTCACCTCCTGAAAAGGTCGGTGCCGGCTGTCCGAGTGATATATATCCAAGTCCGACTTTCTGTAAAAACTGAAGTTTATTGAAGATCTTTATGTGATTTCTGAAAAAATCAGCCGCTTCATCGACGGTCATATTCAAAACGTCGAAAATCGTTTTGTCTTTATATTTCACTTCAAGTGTTTCTCTGTTGTAACGCTGTCCTTCGCATACATCGCATTTGACATATACATCAGATAAAAACTGCATTTCTATTTTAATAACTCCGGCTCCCTGGCATTTTTCACATCGTCCGCCTTTGACATTGAAAGAAAATCTCCCCCTTTTGTATCCTCGTGCTCTGGCCTCTACCGTTTCGGCAAAAATGTCACGGACTTCGTCAAACATGCCGACATATGTCGCGGGATTGGATCTCGGTGTCCGTCCGATAGGAGATTGATCGACAAGGTATACCCGTGTCAGATCCTGAAATCCCTCGAGCCGGCTGTAATCACCGACAGACTCATTCCACTGATTGTTAATTTGCAGTTTGAGTGCGGGATACAGTGTTTCTGTTATTAGAGTGGACTTCCCTGATCCTGAGACGCCGGTGATGGCGATAAGATTCTGCAGCGGAAAACGGACCGTGACATCTTTCAGGTTGTATTGTGATGCGTTGTGAAGAATAATTTTTCCTTTCTTTTCCTCAAGTTCACGTTCTGAGATAGCGATTTGCTTACGTCCTGAAAGATATTTTCCCGTTACTGTCTGCTCGTCTTTTTTGATCTCATCAATTGTTCCCGTGAATGTGATTTTTCCGCCGTTTTTTCCGGCTTTGGGGCCGAGTTCGACCAGATAATCAGCCGATTCCATTGTTTCCTGGTCGTGCTCCACGACAACAAGCGTGTTGCCGAGATCTTTCAGGTTGTGCAGCGTTTGAATCAATGCTGAGACATCACGGGGATGGAGTCCTATAGACGGTTCATCAAGGACATATAAAACACCGGTTAATCCTGTTCCGATTTGAGATGCCAGTCTGATTCTTTGCAATTCCCCTCCCGAAAGGGTTTTTGCTGCGCGTGAAATCGTCAGATAAGACAGTCCGACATTGTCCAAAAAAGTCAGTCTGGTAATTATTTCCCGTAAAATCGGAGTAGCTATCTGTATCTCGTACTCATTTAATATTTCTTTAATTCTGACATTGCTGAATTCGATCATTTTCTTGATAGCCCAGTCCGTGACATCAGAGATATTGTGACCGTCGATTGTGATCGACAGGACTTCCTTTTTCAATCGTGCACCTTCACAGACGGGACAGGTTTCTTCACGCATATATTTTTCAACTTCTCCGTTTCCGCCTTCGCTGTCAAAGTATCGTCGTTCCATGTCTTTGACCAGTCCGTGCCATGTCTCATGAATTGTTGTCGGTCTGCCGAATCGGTTCGTTCCTTCGACGAGGTATGTCGTGCCGGTACCTTTCAAAAGTATGTCCTTGGACTCCTGTGACAATTTCTTTATCGGTATATTTAAATCAACTCCTTCATGTTCTGCTACCGTTTTTATAAGTCTCAGGTACCAGGTGCCCTGATAAAAGAATTTCGGATACGGCTGGATACCGCCTTCATTAATGCTTAAGTTCGGGTTGAGTAACAAGTCAGGATCGATGCGGTATACCGTGCCGATTCCCTTACATTCAGGACAGGCACCAAGCGGTGAGTTGAATGAAAACATGCGCGGTTCGATTTCGGGAAGCGACAAATTACAATTCGGACAGGAAAATTTTTCGGAAAAAAGATGTTCTTCGCTTCCCAATGCCAAGACGGCCAGACCGTCCGAGAGATTGGTGCTTTGCTCGACTGCCGTTGTCAGCCGTGAGCGCAGATTTGACATAAAAACATCATTACTCAAATCTTTATACTGCAGTGATAAGGTATCAATATATGCTTCGATAGTGTGTTTGTTTGCTTTGATCAGATCAATATCACTGTCAAACGTAAAATCTTTTCCGTCAACTCTTGCCTGTCGGAATCCTTTACTCTGCAGATTTTCAAAAAGATCTTTGAATTCCCCTTTTCTGTTCCTGACAACCGGTGAAAGAATATGAATTATGTGCGGTTTTATTTTATCGGTTGAGAGCTCTTTTTTAATCATCTCAATCATCCGTGTCACAATCTCATCAACGGACAGTTTACGGATCTCGATATTACAATTCGGACAGTGGGGATGTCCTACCCGTGCAAAAAGGACACGAAGATAATCATAAATTTCGGTAATTGTTCCGACCGTCGATCGCGGATTGTGTGATGCTGTTTTCTGATCAATAGAGATTGACGGTGAAAGGCCTTCGATCATATCAACATCAGGCTTATTCATGATGCCAAGAAACTGCCTGGCATATGCGGAAAGTGATTCGACATATCGTCGCTGGCCTTCAGCATAAATGGTGTCAAAAGCCAAAGAAGATTTACCGGAACCTGATACTCCGGTAAAAACGACAAACTTATTTTTCGGAATTTCGACATCGACGTTCTTGAGATTGTGCTCACGAGCGCCTTTGACGACAATGGAATTTAGCATAGAAGAACCTATTAGTTTACACGGTTTTAGCAGAAAGATCAAGTAAGTGTATGAGTTCCATACATATGGCACTCTTTAGGTAAAATAGATAATAGGTAATCCATAGGTGAAATATTGTTCAGGCTTTTGTGAACTCGCTTTGTATTGTACCAGACGAGGTATTCAATAAGGTGACGATTGAATGATCCGATACCGGTCCACTTGGTATAGATGTAGGGGTTCATAAATTCTTCCTGGAGTGTTCTGTTTGCTCGCTCAATAAAGGCATTGATCTTGGGACATCTGGGGTAGATAAAGAGGTGTGGGATATTGTTTTCTTCCAGATAGTCATGGAAGTTTCCCAGATACTCGAGGCCGTTATCTGTTTGTATGGTTTTTATACCATCTTGTATTGGGTATACTAGTTCCAGTCTTCTCATAAAATCAGCACCGTTTCGGCTGTTGAGTTTTGAGTATCCGTAGGAGAACTGGAATTTGAGTTTGATGTCCACTGCATTGAAGACATACAGCTTGATTCCGTGTACAAACTTCGTGATGGTATCAATCTCAATGTATCCGGTATCTTCCACCTTGGGAGACCGCTTGACCTTCTGTCGGTACTTTACTTTCCGTTTTGCAAAGCCACTTGCTGGATTGTGATAGATCCGGTAGGTCTTGCGCTGCAGGTTGTGTCTTTTGATCACTTTTCCAATGGTTGACTCAGATATAGTTGAAATTCCTTCCTGTAGGCAATACTCATCAAGTAAGGGCTTGATCTTCTCCTTTCCCAAACAAAAGTATTGTTCTCGAATCTCTTTGATAAAGGATATGACCTTCGGGTGAGTCTCCATACGTCGGGGTGTCTTTGGCTTGGTTGTCTCTGGTATCAGGCTATCCAACTGCCCTTCTGAATCTCGCCGTCTCTTCCTCCATCGAAACAATGTCCTTCGTGATATCCCATATGCATCAACTGCAGCTTGTATCCCGTACTTCTCTGCAAATGTCAGAACATCGTTTCTGATTTGTGCTACATCTGACTGATTGTAGTCTGATAGAGATCGTATCTTTTTCATAAGATCTCTATTGTACTGCCAGTCATAACTCCTAATTACTCGAAGCTGATCTCCTCCCCATTTACTCATAGATGTTAGTTCCCTATGAGTGCCATATCTTTCGTAACTTATTCAGTAAGTGATTGTATAGTATACTATTACCCCGATACTATGGAAAAATTACAACAAAGCCTACGATTTGAGCCGACTTTTTCTGATAGAATGACCTTCGAAAAGATATTACATCCCGATCACTGGCATATCTTGCACGCGGGGAGCAATATGCTGTGTGTCTTAATCAAGTAATTACGTTTGGAGGGGATATCGAACGGTTCAGACAATACCTTGCATACGGAAAAGAGTTCGGGATTTCACAAATATCAAATGAAGGTATTGCCAGCATCGTGATCTACTGGACTGATTTTCCGCAATACGAAAAGGTTGAGAGGGATGACATCTGTATTGTCAAACCGTTCATTTTGCGTCCTGAGCTTGATGATTCACAACTTATTTTGTATGAACAGGCGTTCAGATCAACTTCACCAAATAGATATCTTCGTTTTCGAAATAATCCCAGCGAATTAGCTCTTGAACTGTATTCTGAAATACAATAATCATCTCCTTTGACTTCATTCACAGTAATTTGCAAGGCTCTAGACTAGCACATTAACAATTTGTAATAGTTCATTGTAAAGGATCGATGGGGATTTGCTCCATCTCCATTCACACTCTTTCAAGTGTAATGGAAAGTTTTTCTTTACACCATTGAACTTAACGAGACGTCTTTTACAAAAGGACCAGAATGACTCTATGCCATTGATATGGACCCCTTTTGTATTTGAGAACTCATTTTTCTTGTGATTGATTCTCAAATGTTTGTCATACCCGACATCAACAAGTCCGTTGTATCCGCTCCACGAATCTGAATATACAGTACTGTTCAAGTCAATCTTTCCCTTCATAACAGCATGTAGCGTTCTTCTTTTACAGTTTGGAATGATACGAGTAAATACACGTCCTTGACGCTCATATATCCCAAATACTACCTGCTTAAATGACGTCCCACGACCTCTTTTACTTGACTTGCCTCTCATCCTTCGAGGTCCAAAGTATGATTCATCAATTTCTATCTCACCACCAACATATCGTTGCATCTGGTGCACTTGGTGATGATATATGAGTTGACGAATATTATTGTAATATTTGTTGACTGTATTGCGGTTGAGACCCAAAATACCAGAGGTCTGTGTAGCACTCAGATCGTGTGCAAAACACCATAGTATCTTTTTTCTCTTGTATTTTGATATCGGCCTATTGTTACAAACCATACCTCTAGTTTAGCACTACTCTGCTAGTCTAGAGCCTTTGCAATTACTCCTTCAGTTCTCGGATCTTATCACGGAGCATTATAGCAGCTTCAAAATTCATCTCTTCCGCATATTTTTTCATTTCTCTTTCAAACTTCTTTATTGTCTTCTTCTTGTCCAGCGGAGTCATCGAATCAATATCCAGTTCCTCGACTGCTTTCATTGTAAAGTCTTTCTGGAGTTTGTCGAATGACATATAATCTTCTTCAAGGTGTTCGACAATCTTCTCACGAAGCGGTTTATAAATAGTTTTCGGATTAATATTATGCTTTTTATTGTACGCAAGCTGCTGCTCACGGCGTCGTTTAATCTCTTCCGTCGATTTCTTGATAGAGTCAGTCATTTTATCTGCATACAATATGACTTTGCCTTGAACATTTCGGGCAGCGCGTCCCATTGTTTGAATCAGAGATGTTCTGGATCTTAAGAATCCTTCCTTATCGGCATCAAGTATCGCCACAAGTGTGACTTCGGGCAGATCGAGACCCTCTCTCAGTAAGTTCACTCCGATCAATACGTCAAACTCATTTTTGCGGAGATTGTCAAGCACGTCAGACCGTTCAAGAGTGTGAATGTCTGAGTGAAGATATGCAGCTCTGATTTTCTTCTCAGTCAAAAACTCGGTCAAATCTTCTGCTGTTTTCTTTGTGAGTGTTGTAACCAGCACTTTTTCGCCTTTTTTTGCCCGATCCTCTACTTCTTTGATAAGGTCAGGTATCTCCGTTGTTGCAGGACGGATTTCAATCTCTGGATCCACAATACCGGTCGGTCTGATAAGCTGCTCGACAACTCCGTTGTGGGGTACTTCATTTTTCTCTCTTTCGAGAGCCTTTGTTTCTCCGTGAGCCTGATCCACTTCCCATTCGTCGGGAGTTGCGGAGACATATACGATTTTTGAGGGTATACGATAGAACTCTTCAAATTTCAGTGGCCTATTGTCGTAGGCAGAGTTTAAACGGAAACCGAAATCTATCAGCGTTCTTTTTCTGGCATGATCGCCGTTGTACATCCCTCTGATTTGTGGCACGGTCATGTGAGACTCATCAATAAAAACGAGAAAGTCATTGCCGTAAGCCACTTTAAAATAATCAAGAAGACTGTAAGGAGCGTCACCCGGTTTTCTGCCGTCAAAATACCGTGAATAATTTTCAATACCGTTCACATATCCGACTTCTTTGATCATCTCCAGATCGTAATTTACTTTCCTGAGCAGCCGCTCTGCTTCCAGGTTTTTCCCCTGCTTTTTCAGCATTTGATGTTCTTTTGCAAGATCCGCTCTGATTTGCGATTCCGCTTTTTCAAAAACAACGGGATCTGTGAGATACAATTTTGCAGGATAAATAGTTACACCGGTACTTTCCGATCTGATTTTCTGTCCTGATAGCGGTTCGATAAACTCAATTTCCTTCACTCTTCCGTATTCTTCGATAATTCTGATAGCATAGTCCTGATAAGGCAGATAAATATCCATATGGCTGCCGCGTACTCTAAACGTGCCGCGATTAAAATCAAATTCAGACCGTTCATACAAAAGTTCAGTCAGGCGTACCGAAAGCTGTTTCCAGTCGACAAAATCACCAATCTTAATATCGACCATATATTTCCCGTACTCAGTAGGAGAACCGATATTGTAAATACACGATACAGAGGCGACGACAATGACATCTTTTCGGGTTAGGATGTTTGTCGTTGATTGGAGGCGGAGCTTGTCAATAAGTTCATTGATATCCGCTTCTTTCTCAATGTAAGTGTCAGTTGTCGGGATGTAAGCCTCAGGCTGATAGTAGTCGTAGTATGACACAAAGTAAGACACGGCATTTGTCGGAAAAAAATCCCTGAATTCCTGATATAGCTGTCCTGCCAAAGTTTTGTTGTGAGATATGATCAATGCAGGCATGTTCAGATCGCGGATCATATTGGCCATAGTAAAGGTTTTGCCGGACCCGGTCACGCCGAGAAGCACTTGATTTTTTATGCCGGATTTCACACCAGCTGTCAGTTTTGCGATTGCCTGAGGTTGATCGCCTGTCGGATTGTATTCAGAGGATAAATCAAAAGCCATGGGTATATTATAGCTGATAGGTAAAAGATAGTAGCTTATGGCTTATAGAGGGAGATATCAGAATAGATGTCTCATGCCGTAGCTATTATATTCTCTTATCAAGAACTTTATTAACTCCTGCCATCTATCTCTTCTTCCCATAAGCTATAATACAAATATGCAAGTACTGGTGCAGGAAGGCTTTCCTGATTACGAACTAATAGATTCCGGAGACGGCATGAGACTTGAACGCTTTGGTCCGTATCGTATTGCACGGCCTGATCCGCAGGTACTTTGGAAAAAGCACGCTCCTGAGCATATGTGGAAACGGGTAGATGCTCTTTTTGATAAATCCACAGAGCGGGGCCAATGGAAGGTCTTAAATAAACTTCCCGATCACTGGCAAATCCGGTACAATGACCTCCATTTCCACGCACGGCTTACTCCTTTTAAACATACAGGTATTTTCCCCGAACAGGCTATAATGTGGGACTGGACAACCAATTTGATTCGGAAATCTCATCGCAAAATTAAAGTATTAAATTTGTTCGGGTATACGGGGATAGCTTCTGTCGCGGCGGCAAAAGCCGGTGCACAGGTCACTCATGTTGATGCTTCCAAACCCTCGATCACATGGGCCAATGAGAACATGAAGGCTTCGGGATTACCAAACGATGCTATTCGATGGATACTGGATGACGCTCTCAAATTTACGAAACGGGAAGTACACAGAGGGAATTTTTATGACGGGATTATTATGGATCCCCCGGTCTACGGTCACGGTCCGAAAAAAGAAGCATGGGATTTTTACAAGCATATGCCCGTTCTTCTTGAACATTGCGCAAAAATTCTTTCACCGCATCCTCTCTTTTTCCTGATCAATGCTTATGCAATCTCTTCTTCTGCCATCATGCTCGGAAATATAATGCAGGATTTGATGATTCAGCACAAAGGGAAAACCGAATACGGAGAACTTGCACTCAGAGAGAGCTTCGGTAAGCGTCTTCTGTCTACAGGAATCTATTCGAGATGGCAATCTCACTGATTATTTGTTCCTGACAAACACATTCAGTTCGTTAAATTTCTGGATTCCCAGAATATACATATATGCCGCAGCGGGAAGAAGTATCAGCCCGAAAATGTTCATATATGCTTCCTCAAACAGCTTGATAAGGGTAAGTGCTGCTATTAAAAAGGTACTTCCCGTTCGGAAATATGCAAGAGCGGTACGTTCAAATGCAAAAACCGTACGGTCGACTGCTAATTCCTGATTGCTCTCCTGAAGCAGTGATGTGTCAAAATGGGTTGTCTTCATAAGTAATACAAATTTATAATGAGTTATAATAGATATATGCTAACCGTAGTAGGAACCCCGATCGGCAATCTTGAGGATGTCTCATACAGACAAGCCAGGACACTTACTGATTCCGATATCATTCTAGCAGAGGATACGCGTTCGGCGCAAACACTCCTTCATGCGATCGAGCATCTGTTCGGCATGAAACCGAAAGAAGGACAGAAAATTATTTCCTATTACAAAGAGAAAGAATTTGAAAAACTTCCCGGTATTATTGATGATCTTGAGGCCGGAAAAACGGTCAGTCTGATTTCAGAAGCGGGAATGCCGGTGATCTCCGATCCCGGATTTTTGCTTATTTCGACCGTGATTAAGAAAGGATTACCGTATGAAGTCATACCCGGCCCGTCAGCAGTAACGACGGCACTGCTTCATTCAGGTATCAAATTCAGCAGATTTATGTTTCTGGGATTTTTGCCGAAAAAAGAACTGGAGTTTGAAAGACTGCTCATCAACATCAGAGATATCCGTCAGATTGCAAATCACACTGCATTTATTGCTTTTGAGTCTCCTCACAGGATCAATCAGACACTTGCAGTCATGGAAAAAGTTTTTCCTGATGCTGAAATTGTGATAGCGCGTGAGCTTACCAAGAAATTTGAGGAGATCTTTCGCGGGAAGGCGGCAGAATTAAAAGGCAAAGAATACCGCGGTGAAATAACGCTTATTTTTTCCTGACAGATCCCCGTCCGATTACTGTTCGTATTCAGGAAAGTTTTCGTCTCCGTTAAATTTAGCTTCGGTATCTGCAGGTCTCGAATTATTGTTAAGCCATTCAATGTATGTACAACCTGTTGCTTTTCTTGTTTCACGATCCCAACCTGAAGTACTGCATTTCTTCATTCTTTTCCCGTTTGCTGTAGTCACAAGGACGAGATTCTCTCCGCATGTCGGACATTTTTCATCCAATTCTTCTTTTGTACCGTTGAACCATTCGACGAAATCACAACCTGTCGCTTTCCTGGCTTCACGGTCCCATCCTCCTTTGCTGCATTTCTTCATTTTTTTGCCTGTTCTTGTGGTTGCCATGACAAGAGGTGCGCCGCATTTGGGACATTTTTCATCTAGTTCTTCAGGTTCAGGAGTAAACCACTTGACATAATCACAGCCTTCCACCTGTCTGGTTTCGGGATTCCATGATCCGGTAGAACATCGTTGAAGTTTTTTACCGGTCGGTGTTTCTTCTACTGGAGACAAAGGTGATCCGCATTTCGGACAGTTGGTTAGTTTTGAATCTTTAGTTGCCATCTGAACATTGTATACTCTGATCAGTAAGATTACAAGAGATATATGTAATTACTTATCTTTATTATGCATTTTCTATAAGGAAGTCCACCAGTTGAGGAAAGCTCATTCCGATTGCTTTGGTCTCCTTGGGAAACAGTGAATTTTTGGTCATACCCGGAAGTGTATTAGTTTCCATATAGTAAAGTGTTCCGTCCTTATACAGAAAATCAGAACGTGAGTACGTTTTGCAGCCAAGTAATGTATGGATATTGGCGGCAAGCTCGGAGACAATGTCCGAGACACGTTTGTCCAGGTTTTTCGGAGGGGAAACTTCGATTGCTCCACCGTCTTCGTATTTGGAAGCATAATCAAAAAATGCTGATTTATTCGGGATAATTTCTACAGGGGGTATGAAGGTCATATTCCCTTCACGGTCTTCCAGACATCCGCAGGTAATTTCCATTGCATCTCTGATATACTCCTGCAGAAGCACATGTCGATACAGTTTTTCATTTCGTGATTTTTGTACCTGTTTCTTCAATTCTTCCTCAGAATTAATGATATGAAGGCCGACACTTGAACCCATATTATTGGGTTTGAAAATAAGCGGATACTGTAAATCTTCAACAGGAATGTTGCCGTAAAGATCAATAAGCGAAGTATTGGGAAGCGTGATTTCTTCAAGCGTATTGACTATAAGTGCAGTGCGGAATTTATCCATGCAGATTGCACTTGCAGTCGGTCCTGAACCCGTATATCTGATTTTGAAAAATTCAAGTATTGTTTGCAGTTTACCGTCTTCCACGAATTCACCGTGAATCCCGGCAAGGAATGCCAGATCAGTTTTGGTGAGATACTTCTCGACTCCCTCCATAAAAGGAAGATAAGTTGAAGTATCCTCAGGAATCTGCAATTCTTTTTCAGGCTTGAAATACGTGCATTTTAAGTCTTTCGTAATATAAAAAACAGATACATCATATTTTGTTTTATCGATCGCTTCAAAGAGAGATTTTGTGCTGTTTATCGATACTTCATGTTCAGAAGATGGACCGCCGCACACTAAGGTTACTTTCATCATAGGTGTCCTTATACTATACGACCTGTTCGTCATGAGGTCAAGAGAAGAAGATATCTCAAAGATTTTTCCAAATAAGAGCAGTCAAAAAGATAAGTCCGGAGACGACGGCTATCATTGGACCTGACGGAACGTTAAACAGATATGAACCCGTCAATCCGATTATGACGGAGATCGTCGAAAATATCGGTGCAAGAACAAACATGCTTTTCAAAGATCCGGCAAACAATCGTGATGTTGCTGCAGGAATGATAAGAAGTGCATTTACCAAAACTATTCCGACCAGCTGAATACCGATTACGATTGAGATTGCGAGTGCTACATGATAGATCATGTCAATCATACCGACGCGGATTCCGAGAAGTTGTGAATATTCTGCATCAAAGGCAATATTCAGAAGTTTTTTGTGGTATACCCTGGCTACGAAAAAGAGTACTATCGCTGTAACTCCTGTGAAAATAATATACTCCCAACTTATCCCGAGAATGCTTCCGAATAGAAAGCTCATGAGCTCCGGTTGGTAGCCTGGAGTTACGGAAAGCAGGATCACTCCGATTGCCATAGATACAGGTAGGATAATACCGAGCAGACTGTCAGTATGGAGATCGGACTTTTTCCTCAAAACAGGGAGGATAAAGGCGACAAGAACGGCATACAGCAGAGAAAGAAGCAGCGGATTCACCCCGAACAGTATTCCCAAAGCCACGCCTGTTAGGGAAGAATGAGCTATGGCATCACCGAAAAATGATGAGCGGCGAAGCATGGCAAAAATCCCGAAGTATGCAAGCAGCAAGGCAATAATTATGCCTCCGATAAATGCACGCTGCATGAAAGGTAGTGTAAGTATTGAAATGTCCATTAGGTTTTGTCGTGATGGTGACCGTAGAACTTCAAATGATGTCCGTACAAATTCTGAAACATTTCCTGGGTAAGTACATTTTGCGTTCCGGTACAAACAAGTTTTTGATTGATGCAGAGAACATTGTCTGCAAATGTATGAACGATATCAAGTTCGTGCGTTGCAATAAGGACTGTCAAATGTTTTTCCGTAACAAGCTTCTGCAGGAGCGTGTAAAATGATTGTTCTCCTCCGACATCGACTCCGGCTTCCGGTTCATCTAGAATCAGAAGCTGAGGGTTTTGAAGGAGAGATCGTACTAAAAGAATTCGTTGAAGCTGGCCTCCGGAGAGTGCAGAAAGAAGTTTCCTATCTTTCCCTTTCATGTTCACTTCCTCCATGAGGGTGCTGATCTCATCATCAAAACTTTTCTGGGCGCAGGATAAATGCAAAAATTCATGCACGGTGATAGGAAAAGAAGTATCAAAACTGAAGCGCTGAGGAACATATCCGATTCGGTTCAGTTGTTCACGGACATCCCTATCGTTTAGACGAATCTTGCCTTTAAAGGGTACAAAACCGAGTATTGCCTTAAGAAGAGTTGATTTCCCTGAGCCGTTGGGACCGATTAATGCCGTGATGGACTCTGGCTTCAGTTCAAATGAAATATCCTCAATAGCGTTGTGAGATGCATGCGGATATCTGACCGTTACATTTTTTACTTCAAGTATTGGTGACATTTATTGTAGGGCTTGGGTAATCTGATTAACATTATAGCGCATAAGAGAAACAAATGAATCTTTGTCAGGAACTCCTCCGATCGGATCAAGCTGTGATATTGAAATTTCAAGATCAGCTGCAATCGGCTCCAGAGAAGTTGTTGAGAATTGAGGCTCAGCAAATACTACACGAATATCATCCTCCTCGATATGATCGATAAATTCCTGCACATATTCCGGCGAAGGCTCTTCCCCGGGAAATTCTTCAAAAGTAGTCACAACTTCAATATCATACTCTTCAGCAAGGTATCCGAACGCATTGTGAAATGTTGCAATACGTTTGTTCTCAATCGCTTGCAGCTTTGACCGATTGTCCTGATCAAGTGCTGCCAATACAGCTTCATACTCATTGTAATTTTGTTCAAAGGATTCCTTGTGTTCAGGATACAACTTACTAAGTTCATCTCGTATCTGTGCGGCTATGGCTTTTCCGTTCTCAATACTGAGCCAGTAATGCGGGTCAGTTTGTTCTGAGTAATTGTTCTCTGCTACTTCTTCTCCTGTTTTCTCGTCATGTGAGTGGTTGGCTCCTGTATATGGTAATAATTTAATTTTTTCATCTACCACGACCTGATTCTTAACTCCAGCTGATTCTGCAACGGAAGTACTCCAGTTGTCTATCCCGTGTCCAATCATAAACAAAGTATCAGCGCCTTGGAGGGTTTTTACTGTTTCTGGTGAAGGTTCGTATGAATGAGGGCTTGCACCTGCCGGCAATAATAGTACTATTTCAACATTGTTTCCGGCAATGTTCTTTGTAATATCGTATAAAGGAAAAATGGTAGTAGCAACCTTTTGACGGTCTAAGTCAGTCTCCTTCCCCTGTCTGTTATATCCCAAAACAATAACTAATGCCAAAATGATACCCAGAAAAAGAAGAAATAATATTTTTTTCATAAATCTAGTATATGCAACTGATTTGCATTTGTCAATATTGATATAATCGAACGCTCCGGGAAAATACCATAATCCAGTATAATTGTTCTATGCCGAAACCGACGCCGATTCTTTTCACAAAGGAAGGATACGAAACACTGCAAAAGGAACTTACTACTCTCAAATCAAAGAGACCTGAATATGTGCAGGAACTTACAAAAGCTGCAGAGCTCGGAGACCGCAGCGAAAACGCAGCCTATAAATATGCCAAACAGAAACTAAGACAAACAGACAGCAGACTTCGTTATCTGGAAAAAACACTGGACCGGGCAAAAGTCGTCGAAGCGACTCAGCATGAATATATTGAAATCGGTTCATCAGTTATTATGCATAACGGTACAAAAGAGTGCGCATACCGTATTGTCGGAGGTAATGAATCGGATCCCTCAAAAGGGCTTCTTTCCTATCAGTCCCCTCTTGGACAAGCATTGCTGAGGAAAAAGACAGGGGATAAGGTTTCGATAACAACACCTGTGGGTACGGTGATCTATACAATCCTCAAAATCAGTTAGCTTCAGGGAACTCTACATCACAAGCCATTGCCGTACACATGACTTCTCCGTTCTGACACGAACAGGAATTACACTCATCCTGAAAGCCTTCTCCGTCTTTGTAAGTAATGCCTTTGTAGGTACATGACAAAGGAATGATATTTTTTACCGGATTTGTATCCAGTTTTGCAATCATCAGACCGAGCACTACCCCGATACCGATTAGCAGGATATACAGTAAATATTGTTTCATATGAAATCATTATATATCTTTTTGCTCGTTTAGCTCCTGAAATAATTGATGAGCAGTAAAAAGTTTTTCTTCAAAGATGTCTTCTTCTTCCTCTCCGTCGGGGACCAGACACTGCTGGTGTTCATTCAATTCATAGTTACCGGCACAGTATTGCTCCCATTTCCAAGTATAGATATTCAGTGTTGCAAATATTCCCCCTACTATGTATTGACGGAGCGCGGGAATATATGGAATCTTTCCTGTCTGAATGGCATTGGGTACCGCAAGTGACGCAATCCACCTTCTGATATCGATTTCTTCCTGTTCCCGGGTTTTGACGGCCCAGTTCCCCAGCGAAAGATTCAGTGAAGGTCCACGGATCGCAGGGTCATACCTATGGCTATCGGATGCAGTGGTCTCTCTCAGTCTTTGAAGCTTAATATTTATACCGAGGACAGGATCAGGCGCATCGTCAATTTGCCGGCCTACTACAAGGTCAATCCCGTGTCTCCCGGGTCTTCCATGTTCGAGTTGGGGTGATGCGAGACTTACCGTGTATCCGGCACTTTCAAGCGGCGAGATTAGGCTGATGTATGAAGCCCATTCAGCCATAAAAGCATGAGAATCATTTCTTTCATCAGTTCCGTTTGATGCAATATAATCTTCTAGTGCCGCGCGTCTTCGGTTGATAAAACCGTTTGTAGCATATGCGGTTTCAAGGATGTGCGGATCAAACGACTGATACGGAAGGCCAGCACTGTATGCTGCTTCAAAGTCTTCAATAAACTGCAGTGCTCGAGGCGATTCGAGTGTAAGCATCAATAATTTTATTATAGAGAGTTCATGGTATTCGTCCAGTAGGTTTTACAGTAATTTACATATCAGAGAGTATACTTTTAGCCTCAAAAGTAAGCATATTGTCGGAAGGCCATATTGAGATCAGCCATAAGTGTTTTATAATAAACCCATGCCGATATTTGAGCTTCCGAAACCGACTATTATTTCCGCGGATTCATCAACGGGATCAGGAATTGTGTTTCATCCCGACAGCGGATTTATTTCACATACGGCCCAAAAGCACGAAAAACCAGACGGTGAAGCTGCTCGAATGGCTTCGTACCGGCTGGGAGTTCTTCCTTCAGGTGAGGTTCTTGCTTCGTATGACATTCATTTACCTGCGGGAACAGCGAGTGTATCAGTGTATGAAAACGGAGGAGACGAAATCGCAGCAGATTTTTCGATACAGGCACATGATTGGGAAAGAGAGCAGATATTAGCTGAGTCGGTATTTTCTCCGCGTTTATTATCAACCGTCGTTCGGGGTGCTCATATTTTTTTTGGCTGCACTGTCGAACGAGCAGCTTCAGGACAACATTGCGTTGAGGTCTATGATTTGAACGAAAATAAAAGTATCAAGTCACTTCAAACGGCATTGAAAGAAGATGAACAAGCGGTCATTGACGGTGTACGGGTATATTGCCGTGGAGGATACATTTCGCTGCGGATGGAGGCAATGGGTTATACTTCAGGTATTGTCCTTCCGTTCAGCCTGCCGTTTGAAAGATACAGAGAGATGCAGGACGTACTCAAACAGCCAAATCCTCTCGATTTCAATCCTCTGGACGTTCCGATCCCTCATCTGGGAACATCGGTTCGTTTTGCCCGTGATGATATTTATCGGCAGTAGGTTCAGCGCAGTTCTGCTGTGCATTAAGATATCGGGCGATTGAATGACCTGCAAAACCCATCATTCGGAAGATGCCGATTCCCGTACCGAAGGTCACTCCCGTCGTAATTTCCGCTTTTGCCGCGACATCACAATATGCTGGGACAAAATCTTTTCCTAACAGTGATTGGGTTGTCCGATCATATAGTTGCTGCGCTTCTTCAGGAGCCGTGTCATAAAGTTGTTGAGTTGCATCACATATATAGTTTGGTGTACCTTCATCCTGTGTCAGGCGTACTCCGTGAAAAATAAGTCCTGCTCCTACGACGGCCCGTACGGTTTTCCCTAAAAACGCTCTTCTGGATATGCGTTCCATATTAGTGTAATCCGGCAATGTCTAATAACTCATCAGTCGTAAGCGACTCAATCGGGGATGTAAGGTACGGATTTATGTGTTCTATAAGGTAATTTGCAAATAAACCGTTGAGAACGGTACCTGAGTGGATTCCGTCCGATAGAAACAAATTTTGAGGATTATTCTGCCCGATATACTGGTCAAGAATGATATCTCCGACTTTTACCTGATAATCAGTCTCACTTCCCCGCAAGCCCTGGAAAAAGTCATTTGTCTCAATAATATGTGCCCCATATTTTTCAGCTACATCTGCAATTTTAGCGTTAGTTTCATTGATGACTTGCGTGACGAGATACCGTTTATAAGGAAGCGGGAAACCGATTTTAACCGCTGTGTGATTTCCCCAATCAGGGATTGTTACGATAAAAATTTCGGGGTCGCCTGCAGCCTGAAGCGTTTCAACTGCTGTTTGAATATCCGCGACTATGAGATTCTCCTTTTGAATAATGTCTTCCCGACTCATTTCTTCGTTATAAATTGCACTATATGCATTGTCATACAGATACGGGGCAAAATCATTCGCTCCGATATAGATTACTACTACGTTTACTTCTCCGCTTTTAACATACTGGGCCAGTCCGGCATGCTGGTCAGATGAAATCATGGACGCAGCAGTGGCACCTGACCGGGCAAAATTGTATTCATACCCCTGTCTTCTGGGTTCTTCATAATAATTCCATGTTCCGAAGTTGACATTTCTTTTATTTGCCAAAATCTCAACCCAATTATACGTAGAGGTCGGATAATTCGTCCCGCGTTTGTCATCAGCACGGTATTCGTCTGACTGGCTGTCTCCCAGTATACCGATCCCTTTCAAAGGAACTTGCTCGATGGGTGTAGGTTTGACCAAGTACTTCTGAATTTGATCGATGACAAATTGAGGTTTCCATGTGAGCATCACAACACCCGAAATGAATGCCATAACGGCAATAAAAAGCATAAAATAAAATGCTGCTTTCAGAATATTGATGAGGGTGTTTTGCATGTCGTATTGTATCAAATATGAGATTTGGCTCCCGGTGCATGCGCACCGGGAGCCTTGAACAAAGATGACCGGGCTATTGGCCGATAACGGGAGTGGTCAACCGACAGTAGTCGATTTCCCACGTTTCCAGTTTGTCGGCATTGAAGGTCTCGCTGTCACGCACGGCGGCGACAGCCTCAAACTGGTGACGGCATTTGAACTCCACAGAGTCACCAGGGAGCAACACAGATGCCTTCGAATCCGTGACCTTGAGAATGACAATGCTGCCAACGGGAGCAAGTTCGGAATCCGATGACTGGACATGCAAGCGGACGAATCCCTTGCCGCCGAATTCCGGTCCGAAATAGCTGCCGTATGCGCCGTAGGCACTCCCTGCCATTGACCCCCGTGCGGGTGCGGTTTGGCGAACAAGACTCTCGACATCTCCGATCACGACACCCGCGATGAGGTATACACCATCATCGACGGGCATGCCATCAGGATTCGCGAGGAAAGCTTGCGGGCTGTCACTGCTCGGCTGTGGCGCGCGGTCTGCCATACAGCCTGCAAGCAATGCTGCAAGCAGAACCAATACTACCAAACCACTGAAACGCGTTTTCATTGTAAAATCCTCTCTTAAGTTATAGGTTGAACTGACCGTATTGACGAGAATTGCTTCTCACCAATAGTAGTCAGTTCAAATTAGCCCGATCTGTCAATGTGCATATCATTTATCCGCACCCTTTGTATGTTAGCTTTTATACATACTCAAAAGCAGATAATGATATATGTATATTATGCTATAGGTTATCAGAAGATTAAAGAGAAGTATTTTTTTACACTCCGTTTACTAAAGCAAAAAGACTGCGAATTGCCGATTCGGAAGAACCGTACCGGAACGCCCGCAACTGATTGATTTGAGAAAGATAATACAACTGCTCCTCTCTCGTGAGTATAATTCCCACATTCGGTACCTGGTTCAGTTCATAATAAATCGGTGAAAGTAATAATGGATCAGTGCGCTCGTTGAGACCGTCAAATCCTCCCTGAAGACATACCGCTCCGATTCCCTGAAGGGTTAATTCCTTTGCAACATTGTAGCTTCTGCCGCTTCCGTGATTGCAGATGGTCACAACCTGCAGGCCGTTTGATACCATTCTGGCAAGTCTTCCGTTTAATATTTCTTCCGTGTTTATCCCGTAATCTTTTCTTGCGAGAGTTTCGGTGATTGGTGAAGGTTGAGGAAGCTCAGTCATAGATGGTGTCAGTATTTCAAATCTGAATGAAATAATGAACTATTGTATCACAGGAACGGACATAATTCGGAGATATCATGTTTCCGGGACTCAGAATCGAAATCAGACACGCGGTTGACCGATAATAAGATTCTATAAATACCATAATGAATGATATAATATTTCTTCTCTGTAAATACAAAAGCTGTATTCTACCGGGACTGTTCTTTAACAATACGATTTGTACTTACTTTATTAACTTTGGTATAGAGAGGTTTTATTGACCTTTGTATGCCAAAATTAATCTGGTCACCTGAAGAAAGGAGAATGGGGCCTGAGGTGTAAAACCTTACTTTGGTAGATTGTATCGGACCGTTTAGTCTATAAAGGAGAAACACACATGTTCGGTAAGCTCGGAGTTGTGGTACTTGCAGCTTTGTTCGGATGGATGCTCATGGGAATGCGCGGGCTGCTGATCGGAGGAGCCGCTGCAGCAGTCGGTGTCTTTTTCTTTGCGCGGGCTGCCACGCCCGTGGTCGTTGAGGAACCTCCCCTTTCACGCTTTCTCTTTGAAAGTACCGGTTCCGCCCCTCTTTGGCTCGCACTCCCCATTCTGGTGGGCTACGAATGGCTTGAAGCCGGTTTTCACAAGTTGGAAGACCCCGCCTGGCACAACGGTGAGGCGATCCTCGGTTTTTGGACACGTGCCGCGTCTATTCCGGCAGAAGGCCGTCCGCTCGTCTCGTTTGACTGGTGGCGGTCGTTCCTGCAGTTCATGATCGATGCTGAATGGCACAGGTGGTTCGGGCCGTTGATCATGTACTCGGAAGTATTGGTCGGCATTGCGTTGATCATCGGCCTTTTCACGGGCATTGCCGCTTTCGGCGGTGGGTTCATGAACTGGTCGTTCATGATGTCTGGAAGTGCCAGCTCAAATCCGATGCTCTTTGCGTTCTCGGTGCTGCTGGTGCTTGCGTGGCGTGTGGCAGGGTGGTACGGCATTGACCGTTTCCTTCTCCCGATTCTCGGGACACCATGGCGGCCGGGCCGTGTGTTCCACGCGGAGACATAGTACAAGTCGTATACTGCATCCTGCCTTCGGGCAGGGTGCAGATATACACCTTTTAACTGTTTTATTTATTCCAAAGAAAAACCGCCTGATGATCTGATGAAACTTCATCATGCCATGAGGCGGCGTTTCTCTTGTACGTAAGCTTGTAGCTTACTCGTGCGGATTGTCCGCAGATGTCAGTGCAGATGGTTATCTGCATTGTGATATTGCCCAACGATTTTATTCGTTAAGCAGGTGTATTCTGTTGTAACTTCTGCACAAGCAGGTATGCTTATTTGTGATCACGCTCGTCGATGAACGGATCGCGCTGGTACTGCTTCCAGTGAGCCGTTAGTTCTTCGTTAGCAAGAAGCTTCTGCAGCTTGTTCTCCGAAAAGTTGTCCCTGGATCTCGTGTCCCTTGACGCCGGCCCATTCCTGGGAGTCCCGGATCCGGGAGTAGACATCGCTCGCGACGCCGCCGATATACGGCTCGCCGCACGAGATGGAAGTCACATTCCCGTTTTGGTCGTAATAGGTCACACAGCCCTGCTGAGAAATTTCATCAGAATCCGCGGCATGCGCCTCAGCTGGCGCACTGACAAAACTGACCATCGTCATCATAATTGCTGCGATGACCAAGGTCATAAAGCGCTGAAGCATGATACTCTCCTCTTAGGGTACTTCTGAAATAAAAGGTGCGTGTAGAGCAAACCGCCTTCCACGTTTTGCTCTCCGTGTCAACTCGGATGACTGGACATCGGGAGCTGTTCCCTCTGCACGTTACACGCCAAGTTTTTGACGTTCAAATTATATCATAGTAGATCATTAAAATCAAACTATAGGTCATATAGAGAAGATGTAAACTTTGGAATTCAGTCCATTGTATATTGTTATATCTGATTCAGAAGTTTATAGAGTATCAAGGCGAAAGCTTCCCGACGCGAATCGCGATTAGTGAAGGGTTTATTTTTGTCCTGGTCCCAGCAGACGCTTTCAACAGCAGGTGACAAAGAGTAGTCGTAATGCAGTTTTGAAGCAACCAGTTTTGCTCGGGCAATATGATACGGATCAGTCACTATAATGACTGAATCTAATTTTGCATCTGTAAGTATTTCCTTTGAGAATGCAAAATTTTCATAGGTCGATGTTGATTTGTTCTCAATAAGAATATCCTCAGTAGGTACGCCAGCTGCAATGGCAAATTTTTTCATATTCTCAGCTTCGTTTATGTTTGTACCTTCATCATTCCCTCCCGACATGAGAATTTTTGGTGCAAAACCTTCTTTATAAAGTTCAACTGCATGATCTACACGGGCAATAACACACGGATTATAACGGGGCTTCTTTACAAATCCTTTTTGATTACAGATAGGTCCGTAGCATGAATTATCAGATTTGATAGTTCCGCCCAACACTATAATTACATCGGATTTGACTTTTGTTTCATGTTCTGCCCTACTGTCGATGTAGATGAGTAATGAGATATATAAAACAAAAGCTGATGCAGCAAGGACAGCAAAAATTATGAGAAATTTCTTCATAATGATATTATAGCTCAGTAGTACCTGCGAATACCGGATCCCTAAATGTGTGGATTTATGAAGATTCCTTAGTAGAAAATGTTTGAATGAATAGTAGTTCACGGGCGATTTCATCAATAATATCAGTATCCATAGCTTGTTCTAAAAACATAAAATTCAATCCACATTGAGATCCAATCATTGTCCAATATGCTTTAGGTGAAATTCTTGTTTCATTCTGTTGATTATATACTTCATATTCTCCCCAAAATCTCTCGTAAAATCCTTCAGAATATCCTTTGGGTATATCAATTTCACTTCTTTGTTTTCTAAAAGCTCTTAGTTCTTCCAGTTCTGTAGGTGATAGATGTTTTATACTTGGTGCAGGACTTGAGTTGTATTTAGCATAAAGCCAGCGGTATTTTACATATTCGACAGGATAGTCTCCTCTTAGGAGACGATCTAATTCCGCTTCATTTCTTTGGTCGTTTAATGATTTTCCTTCGTTATTCATAATTAGCATGAATTATAGCGGATAAAGAAAGGAAAGTCAATACTATAGGTTATTATTCAATACCTAGTGGTATATTCATTTAATTAGTATTAACGGTTCTTATATCCACGCTGCATATAAGCCCGTAATACGTTTTCTATTTCGTGTTCGTCTTTTTCCATATCCGCTACAAATCGTGCAAATATCCCCTCTCCGTATTCAGACTCTTTTCGTAGAAGATCTAACACATAATCAAAATCCGTATGTCTGAATGCTTTCAGAAGTATTCTCCAGTCTACGAGTTCCATTGCTTTGAATACTGATTCTGTAAAATGAGGATGCTGTTCATTTCTGGCAATTTGTAATTTTTGTTGTCTAATATCTCTTTCAAATCTACCGATATTTCCGTTTCTTTGATCAATTTCTGAGGTCACCAATTCAAATATTGTCGGATAAATCTCATCGTAAATTCCGGCCAATTGACCGCTTACAGTGGCAACCAGATATCCATCAACTAACAGATGCTCAGTTGCTCCATTTTTCAAAACTTGTACCGGTCCTTCAAGCTTTAAACCCATTTGTCTAAATTGCTGCAAGAATTGATTGATTTGTGTTTGTCTATCCTCTGGCAATTGTTCAAGTGAAGTAGTTTGTGCCCGAGAATAATTATCGGTTGCCAACTCATGTGCGAGATATCGCTTAAGGTTCCTATCCGGAACAATTAAGGCACTTTCAGCTATTGAAATTGTTCTTGTGAGAGAATCATATTGAGCGATTTTCTTTTCTTCCGAGAGTTCGTGTTGTTCCTTGCTTTCAGCAGTTCCCTCTTCAACCATTTGTGCCCATATGGGAGTCCCTTTGAGTTGCTGTATTTCCGGATGAGATAATAGGGATAAAGAGGGATTGGAGTTAATTTGAAGTCTTGGTAAAAGAAAATCCAAATCAGGCCGCTCTTCTGCTGGAAAGCCGCCTTTAGACCATACCTGTCGATCCAGTGACCGAGCCATCTCAACTAAGCGATTACGTTGTTCATTTTCTTGTGTTTCCGGCATTTCTATATTATAGGACAGTAGATGCAGTTTTCAAAGTATAAATGTTGCCTCGGACATAAACTTCTCATCCAGTTAAATACATAAAAAAAGACCCGGATAAACCGAGTCTTTTTTCAGAGTGACCCCATGGGGATTCGAACCCCAGATTCCATGGATGAAAACCATGTGTCCTAGGCCGCTAGACGATGGGGCCGTCTAAAACTGAACCTTTATTTTAACAAATCCGATCCGATTTTTCCAACTCAATGCGTTTTGTGATTTATTACAGATCTCTTCACAAACATTTATTTCCCTTCTACAAATCGTTATTATAATGTGAACGTCGTGATTATATAGTACAATATATCAATATGAAATTCGTCGTACGATTTTTTGACAAAATGTGGAACCGTGACAAAACGGAGACAAAACGGGAAGCCAAAACCAAACAGTTTGCAAAAGAAGTAACGCAAAAGTATCAAAAGACATTGCGGCGTCTTTCCTATGAGTAACGGTCATCTTCTATGCATTATCTTGATCATGATGATTTTCAGATAATCTGCAAGGTTCTATCGGATTTTTTCAAGAAGGTAAAAGATCCGCCCCCGAATTACAGTCATACGTATTTTGAGAAGCTGGACAGCATCATTTCAATACCCAGAAGGACCTTTGATAAACAAGACCTATACCCTACCCTTTTTCATAAAGCTGCCTGCTATCTGTATTTTATTAACAAGTTGCATCCCTTCAACAACGGAAATAAGCGCATATCAATTGTCGCAACCGGTGTATTCCTCCGCTACAACAACTATGAACTCGATGTTGATGAGGATACCCTGTACGCATTCGCAAAGGAAGTGACACAGTCGCATAAACAGGATGAAGAGTTTGCAAAGGTTGTAGAGTTCGTAAAAAAATACTCACGACGGACTGACGGACGAAGATTTCCCGATTTGTTGAGCTGGCTTCAGTATATATTCAAAAACGCGAAAATCCCGAACTTTACTCCGCTAAAGAAATAAGTCAGTGGAGAGGTTCGGATAGTACTTCATTTCAAGCATAGTATTATCTTCGGAAAGTCGTATACCAATGACATCTATCTGAAATTTCTTGTTGTACAGTGCGTTGGAGTGAATATAAAACTGTACAGTACGAAGAAGTTTTGTTATTTTATGATACGTAACTGCTTCGACCGGTAACCCCTGTTTTGTAGACTTCCTGGTCTTTACTTCGACAAAATGTATTACGTTATTCTTTTCAGCGATGATATCAATCTCTCCCCATCGTGATGTGCTGTTCTTGGCATAAATAGCGTATCCTTTTGATTTCAGGAAAGCTATGGCAATTGATTCTCCGTATGAACCGGTCTTCTTATTATCGTAGGACATATGATGTGTAATTACACCATAGTACTATTATCCGTATGAAAATACAATTGAGAAGAAAAAATATTATTTCTGTCTGTAGAGTTTCTGTCGCATCTTTTTGCCTGAAAGATCACGGATGAAGTATGCCCGTGCTTTTTTGAATTCAGACTTTTTCTCGACTTTGATATCGTCGATAAAAGGAGATGACAAAGGAAAAATTCTCTCGACACCGATACCGCTTTTTGAAATTTTGCGGACCGTGATCATGCGTGTTGCTTCAGATGCACCGCGGATTTTGATGACAATACCGGAAAACTGCTGAATACGTTCTTTATCGTCTGTTTCCTTGATTTTGTAGTCAACAGCAACAGTGTCTCCGATTGAGAGGCTATTGTCTTTGTATTGTATTGCGTTTGCCATAGATAGAGTATTATACGAGAGATTGCAGAAAAAATCAAAGGAAATTGCAAAGAAGATTACTTGTTGTGTTCCTTTGCTGCTTCAATGAATGCAACGAATAACGGATGCGGGGTAAGAGGGCGGCTTTTATACTCAGGATGTCCCTGTGTCCCGATATAGAAAGGATGCGAATCTTCCGGAAGTTCGACGATTTCGGCCAGTTGCTCCACAACTGATCGTGCTGAAATCTTCATACCGTTCTTTTCAAACTGGTCTGTGTAATCGTCATTGAACTCATAACGATGACGATGGCGTTCACTTGTGATTCCGTCTTCACTGATGGGTCCGCCGTATTTCTTATAAAAATCATATGCGCGTGAATCTTTTTGTACTTTTGCTTCCCATGCTCCAAGTCTCATAGTACCGCCGTATGCCCTTCGTTCCATGAGCTCCTTCTGTGACGGGATGATATGGATGACGGGATTTACACCTTCAGGAGAGTTCTCAGCAGTGTTTGCATCTTTGATACCGATCACATGACGCGCAAATGCCACACAAGCAAGCTGCATGCCATAGCAAAGTCCCAAGTATGGAATCTTTTTTACTCTTGCGTAGTTTGCTGCTGCAATCATGCCTTCTGCTCCACGCTCTCCCCAACCGATCGGGACAATCAGCCCGTCCGGTGTTCCGACAATTTCGGCAATTTTTTCCATTGCTTCCTCGTCTGACAATCCGTCAAATTCAAGCTTTTCAGAGTTCACCCACTTGGTCTTTACTTCTACACCTACCTGCCACTTCGCATGGTCAATAGCATCAAACAGAGCTGCGTATGAGTCTTTCAGCTGGTAATCACCCGTTCCGAAGTACTTACCGACAATGGCTATTTCTACCGTCTTCTCTTTTTTTGTATTAATTTCCTCAACGAGTTTTGTCCAATCAGCCAGTTCAGGCTCTCTTACTTCAAGATGAAGCTTCTCAAGTATTTTTTTATCCATGTTTTGCTCATGCAGTGTTAGAGGAATTTCATAGATATTATTCAAATCAGGATTCGAAATGATCTCATCGGGATGCATATTGCAAAACAATGCAAAACGGTCTTTTCGTCTTTTATCAAGTTTTTTTGTAGATCTTGCGACGATGAAGTCCGGCTGAATGCCCATAGAATTGAGTGTGCGTACGGAAAGCTGTGTCGGCTTTGTTTTCGGCTCTCCCAAGTGTCCCGGTGTCGGAACATAGCTCACGTGTACGTGAATGACATCGTTCGGTTTTCTTAGTGTAAGGATGCGGGATGCTTCATAGTAAAAAATGTTCTGATACTCTCCTGCCGTGCCGCCGAGTTCGATAATGACAATATCTGACTTGTTTTTCTCAGCAACAATATGAATGCGGCGGATAATTTCATCCGTGATGTGAGGAATAGCTTCGACATCTTCTCCGTTGTATTCGAATCTGCGTTCACGGTCGATAACCGTTTTGTAGATCTTTCCCATTGTGACAAAGTTGTCCTTTGTCATGTTCTCACCCAAAAATTTTTCATACGTACCCATATCCATATCGGCTTCTGTACCGTCTTCACAAAGGAACGGATCACCGTGTTCAATAGGATTTATAGTACCGGCATCAAGATTCAGATAGTTTTCAAATTTGATCGGAGAGACTTTGTATCCTGCCTGTTTGAGAAGAAGAGCGATCGAAGCGGTTGTAACGCCTTTTCCAATACCTGAAATAACACCACCGGAAACGAAAATATATTTCAAACCTTGCATATGTAATTTTACTACATAACTTATTTTTTGTTAACAGATTTTTTTGTTTTTGATTTTACCGCTGATTTCTTTGGTTTAGCGGTTTTTTTCACCGTTTTGTCCGGCTTTTTTTCCGCTGATGCTTTTGCGGGTTTCTCATCAACCTTCAGCGCCCACTGCACATGTTTACATGTCGGATAATTCTCACAACCATAAAATCGCTTTCCTCCGCGACTGTATCGTATCACCAATCGGCCGTTGCATTGAGGACAGTTATATCCGTTTACATATCTCAAATTGGGTTTGATGTATTTGCAGTCAGGATAACCGCTGCAGGCATAGAATTTACCGTATTTTCCGTATCTGGCGACAAGGTCCGATCCGCACTTCGGGCATTTTTCTTCAAGTTTATCTTCTGCAACATCAATGGTCCCTGTATCTTTCTTGCGTACATTAAGTTCAGTTTCAAACGGAGAATAAAAATGCTTCAATACATCCAGCAGTTTTTTGTCTCCGTTTGCAATATCGTCAAGATCATCTTCCATGTGAGCGGTAAATGTCAGGCCAAAAATATCAGGAAACGCTTCTGAAAGATAATTCGAAATACTGCCGCCGAGCGGAGTTGGCTTAAGATATCTGTGTTCTTTCTCGACGTAATGTTTATCAATGATCAACGAAATAATACTGGCATAAGTTGAAGGACGGCCGATACCTTTTTCTTCAAGCGTTTTGATCAGAGATGCCTCACTATATCTGTACGGCGGTTTGGTCTCTTTTTCTTCAATATCCAGTTTTTCCAGTGTGACGTTTTCCGTGTCTGATTTTTTCAATTCGGTCGTGTTGTTCTTGACGAAAGCCGGTGAAAGAACCCTTAAAAATCCGTCAAATATGACCTGTTGATGAGTTGCTTCAAATTCATATCCTTTACCGCTTGTGATTTTGATTGTGCTTTCTTTGATTTCCGCTTCTTTCATCTGAGTTGCAAGAGCACGATAATAAATAAGCTCATACAGTTTCTTCTCCTGAATACTCATCTTTTTATTCTTAATTTCACGCGGTGACCGTTCGGCTTTAGTCGGTCGTATGGCTTCATGAGCTTCCTGCGCATTCTTAGATTTTGTACGGTATCCTCTCGGCTTTTCTAAAGCATATTTTTTGCCGTATGCAGATATGATGTAATCTTTTGCCGAAAAAACATATTTGGAAGAAAGATTAAACGAATCGGTACGGTGATAGGTAATAAGTCCTTTTTCATACAATGACTGTGCGATCCGCATTGTCAGTTTTGACGGATATCCGAGCTTTCGGAATGCTTCCTGCTGCAGAAGTGATGTTGTAAAGGGGGGCGGCGGATAGCGGTTTGCTATCTTTTCATCAATTGATGTTATCTTGAATGTATCCCCATTAAGATCTTTTTCAATTTCCTCAGATAATGTCTTGTCTATCGTAGTCTTTATAAATTCATATGAGCCGTCAAAAAGATCCAGTTTTGTTTTTACCTCATATTCTTTTCCGTCTTTTGCAATAAGTTTTGCTTTAATAGGTTCGGAGTTAATAAAGTTCCCATAGAGCTGGAAGTAGGGTGATTTATCGAATTTTTCAATCTCTTTCTCGCGTTCTACTATCAGTCTGAGAGCGACAGTCTGTACACGGCCAGCTGAGAGCCAGTTTTTCCCCATTTTTTTCCAAAGAAGTGGTGACAACTGGTATCCTACGATACGATCAAGAATACGTCGAGCCTGTTGTGCTTTTACCAGATCCTCGCGGAGATGCTCGGGGTTTTTCAGAGCTTCTTCAAGAGCTGACGGTGTAATCTCATGGAATACTATACGTTTGAGAGAATCTCTGTTTTTCAAATCAAAGTCAGGCCAGTTTTCATTTACAAATCCCAAAATATAAGCGACATGATAAGAGATGGATTCTCCTTCACGGTCCGGATCCGTGGCCAGAATAACTTCATTATGTTCCTTTGCAAGATCCTTGAGCTTTTCGACCATGTTCATCTTTTTTTCCATGATTTCATACTCAGGAGCGAATTCATGACTGAGGTCTACAGCCATTGATTTTGACGGAAGATCTCTGAAGTGGCCGACGGTTGCGAATACGAAGTAATCGCTTCCCCATTCTTTCGATTTCAAAATTCTGTTAAAGGTTCTTGCTTTTGTCGGTGACTCAACAACAATAAGGGCCATACAAATTATTTCTCAAACAATTGGTAAAACAGTGCAATAAGCAACAATAACGTAGTATAACAGATTTAAGCTTTTGCCTTCCTTCTCATTTTTGAAAGGAGTTTCATATCTACCATTGAGCGTCTCAATGTGCTGAGAGCTTCCGTTCGTTCGGCTTTATCTTCTACTTCTTCGAGGACTTTCTGTGCGCTTTCGATAGCTCTTTGGGTCATTTCCTCATTGATTTCATCCTGTCCGAATGCTCGGGAAACTAAAATCTGGATAGATTTGCCGTCAGTTTGCATATATCCTCCTCCGATAGACATGTATTGTTCTTCCTTCTCAGTCCGAATCGTAACGACTCCCTCCTTCAGTAGAGAGAGAAGATCAGAGTGCTTAGGAAGGATTGTCAGCTCTCCGGCCACTGTCGGCACTGTGATTGACGTCACATCCTTTTCAAAGGCCAGCTTTTTCGGTGTTATGACTTTTAGATGTATCATTATTTTACTTCGTCAATTGTCCCCACCATGTAGAAGGCACCTTCAGGTTTGTTATCATGCTTTCCTTCGAGGATTTCTCTGAATCCTTTGACGGTGTCTTCAATCTTGACATATTTTCCCGGACGTCCAGTGAACGGCTCAGCGACGTTCATCGGCTGTGTCAGGAAACGCTGCATTTTTCGTGCACGGCTTACTGCAAGTTTATCATCTTCTGAAAGTTCTTCCATACCGAGAATGGCGATAATATCCTGAAGATCCTTATATCTCTGAAGAGTTTTCAAAACTCCCTGTGCCACTTCGTAATGTTCTTCACCGACAACATCAGGTGCAAGTGCGCGCGATGTTGATGTCAGAGGATCGACTGCAGGGAACAATGCCTGTTCAGCGAGAGATCGTTCAAGTGTGATTGTCGCGTCAAGATGCGCGAATGTCGCGACTGGTGCGGGATCAGTATAATCGTCAGCAGGTACGTATACGGCCTGCAGAGATGTGATAGATCCTTTCTTTGTTGAAGTAATTCGCTCCTGAAGAGCAGCCATTTCCGTTGCAAGTGTCGGCTGATATCCTACAGCAGACGGGATGCGTCCGAGAAGTGCGGATACTTCAGCTCCGGCCTGTGCAAAACGGAAGATATTATCAATAAACAAAAGAACATCCATATTTTTTTCATCACGGAAGTATTCTGCTTCAGTGACACCGGTCAAAGCGACGCGGAGACGGTTACCAGGCGGTTCATTCATCTGTCCGTAAACCAGAACGGTACTGTCAAGAACTTTCGTTTCCTTCATTTCATTCCAGAGATCATTTCCTTCGCGGGTTCGTTCTCCCACTCCGGTAAATACTGATACTCCTTCATGCTGCTTGGCGACATTGTGAATAAGTTCCTGAATGGTAACTGTCTTTCCTACTCCTGCTCCTCCGAAAATGGCGGCTTTTCCTCCCTTTGCAAGCGGGGCAACAAGATCGATGACTTTAATACCTGTTTCAAACACTTCCTGTTTGACTGATTGCTCAGGGAGTGTCGGTGCCTGTCGGTGAATCGTTAGTTTCTTGTCAGTTTTGATATCTTTTCCTTCATCAATTACCTGTCCCTGGACGTTCAAAATACGTCCGAGTGCTTCTTCTCCGACAGGAACTTCGATCGGTTTACCGGTATTTGTTACAGTTGTTCCTCTTTGGAGGCCGTAAACGTCAGTAAGGGCTACAGTGCGGACTAATCCGGGCCCGATAACCGCTTCAACTTCCAAAGTGATTGATCCGAGTTTCTTATCTTCAATATGAAGAGCATCGTAAATCTCCGGTGTGTGACCTTCAGGAAACTGAACATCAACAACGACACCTCGAATTGAAATAATTTTACCTTCAGCTGTGTCTGCCATATTATTTTTGTAAATACTAACGTATGTCATTCTGAACCGTGGGTGAAGAATCCATTTTGTACTGGATCCTTCGCTTTCGCTCAGGATGACAAATGTCTAATTTGTAATAACTATTAATAAATTTATTGTTTGACGCTCTCTATCGCATTTATCATATCCAACAGTTCATATGTGATTTTTTCCTGTCGGAGTCTGTTTGATAACAGTGTCAATTGGTATATCAAATCGGATGCATTGTCTGTCGCGCTCTTCATCGCCATCATACGTGCTGAATGTTCTACTGCTTCGCTGCTGATAAGAGCTCCTCTTATTTTATTTTCGATAAAACTCATAAGCAAGCTTTCAAGAATTTCAGTGGGTGATGGTTCAATCAGAATGTCAGTATTTTCAAACTTCTTCTTTTCCTGACCTTCTTCTTTGATGTCTTCCTTTACTTCAACGCTGGTCAAAGGCAGAAGTGTCTCTTCAACAACCTGAGATCGCATGGTTGATATAAACTGACTGTAAATGATCGAAATGGATTTAAATTTCCCGGTCTGAAACTGTTCAAGCACAAAATCAAAAAGCGGCGATGCCTCAATAATCAGATTGCTTCCTGAAAAATCAGCAAGAATATGGGCATCCTGCAATCTGCCGAAAAACTGTGTTCCCTTGCTTCCGACAGTCACAAGCTCGACATCTTTGAAATCCTGGATTGCGGACAAAGCATACCGGAAAATATTGACATTGAAAGATCCTGCCAGTCCTTTATTCGATGAGACAACGATTACAAGGCGCTTCTCAGCTTGTGAGACATCAACCTGAAGAAGCTTCGCTTTTGACGGATCGACTTTTTTGATAAGTTTGGCAATAAGCTCCGTCAAGCCGTCACGATAAGGCCGGCTTTCTACTTCAAGCTGTTGAGCTTTTCGCATTTTCACCGCAGATACCATCTGCATAGCTTTGGTGATCTTGCGAACGTTTCTGATCGACTTATTTTTTTTTCTGACTGTTCGGATATTCATACAAATAGCTTATAGCTGATAGGGTTTAGGTTATAGGGTGTAATTTACTTATAGAAGTTAGATCTATAAGCTATCAGCTATCCCCTATGACCTATTTCTCTTCTTCCGGCAAATTGTCTTTGACGTATGTTTCGAGCTCTTTTTCCATCGCTTCAGAAATTACTCTCTCTTTATTGATTGTTGAAAGAATACTCTTTCCTCTGCCCCTCAAATCAGCTAAATACTTTGACTCGAATTCCATTACTTTGTTCAGAGGAACATCATCCAGGTAACCTTTGGAACCGGCCCAAATGACAGCGACCTGCTCTGCTAGATTGTAAGGATTGCTGTTTTTCTGCTTCAGAATTTCAGTCATTTTTGCACCGCGGTTTAGCTGCTTTTTCGTTTCGGGATCAAGATCGGATTCAAACTGTGAGAATGCCGAAAGTTCACGATACTGAGCAAGATCAAGTTTCAGCTTGCCGGCTACCTGTTTCATAGCTTTTGTCTGTGCTGAAGACCCCACACGGGAAACTGACAGTCCGACATTTACTGCCGGCCGTACGCCTGAATTGAATAAATCAGTTTCTAGAAAGATCTGTCCGTCAGTGATTGAAATTACGTTTGTCGGGATATATGCCGAAACGTCGTTTTCCAATGTTTCGATAATCGGGAGTGCCGTGATTGATCCACCTCCGTAATCAGGATGAATACGTGCCGATCTCTCAAGAAGGCGTGAGTGCAGGAAAAATACGTCGCCGGGATATGCTTCTCGCCCTGCCGGTCTTCGGAGGATGAGTGAAATCTGTCGGTATGCCCATGCATGTTTTGACAAATCATCATAAATGACCAGTACATCTTTTCCCTGATCCATAAAGTACTCAGCAACGGCAGTAGCGGCATAAGGTGCCATGTACTGCAGATTGACGGGATCAGCTGCCGATGCATTGATGACTACGGTGTAATCCATTGCGCCTTTTTGTCGAAGAAGCTCGGTCAGGGTAGCAATCTTTGAGTTTTTCTGGGCAACTGCACAGTAGACACAGATCACTCCGTTACCTTTCTGGTTCAAAATCGTATCGATGGCAATAGTTGTTTTACCGGTTCCTCGGTCACCGATAATAAGTTCACGCTGTCCGCGACCGATCGGGATAAGAGCATCAATAGCCTTGATTCCGGTTTGCAGCGGCTCGGAAACTGATTTCCTACGGACAATTCCCGGTGCCGTTCTTTCAATCGGATAATATGTTTCGGATTTGATATCAACTCCCGCATCCTGTGCTCTCATCAAAGGATCCAAAATGCGACCAAGGACATCATCATTTACAGGGATCGAAAGAGTAATTCCCGTTCCTTTTGCCGTTTGACCGGCAGTAATACCCAAATAATCTCCAAGAACAATAGCTCCAACAGTGTCTTCAAACAAATCGATGACCATTGCACGTTCACCGTTTTCAAATTCAATAAGATCGCCGTATCCTATTTTGTCCAGTCCTGACAAAGTCACGACACCGTCTTTTACCTCGGTTACGGTTCCGATCTGTTTCGTTTCAACTTTCATCCCTTCACGGGCTGAAAGCTCTTTTTCAATTTCCTTAATGTATTGGTCAAACTGTTTCATAAAGCGTATGAGCTAATGTTTGTAACTCGGTATTAATAGACAAATCAATGACACTAGACCCGAACTGAATAATTACTCCGGCTAAAATCGAAGAATCGACTTCGACCGTAATGTCCGCTTTCTCAAGAAGATCAATTTTCTTTTTAAGTGTTGATACTTCATCCTGACTTAATTGAAACGGCGCACGTATTATTACCTGCGGTACTTGGTTGTTGTTCAGTTTTTGGAGAAGATATTTTTTCAGATCTTCTTTTACTGCTGGATCTATATGCATAATTGATAGTGTTCTAATTGAGAATACTTCCGTCATCCCGAACTTTGAGCCCCAGCTCATAGTCTTATAGACGAGTTTCTGAATCCCTGAAATTGCAAGGATGATGAAACATCCGCCAGCCTGCGGTCAGGATGACAAAATACTCATTAACTTTCAAGTTTGGTTTCAGGTACATTTGAAATAATGTACTTGGTGACCTCTTTTTGAGCATCTGGTGTCAGATACTGCTTCAGAGCTTTTGAAACCATCAGTACACTGACATCTGCGATTTGTTTTCGCATATCTTTGTACATTGTTTCACGTTCTTCTTCCATCTGCTCACGTGCTTTTGTGACAATAGCAGCTGCCTCTTTTTTGGCATCTTCTATCATTTCTCGTCGCACTTCGTCAGCATCTTTTTTAATCTGTTCCATTGCTTTTTCAAGAGCTTTTTTACGCTCGCGATCCATTGCTTTATCCTTTTCCTCAAGTTTTGCTTTTCGCTCCTCGAGTTCTTCTGCAAGTTTCTCACGAAGTTCTTCCTGTTCCTTCTGTTTTTTAAGGAATTTAAGAAGAGGTGTCGAAATAAATTTGCTGAATACAAGATAGAAAATGGCAAAGCTCGCGATCTGGGCAATGATGAGTTTGAGGTCAATGCCTAAATTTTCCATAATTAATTACCGTATTATGCTACGAATTTGATAATAAGAGCCACGACAAGCGCGAAAATAGCGATTGACTCTGCAAATGCTGCGGCAAGAATCATGGTTGTACGGACAGGTCCTTCTGCTTCAGGATTGCGGCCAAGAGCTTCCATTGCTCGGCTTCCGATAAGTCCTACTGCAAGTGCCGGACTGATGACACCAATGCCAATTGTGAGTGCTGTTGCAAGTAAACGCATTGTTTCTGTTTCCATAGGTTTATAAATAATAAATAATAATTAATAATAATTAACAAATTAATGATGATGAGCAGTCGCCATATTGATAAAGACGGCAGACAGCATCGTGAATACCAAAGCCTGTACGACTCCGACAAATATTTCCATAAAGAAAATCGGTGTCACAAAGAATGACAGAAATACCGGTAAAAGGAACGGAATAATAGTCAAAAGAACTTCTCCTGCAAAAATATTTCCGTAAAGTCGGAAAGCAAACGAGACGATGCGTGCAAACTCCTGAATAAGCTCAAGAGGTCCGAGCATAATCATGATCGGGTCACGAAAATCAAAGTATTTCGCAAGGTGTGCTTTCGGTCCAAGGAATTTGAATCCGTAGATTTGTGTAACGAAGACTGAAACTAGAGCAAGAGCCAATGTAGTATTCAGATCAGCAGTACCTCCGCGCATAAGCGGGACATAATGCTTTTCTTCGGCGCTTTCTCCTTCATGTTCTTCCGTCACTTCTTCAGTTGCGGCAGCTGTATTGTCACCTTCCTCTGGAGCCTCATCCGCGTGCTCATCGACACCAACTATTTCCTCTTCCAAAACAGGGGAAGCAGCTTCTTCCTCAGGAACAACCAAATCTTCGGTTACTTCCACTTCATGTTTGGGGGGTTCGATTAGAATCGATCCTACACCGGGAAAAAGACCTGACCAGTTCATCATGAGAATAAAAACAAAGAAGCTGCCGAGAAGAGGAAAAAAATAGTTGATCTTCTTGCCGAGAACTGATTCAAACAGATTGTATATAGCTACGATAATACCGTGCAGTGCGTAGAAAGCGAGGCTTCTGTCCGATTTTTGTATTTGAGAATAGAAATACCGGGCAATAAAAAAGAATGCAATAAGGACAATAACAGTCGTGACTATGGTGTTTGTGATCGGGAATCCGAATAATTCGTAAACGACTTCTCCCTTAATACTAATGTGCGGACTCATCTTGTTTATAAAGTTTAATTAAATTATAAAAGGATGCAATAACCCCTATAGACATCAATAGTATAGTAAAAAAACCTTTTCTGTCAAATCTTTTATCAAGCCAAAGACCGATAAAAAAACCTGTCAGAATAGGAATAACAAAATACATCCCCAAATTGAGATACTCAACGGGGATGTTATATTTCTTCTTTACTTTATCTTCAACCTCTGTTTTTATTACGTTGCCTTCTTTGTCTACAGTAGTAAAAATCTTAGTTTTCTTGGTTGCCATTGTAGCAATTATACATATGAACTGCAAACATATTGGATATGCATCAATTTAAGCATTTCTCAGAGCCTGAGCCCGCTGGTCAAGGTTTATTGCCTTCTCTACAATAATACTATAATCTCCTTCTCTCTCACTGATCTTACCCTTCAGAAGGATAACTGAGTTAGGTATACATGCTGACCGGATTTTTGCATATGTTTTAGGGAATACGATAGCTTCGATACCGGCTGAGTTGTCATTCAAGAGGAGAAACGCCATATCATCGTTGTTCTTTTTAGTTTTTACGACTTTCACACTGGAAATACTCGCAGCAAAGATAAACGGTTTATCAATATCGGTTTCTTCGATATCAATAAACTTTTTGGTCACCTTTTGCAGGATGATATCTTTATGTTTATCCATCGGGTCACGTGTGATCAAAAATCCGATCACCTCTTTCTCAAATTCAATAAGCTTTTCCTCGGGGAATTCCGGAATCGGTTTAAAATTATCCATTTTATAGCGTTCCTTATCGTGTTGCCCGAAAAGTCCGAACTGTCCCTGTTCCTGATTTTCTTTGTATTTTGATATTTCTTTTGCTGCATCAGGATAATACATCATAAGAGTCGCTTTGTTCCCGAATGCGGCAAACGCATTGGCTTTTATCAGACTTTCAATCGTCTTCTTGTTTGCTTTTCGGAGATCAACTCTCGCAAGAAAGTCTCTGAAGCTGATAAACGAGCCGTCCTTTTCCCGCGCTTCAATAATTGACTCGATTGCAGCCGAACCGACGTTTTTAATAGCAGATAAACCAAATCGGATAGAATTCCCTTCAATTGAAAACTTCAAAAATGATTTATTAATGTCAGGAGGAAGTACTTCAATCTTCATACGTTTTGCTTCTTCGAGAGCCTGTGCCATTTTCTGCTCACGCATAGGTCCGGCAACACCCTGCAACTCAGCAGTCATCAGAGCGGTCATAAATTCGACGGGATAATTGGCTTTCATATAAGCTGTCCAGTATGCTATAAGTGCATAAGAGGCGGCGTGAGCTTTGTTGAATCCGTATGCCGCAAATTTTTCCATAAAGCTGAAGATTTCAGCAGCCACTTTCTTGTTATAACCGTATTCCACGGCACGCTCGAGAAATTTCTTTTTTCCCGCTTCCATGAGTTTTTTCTTCTTCTTACCCATGGCCATACGGAGAATATCGGCCTCACTCTTGCTGAATTTGGCAAGGTGAACAGCGATTTCGGTTACCTGCTCCTGGTACACAAGAATTCCGTATGTTTCTTCGAGAATCGGTTTAAGATCGGGGTGAAGGTACTTTACCCGCTTCGGGTTTTTCTTTCCGGCAATGAATGTCGGAATAAGCTCCATAGGCCCCGGGCGATACAGCGCGACCATAGCGGTGATATCACTCAACTTTGACGGTTGTATCTCACGGGCAAGCCGTCTCATTCCCGCAGATTCAAGCTGAAATACACCGATTGTCTCACCGCGCCCCATAAGATCATAGGTTTTCTGATCATCTAGCGGCACCTCATGGATATCAATATCTTTGCCCTTAAACTGTCGTACAAAGCCCAAAGCTTCCTCCAATGTTGACAGATTGCGAAGTCCGAGAATATCAGCCTTGACCAGTCCGACTGCTTTGTTCTCGGATACAGCATTCAGATCGATACTGTACATATCGTACTGTGTGATAATACGGTCTTCTTTGTTATCGCGCTGGAGCGGCACATATTCCGTCAGCGGTTTGTCCGAAATGACAACCGCAGCCGCGTGTACTGAAAAATGTCTGGGAAGGCTTTCGACTTTTCGAGCAATATCTATCACTTTTTTGACATCTTCTTCTGCATTGTAGGCCAGTTTCAGATTGGCTGACTCTTCCATTGCCCCGTCTATGGACATCTTAAATCCCTGTTTTCCCTGGGGGATCATTTTTGATATACGGTCTCCCTGTGCATAAGAATACCCGAGAGCGCGTGCAACATCACGAATTGCCATTTTTGATTCGAGCGTTCCGAAGGTAATAACCTGTGCGACATTTTTCTTGCCGTATCGTTTTGAAATAAAACGTATTACTTCATCTCGTCTTTTATCGGAAAAATCGACGTCAATATCAGGAGGAGTCGGACGTTCAGGATTCAGGAATCGTTCAAACGGCAGATTGTATTCAAGCGGGTTGATATCCGTAATACGGAGCACATACGATACAAGTGATCCCGCTGCGGATCCTCTTCCCGGACCTACCGCAATCCCGGTATCCTTTGCCCAGGTCACAACATCCTGTACAAAAAGGAAGTACGGAGCATATCCTTTTCTGTTTATGATATCAAGCTCATAATCGAGACGCTCGCATACCAGTTTATCATCGAAGCCCTTAATTCTGCCCTTCTTTTCATAGGTCATTTTCCTTAGGTATTCTTCGTTTGTATACCCCTCAGGCAGATCATATTTCGGCAAAATCAATTTCCCGTGCGGGATTTCCAGATCACATTTTTCCGCGATTTTCAGTGTATTTTCAATTGCTTCAGGATAATCATGGAAGATGGTCTTCATCTCTTCAGGCGTTTTGAAGTAATAGTCCGGCACATCTATCATCGACATCGGTCGGTTCTTTTCAAAAATCGCTCGCTGTGTCTGAATACAGAGTAAAATTTCCTGAGCATAGGCATCTTCTTTATCAAGATAATGTACATCGTTCGTGGCAACAAGAGGGATTCCGTGAGTTCTGGAGAACTTCACCAGGACTTCATTTACTTTGTCGAGTTCAGGCAAGTTTGGATGTCTCTGAAGTTCAATATAAAAATCTTCCCCGAAAATACTATGATATCGCTTGAGAATCTCTTCTGCCTTCTGGATCTGATCCTGCATGATAAGCTGCGGAACTTCTCCTGCAAGACAACTCGTTGTGGCAATAAGTCCCTCATGGTATTCTTCGAGAAGCTCCCAATCGACACGCGGTTTGTAATAAAAACCTTCCAGGTTTGATAAAGTGACAAGCTGCAACAGGTTTTTATAACCCTGAAGATTTTTACACAGAACAAGAAGATGAAAGTTGTTGCGTTCACCTTTTTCCGGTTTTTCGGTACGTTTTCCGTTTGCTTTGTACAATTCACAACCGATAATCGGCTTGATACCGGCATCTTTAGCTTTTATAAAAAACTTGAATGCTCCGTATAAAGCACCGTGGTCTGTGAGTGCAAGGGCCGGCATCCCGAGTTCGACTGCGCGGTCAACTGCTTTATCGATACGGCACATTCCGTCAAGAAGAGAGTATTCGGAATGGACATGTAAATGAACGAATGACATGTATCTATTATACCTATTGAATGAGGTTTATGCCTGATCTTGTATCAGCTGTTCCAATCGTTTACGGACATCCATGGCATCGGCCTGTCCGCGCATTTCGCGCATCACGGAACCGACAAGCGCCATAACGGCATTAGTCTTGCCGCTTTTATAGTCAGTTATTGCTTTAGGATTTTCCTGAATTGCTTTTTCCAGTGCTGAGTGCAGCTGTGATTCATCAATCTCAACTTTTGCAAACATTTTTACAAACTTCTGTGCAAACTCTTCATGTGACAAGTTAGTTTGTATACGTTTATTCACAATTACATTCGCTATTGCCTGTTCAAGGTTTTGTTTTTTTAGATCGAGTTCTTTCTCTTTTGACAACTCTGCAATAAGTTTTTCATAATACTTCGAAAGTGAAGTATCCCGGGTCAAAATAAAGGCATCGTCATATTTGAGCTGGTAGTCAGTAAGGTATCTCTTAACCCGTGAAGCCGGAAGTTCAGGAATTGTCTTCTCTACTTTTTCAATAAACTCATCGGTAAATTCCATAGGAGGAATATCAGGCTCCGGAAAGTATCGGTAATCCTGTGCTTCTTCTTTTGAGCGTTGTGAATAGGTAATGCCTTTGTCTTCATTGTAACCGCGCGTCTCCTGCGCAGGGATTTCTCCTTTATCAAGGATCTCAGCCTGTCTTTTCAATTCATACTCGATGGCTTTTTTTGCGAAATTGAAGGAATTGATATTTTTTACTTCGACTTTGTATTTTGGAAGGTTTTTCATCCGCTCTTCTTTATTTTCATAAATACTCAAGGATATATTCGGTTCCATTCTCATGGATCCTTTTTCCATATCGGCATCGGAGACGTCAAGTGTCCTTATGATGGTATGAAGCTCTTCCAGGAATACTTTCACATCGTCTGCATTTTCAAAATCAGGCTCGGTCACAATTTCGACTAACGGTACGCTGGATCTGTTGAAGTCGACGAGTGTATCTTCTCCGGCGTGTGTAAGTTTGCCCGTGTCTTCTTCAAGATGGACTCGTGTGATGTTGAAACGTTTTTCCGTAAGGGTGTTGTCTTTTCCTTTGAGAGTAATATCAAGATGACCTTTTACTGCAATAGGTTCATCATACTGACTGATCTGATAACCTTTCGGAAGGTCGGGATAATAGTAATGCTTTCTATCAAATTTCGTACGTTTATTGATACTACAGTTTAAAGCTTTCCCGATTTTGACAGTCCATTCTACGGCTTGTTTGTTCGGCACGGGAAGCGCTCCGGGCATACCGAGACATACCGGGCAGGTATTGGAATTTGGTTCTTTTCCGAAATAATTTGCCGAACACTGACAGAACATTTTTGATTTCGTTTTCAGCTCGACATGAATCTCCATGCCGATGACAGGAAAATACTTATTCATATTTCTTTCTCCCTTCTGCGAGTACATTGAAGAAGTCGGTCTCTTTCTCGAACTGATAAGCGGCATTGAGTATTGTACCTTCATCAAAATAATTCCCCATAAACTGCAAACCGACAGGCAACCCCTTCGAATCCAGTCCGCACGGCACACTGATCGCAGGAGTTCCTGCGACGGCAGCCGCTTCATTCAATACATCCATTGTTTCTCCGAAGAAAGGATACTTTTCAAACTCACCCAATTTAAGAGCAGTCATCGGAGTCGGAGCAGCCACGATCAGATCGACATCATTGAATACCCGCTTGAGATCCTCAATAATAAGTGTTTTTATTTTCTGAGCTTTTTTGTAAAAAGCATCGTAATAGCCGTGTGAAAGTGTGTATGTCCCCAACATCATCCGGCGTTTTGCTTCACGTCCGAAAGCATCGCGACCGTTGCCGTATCTGATACCGTCATACCTAGCCAAATTTGATGAAACTTCAGCTCTCTGAAGTATTGTATATACGGAAATTGAGTATTTCGGGTCAAGAAGAGAAACTCTTTTCACTTTGTGACCCAGTTTTTCAAGCACTTTCAACGATTCCTCAACTTTTTTCTCAACATCTTTATCAAGTCCTTTCATGTACTCATCAGGGACCCCGAATGTCAGTGTCCGCTTTTCCGTCATCTGTTTCCTGTAATCAGGTACTTCCTCAGTTGCGGATGTCGCATCAAACGGATCTTTTCCTGCAATTACCTGTAAAATCATGGCAGCATCTTCAACTGTCTGTGTCATGGGTCCGGGACAGTCAAAAGAAGATCCCATCGCAATCACACCATACCGGGAAACGCGGCCGTATGTCGGCTTCAGTCCGACTATTCCGCACCAGGATGCCGGCTGTCTGATGGAACCGGCCGTCTCGGAACCGATTGCTGCAGGGGCGAGATATGCCGATACCACAGCAGCAGATCCTCCTGATGAGCCTCCCGGAGCAAGTGTGGTATCCCAGGGGTTTTTGGTCGGTCCGTAATCAGATGTCTCAGTGGATGAACCGTGTGCCCATGCATCCATATTGGTTTTTCCCGTAAATACAGCTCCCGCTTCTTTCAGACGTTTCGTTACCGTCGATTCATATGGAGGGATGAAGGTGTCAAGCACCTTGGCGGATGCAGTGGTCCGCACTCCTTCTGTACAGAAATTATCTTTTACTGCTATCGGAAGTCCGGATAAGTCTCCGTCATTATGATCCGTAAAATCAATCATGGTGAGATATGCGTTCAAGTCGTCATTGTAGGTATGTGCACGGGATTGAAAGTACGAAAATACTTCCTTTGATGATATCTTTTTTGCAGAAATAAGTTCTTTTAAACCTGTAAGGGATGTTCCGAATATGTCCATATTATTCCATTATTCTTTTAACTACAAACATTGATTTTTTTGTACTTTTTGCATTTTGGAGCGCTTCCTTTTGAGTGAATTGTCTCGAATTTTTTGTACCGTCTTCGAAATATATATTTGAGAGCCTGGTCGAATGTGAGGTAGGCTCGACATTCGTAGTATCCAGCTCGTCGAGATTTTCGACATAATTGATCGTCTCCTCAAGCTGTGTCCGGTACATCTCAATGTTTGCATCCTGTATTTGAAGATTTGCCAATTTGGCAATATGAAGAACATCCTTTTTCGTAAGATCACCTGTTTTTGACATGAAGATTATTATAACCTATCAAGAAATTTTTGTACGTTAAAGAATAGTAAAGACGACTTGATAAATACTATAGGATTTATTATAATAGTTTTATGTCAATTGAACAATGCTCCTATAACGGAGGAAAAATGTGTCAACGTATCGGGCAATGCTACAAAGAAGCTTTGCTGGAAACTCAGGCACAAGAAGGCGGAACTCAAACTTTTGAACCTGGTGATACAAATCCAGGACCCTACATGACCCTTTCCCAATGGGAAGGCGTTGTAAATCAAATAACAAACCGTATTGAAGAATGCGGTAACCAGGAAGAAGTCAGACGACAACTCGAACAATGGGATGCTACCAAACGAGATCCAGAAAACGGATTTCTGCAAGATACCGGTTCGGTTACCCTTCCATCAGGATGGTACGACGGATCTAAAGGCGAGTAAATTATAAGGTTAGGATGACAAGCGGTGTTTGTTCGCTTCCTTGCCCCATCGGATTATCACGCATAACATCTTCAAAAAAACCATTTGGTTTTCCTGTGGCATTTCCTAGTGCGTTTCTCCCTAAATCATTCGCATCGATGATTACAGTCCCTTTAAATCTTTTTATCAGGGCTTCATCAGTTAGTTTAGACTTTATCTCATCTGATATTTTTGTAGCAGCTTTTTGAGGATCTTTCGGTGCAAGTTTCGCTGAGACATTGGAAGGATACAAAGAATATGATGTCGGGCCGTCAATTGCTGCAGCCTGAGGTCCGGCGATTCTGTAGAAAACTCCTGACAGTCCGAAAGGCTTGGTAAGTACCGATGCAACCGCAGCCAGCAAAATACGCGGTAACCCCACTTCCCCTATGGCAAGTTCCATAGTCCATGGGCTTCCGAGACCGATTCCGTGAGGGGTTTTTTTGACATACTTTGATAATGTCTTCGCCCACCAAGAAGGCTTGATATCTTTTATAAAATACGATCTTCCCTGCGAGATGGCTACGATTTTTTCTGAGACGATCACATACCAATCACAATTGAAGTCTTTTTCCTTCGAAAACGTATCAACAGCTGTACTAATGAACCTGGCAATCTTTACAGCATAATCATCTCCTTTAGCAAATACCTCCGTTTTTATCGGATATCGGTAATACGACGTTCCATTCACGTCAATTACCAGTTGTTTCCCCTTATTAGGTTTGTATAATTCCTGTTTCATGGTCTCAATATATTACATATTTCTCAATATTTGAATACGTTTTTCAATCGGCGGATGCGTACTGAAAAGATTTGCAACGACCGAGGATATCTGTCCTTTTTTAAAGGGGTTTGCAATAAACAAATGAGATGTTGAGGTTGTAGCGGACTCTACACCCCGGGGATAACTGCTGATTTTTTCAAGCGCATTGGCAAGACCGTCAGGATATCTGGTCAAAAGGGCGCCGCTTGCATCCGCGAGGTATTCACGCTGACGTGATACGGCAAGCTGTATAAGCATTGCAACTATCGGGGTGAGAATTAAAGCCAGAATAAATAAAATATAGAGTGCGGGATGAGTATTTCGTCTGTCATTGTCACTGCCTCTCCACCACAACGATCTCATTACGATATCTGCAACAAGTGATATTGAGCCAACCAGCACCGATGTAACAGTCATTACCAGAATATCATAATTCTTGACGTGGGAGAGTTCGTGAGCGATCACACCCTCTATTTCAGACCGTTCAAGATTGTGAAGAAGTCCGGTAGTGGCACAAACAACTGCGTGTTTTGGATCACGACCGGTTGCAAATGCATTCGGAGACGGATCATCAATCACATACAGTTTCGGCATCGGTAGACCGGCAGCCATACTGAGATTTTCCGATACCGTATAAAAATCGAAAAACTCATCCTTTGTGGCGGGTCGGGCTCTTGTCGTAGATAAAACCAGTTTGTCGGAGAAGAAATAGCTGCCCACTGAAGAGCCGACGGAAATGACCAATCCGAGCAATGCATAGGTCCACGGATCATCATATACTTTTCCGATTATAAAAAAGAACCCCGTAAATATGACGGTAAAAATAACAAAAATCAGATACGTTTTGAATTTATTTGCCGATATATGTGCGTAGGGTGTCATAAGATCAGATTTATATAATAATCAGTTTCCCAGAATATCGTACGTGAGACGACCGTCAAGGCATGACATTCAGTACTCAGAACGTCTGAGAAACTGCACTATTATACAAATTCTCAGAAACTGACTTTGACGTTTTCTCTGTCCGCTTCGCCTGCTTTGAAAAATTCGAATGATTTAAATCCGAATAATCCAGCAACGATATTGGACGGGAACATCTGTATTTTGGCGTTGTAATCAAGGACATTGCTGTTGTAAAACTGTCTTGAGTATGCAACTTTGTCTTCAGTATCTTCAAGCTGTCTTTGTAAATCCTGAAAGTTGGTATTTGCCTTCAAATCAGGATATGCTTCAGCGACTGCAAACAGTGATTTCAAAGCACCTGTAAGCATGTCATTGGCTTCAGCTTTTTCCTGCATTCCCTGAGCATTCATCAAAGCGGAACGTGCTTTAGTGACATTTTCAAAAACCTCCTTTTCATGCTTAGCATACCCTTTGACCGTTTCGACAAGGTTCGGGATCAGATCTGCGCGACGCTTCAACTGTACATCAATTCCGGATAAGGCCTCCTGTATGCGGGTTTTCAGTACAACAAGACTGTTGTATGTCGCAACAAGATACAGTCCTACAACAAGCAGAACACCGCCGCCTATAAGTAATGGATTCAAGTAAATATCACCTCCTTTCGCATAGATACATTGTAGCATATACGCTTGAAGCAAATATTATTTGTATTGTAATTACAGGCTAATTTGATAGAATAAGATGTATGGAACAGGACGCACATGCGACACAAGACTACAAAAAAATGACAGCTGATATTATTCGAGAAAATACAACGGCATTTGCTATAGGAGGGTTTCTGTTCCTGATCGCCCTTGCAGCTGTCGGAATCCGATACGGTGAAGGTATAGGGAAAACCCTTTCTCAGCAAGGTATGAGGTTTTCAAAATTGTTTGCCACTACTGAAACTTCAAACGGGAATCTTGACGAAATTGCAAATTCAGTCAGGGATCAATCCATCAACTATATCTCTCCTGTACCCAAGAAATCAATAGAGCAATCGGAAAGCCTGGGAATTGTGGCAGAAGAGAACGGTCAAATCAGCGCGATCAGTTCTGGACAGGTGACATATCAGCGGAATAAATACACAATACAAAGAGGAGAAAGTCTGCAGGATATTGCCCGAAAAGTGTACGGAGATCCGAATGCCTGGGTACGTATCGCGCAGGCAAACAACATCACCAATCCTGACCACATCGAGGTCGGAATGGAACTCACCATCCCCCGCTAATATCTTCTTTCGGATTGTGTATAATATTGAAAATGCGGGATTAGTACACCGGTAGTATGCATCCTTCCCAAGGATGAGAAGCGAGTTCGATTCTCGTATCCCGCTCCATTTTTAATTACTGCGATATTTTTTTAACGTGCAAAATTCAACAAAAAAACACAGAATCTACTCCATGACGTTTGCAAGTGTATACCCTCTGTATATAACAAAAGCCGAGAAAAAAGGCCGAACAAAGGACGAAGTGGATGAAATAATTCGTTGGTTAACTGGTTATAATCAGCAAGCTCTTGATACGCAACTGAAGGAAAAAGTAGATTTCGAGACATTTTTTGCTAACGCTCCTCAACTTAATCCGAAAAGATCGTTAATAAAAGGCATAATTTGCGGCGTCCGAATAGAAGAGATAGCGGATTCCCTTATGCGTGAAATTCGATATCTGGATAAACTGGTTGATGAACTTGCAAAAGGAAAACCGATGGAAAGCATTTTAAGAAAGTAACGGCAGAAGGTATCGGACTGTTATAGATCTTTACTTACCTTCTTATTCCTCTCAATATAATATGCGCTCATGATATAACCTATATGAGAAAATGCCTGCGGATAATTGCCGAGGTATTCATGAGTCTTTTCATCGATTTCTTCTGCAAGCAAACCCTGCTTGTTCATGAGATCTTCTACTTTCCTGAATAGTTCCGCAGACTTTTTCACTTCACAGATTTTCGCAAGCGCTGAGATATACCAGAATGTGCAAAGGAGAAATGCACCTTCAGTACCTTGTAAGCCGTCTTCACTGAAATACCGGTACACAAACACATCGCTGTGAACAAGTTCATTCGCAGTTTTTTCGATTATCTTTCTCGTTTTTTCATCTGATGTCTTCAAAAACCCGAACAAGACAAAAAGATAATTCGTCGCATCCATATGCAGAGTTCCCGGGTATTGCTTCAGGATTCCTTGTGATTTATCGTAGCTGTTTTCCCAGATCCACTCATGAATCTGTTTTTCCAATCGTGCATAGCGTTCAACTTCATGCTCCTTAAGTCCTATTTTGTCGTGTATCTTAAGTGCGCGGTTGACTCCGACCCAGCACATCACTTTGCAGTATGTATAATGCTGCTTTCCGCTCCGCACTTCCCAAATACCGTTGTCTTTCTCATCCCACAAATGTTCAATTCTGGTGAGAAGATATCGGATCATTTTCTTATTTTCATCAGTTAGCTCTGCGCCGAGGGAACAAACAAAGTAATACGCATCAATAAGTGCGCCGTATGTGTCGAGCTGAAACTGCTCCATTGCGCCGTTTCCGACACGTACCGGCTTTGAGTTCCGATAACCTGACAAATGATCAAGATATGTTTCTTCAGGGACATGTTCGCCGTGTATGGTGTACATAAGCTGAATATCATGCTCGCTTTCACGATCGAATTCGGTCACATTTTCAATAAAGGAAAAGAATTTCATTGCTTCATCGACATACCCGAGAATATACAATGCATACAAAATAAATGTTGAATCACGTACCCATACATACCGATAATCCCAGTTTCTCAAACCGCCGATTTGTTCAGGCAGTGACATGGTAGGTGCAGCCACGATACCCCCGGTCGGGTAAAACTGCATGAGTTTCAAAGTGATTGCGGACCGCACTAATTTTTCTCTACTCTCGGGAATAAATCTGCCTTTTGAAACCCAGTCTTTCCAGAATTCCTCCGTTTCTTTTTCAAAATCTCCTCTCGGATGTACGGATAATTCTCCTTTTTTGATATGTTCAAGGATCAACTGTTTTGATTCACCTTCACCTATCGGTATCCGAAGCAAGAAAGATCCGTTACTGCGGGAAATTGCCGTTCCTGTCGGAAGGAAAAGAATAAAGCGGCCTTCTCCGCTCGTGAAGCTGATACGGGAACCGTCCTGATGCATATCTGCTGCTATTTTTCCGTATTCAGGACGGGGTTGGAATCGAAAGATTACGGATCCCGAACCGGAGAGTCCTTCGATTTTCCGGACTAGAAGCTGTGTTCTGCATGAGGATGTCGGTTTGGGAAGCATAAAGTCTTTCACACTGAACGATCTGTTTTCATTTGAGATCTTATGAGAAACGATTGCAGTCTCGGGAACATACGATGAAGCGACGTTATATTCGGGCATTTCGACGGAAAACGTGCCGCCGTTCTCATCAAGGATTCTGCCGAAAATACTTGTAGAATCAAAGTACGGCAGACACATCCAGTCAATGGAACCCCCGGAAGAAACCAGAGCCGCCGTCTGCAAATCGCCAATGAGAAAATAGTCTTCGATGCGGTTCATATTGACATGATAACACAATAAGTCAGCTGCTAATATGTTTTATTGGTTACTGCGTAATTCTTACCGTATCGAGTCACGGTACCGTTTGAACCGTTCCCGTTGCAGGTATGATCTCGTGCAAACTCAACATCAGATTGCTTGGCATTCTCAAGTGTTGCCGTAAGCGAATATACTTTTCCTCCTTCACAGATGTAAATCATATAACCCGGTTCTTGCCTTGGATCCTCAAGATGTGTTTCTTCTAAAAAGCCTTCATCATGAAGGGCCTGAATCACAGATCTACGATAATACCCTCCGTCAACATATGAAAGCCAGCCACATCCGCATTTCGGATCCGTCCAGTTGGCCCCGCCGTCAACGCGAAACGTACCGTGTGCGGCATAATACTGTTCGAGAGCTATTTGTACCTTTCGTAAATCAGCTTTTCGTTTAGTATCACGACTATTTTTCATTACATTTGAATAGCTTCCGATACTGAGCGTCGAAAGTACTGAAATTATTGAAATGACGATAAGTAGCTCAACAAGAGTAAAGCTCTCTTTATTTCTAAAACACTTATTTATATTATTGAGGAATTGCGCCATCAAAAGGTTGTTGCGTATTTATAATTTCTTGAGGAATTGTTTTTTTGTTCGAGTTCTGGATGGACATGACAAGAATCGCAATAAGAACGATAACAGCACTTCCGACAAAGATACTGAGGAGCGTGGTAACTTTCATAGAATCATTATACAATATCTTTTTTGTATTGTATATAATGAATTATGCTTGCAGAACCTCAGACCGGAACATATTCAAAAGATTCTTCCTACCGCAGTATAGTATCTGCCCTTTTTACCATTATCACAGGTGCTCTTGCCGCTCTTATTGTTTATACCGCTCCTCAGTACTCTTTCGGTTCCGAACTGTTTCAAACATCTATGATCGAGCCGGTATCTCAACATTTTTCCGCTCCTCTTGAAAATACAAAAAAAGATTTAGAAAGAAGACAGATTATCGGATTTCTTCCGTATTGGGCAGTCGGGAACAAAGCTAAGGTGTATCCGGAATACATGGATCAGATGATCTATTTCGGTCTGACCATGGATCAGTCAGGAAAACTCCAAACGGAAGATAAAAACGGAAACACGTTGCCCGAGTGGAACAGTCTCAACTCTGCTTATTTCAAATCCCTAAGAGAAAATGCCAGAAAAACCGATACGAAAGTACTTATCGCAATCAAGAACTTTAATAACGATGAAATAAATACACTTATCAGTAACCCAACCTCCGTACAAACGGCAATACGTGAAATTAAAGCAATAATTACTGAGTACGAACTTGACGGAGTAAATATTGATTTCGAATATGTTACCCGTTCCGATTTTCCAACTCAGAAATTCTATAATCAGTTTCTCAAAATTCTGGCAGATGATTTACGGGAAGAAAAAGCTGATATCATCATATCTTTTGATGTAAATGCCACAGCTGTATATGCCGACATGGCATATGACATGGTGAAGATTGGCGATACGGTCGATCAGGTGATCATTATGGGGTATGATTATTCTCAGCCTTCATCTGTCGCTGCAGGACCCGTTTCTCCAATTGAGATGAACGACAATTCTCCAAGTCTCAGCCGGACCCTTGATTCATTGAAAGGCCGTGTTGAACCGGAAAAAACGGTTCTCGGCGTGCCTTTTTACGGATATGAGTGGCAGACACTGACTGATGATTTCCGAAGCAAGACGGTTCCTCATACAGGAGCGATTGCGACTTATAAACGTGTCAGGGAGCTTATTGCAAATAAAGAAACCGTATCTATTCAATATGATCCTGACAGTAAATCGCCTTGGATCACCTATCGTCAGAACGGCCGGATCAAGCAAATTTACTATGAAGACGAGAAATCCCTTGAATCAAAAATTGAGTTTATTCATGACAGAGATCTGGCCGGGATAGCCATTTGGTCACTGGGATATGAAGGTGATTACATAGAGCCATGGATCGTGATAAAGGGAGGGATATGGCAGGAATAAAACGTGGTATAATCTTTTAAAAGAAAGCCAATGTAGCTCAGTTGGTAGAGCAATGCTTTCGTAAAGCAGAGGTCGGGGGTTCGACTCCCCCCATTGGCTCATGAGATCCCGTCTGTATCAACATAAACAGCATGAAAACAACAGAAAGTTGTTTGGATTGCTGCTTTTCATACTTATACTGAGCGTATTTATGGTCACGGTAGGATTTCGTTTGCTAATAAACGCGACAATATTTATAAGCGGTTTGATCAACCCGCAATCTGAGGAGACTGCACAGGAAAAGAATAAAGAAGATTTTTACGGAGTCTTTGATCTTGAAGAACCGCCCACTGCTACAAACTCTGCTCAAATATACGTTTCAGGAACTGTTGAAGATTTTGAGAAACTGGATATTTATATCAACAATACGAAAGCGGAGTCAGTGACTGTAAAAGGGAAGAGCAGTTTTAATGAAAAGATCGGTCCTTTAAAACAAGGTGAAAATAAGATTTATGCCATTGCCAGATCCGGTACCGAACATTCAAAAGAATCTGAGACATATACAGTTTTTTACAAGAAAGAACCTTTAAAACTGGAAATCGAATCACCCTCAGCAGACATGAAAACGTCGACACAGGAACTGAGTATTAAAGGATTGACCGACCAGGGTGCATCACTTCGTGTAAACGGCCAACCGATTGTTGTTGACCTTTCAGGGGAGTTCAGTAGTACTTACCGGCTAAAAGACGGCGAAAATACCCTGCTGTTTGTAGCAACGGATGCAGCCGGAAATACCGTGGAACAGGAGCTGAAAGTCACGTATCAAAGAGAGGATTGAGTTCTGTGACTTTTTCTATACCCTTCAAGTAGAAACAAAAGAAACAACAAAAACGGATGCAGCAGAACATTATCAAATACTGAAATCACGCTCAAAAGGACAATACCAAACATCATAAATTCTGATGTCCTGGCAAGACTGATAAGCATCCATATATACAAACCAAGACCGATCACGCCTCCGGTCACAAGTATGACTAAAAAGCTTGAATGAAACGCAGTACTGCCATGTGAAGGATTATAAGGTCCGTAAAACAACTGTTCTTCATATATGTCCTTTTCGTATCTAATGTGGTTGTAGCCTATTCCCGCTACAGGATTTTTTCTCCAAATCATAATTGCTTTTTCATAATCATTGATTCTGGCTTCGATTGAAGTTGTCCTCAATAAATTTATTCCTTCACTTGAGCCTTTGGGAATAAAAAGAAAACCGGCGACTAAGACCGCTAAGCCAATCAATACAGTTTTCCGGCTGAACCTCCTGATGACGTACAATACGCTGACTGCAATCAGTGCCAACCCCCCCCCTCTTGAGTATGTCAGAAAACTCAGTATAAAAAGGGGAATTATAAATCCGAGTTTTTTCCAATCATGATTGCTTTGCAGTTCAAGCAGGTAAAATATCATGAGCAAAAGAAATACAGATACGGTCACGGGAGGATCAAAAAAAAGTCCTACCACCCGGTATAAATGAGGGTCCCAACCGAGATAAGCCAGATTGCCGAGATTCTGATACAGGAAGTACTGAATAAATGAAGACAAAATAACCCAGACTGTGACTAGATTAAGAATAACAATAGGCCGTTTTGATTGCTTCTCATGAGTAAAAAAATAACTGACATACACATAAAAGATAAAATAAAGAAGAAGTCTAAGATAATACAAAAACGCAACGGTATTTTGTTCTAAACTATAAAATCTCAAAGAAAGAACAAATGATATAAGTATCCAGATAAAAAAAACGATAATGGGGCTGTATTTGCTCTCCATCAGCGGATTTTTACGGTACTTCACTAGTAGGATACCCGACACCGCTGCTACAAACACTTCGTAGAGATAAAAAAATACCGGCTGTTCCGGAATGCTGATTCTTGCAAGCTGCCCAAAAGAAAATAAAACAAGTGATATGCTCAACAGAACCGTAATAATCCGTGTTTTATTCATGTTTCATCTGTTTGATAAATAACGTACTTCGAACGAGAAATGAGTGAAAGCTCATCAAAAATGAATACACAAAGCCCGCAGTTCCGTCCTTTAAGCCTCCTTTGATCACATATGTGTAAAGAAACTTCCCGATGGGAAAAGCAACTATCTCATACATATTAGTTCGCTTATTCAGCAAGAATAATTCATCGGCGCGGATCTGACTGTACGTATTTATGTGCTGCAGGAACTCATGTATCGTCTGGTGAGGGTAATGCTCAATAAAACCGTCCAACGATGATATTCGGCCGACAGTGGTCCATTCTTCATGTATCGAACCTTTCCATAAACCGGATCCTTTCTTCATCAGGCGAATAATTCCGCGTTTATAAACTTTTGCAACCTCTCCATGCTCGAGGACCCTTCCCATAAACCGGTCCCGTCTTCGCAGATAGTACGCATCGGCACTCGGTTGTTCCATCTCGTGCCTGATATTTGCCCGCAGATCAGGACTGATTTCTTCATCCGCATCAAGATACAACAGCCAATTGCCTTTCGCCTGCTCAGCTCCGAGATTTCGCAAATTTGAAAAGTTTCCGGAAGTTTTGTCATATATCACCCGTGCTCCGGCTTCATGTGCTATTTCTCCCGTTTCATCGGTTGAATTGTTGTCTATAAGAAGGAGTTCGTCACAAAAAGAAAGTGATTTTAATGCCTGCTGTACAATCTCAGCCTCGTTTTTTGCTATAACAATACCGGTAAGCATGATTATAGTTCTATTTTACTCGTATCAAGAGTATCAAGGAAGTACCAAATACCGTGAAGAAGACCGTATAAAGCAATTGAGGCAATAACGAATATAATGATCCAAATAGTCATCCTTTGACCTTGCGTTTTTGTCATTTTGAGTTTGTCATCATATTCTATCGCAGCAAAAAAGATTGCATGAAACAAATCGAGAACAAACCGTTTGAGAAAATTAAAAACAGTCCACATATCAATTGCAGTTAACGCTAACAGCATATATTGGTCGTACCTTGACTTGAACCAGGGACCTTCCGAACCTGCCCACCGCTTTTGTGCACACATCTGGACTTGAACCAGAGACCTTTCGAATGTGAATCGAATGCTCTACCAACTGAGCTATGTGTGCTATGGCAGGCGGGTGTGAATCGAACGCTCTAGCCAACTGAGCTATACGACCAAAGACTAGAAAGATTATATCATTACAGCGGTTGTATTTACACTCAGACTTCTTTACAATTAGTCCATATGTCTATCGTGAAAGGGCTGATCATGTTTGTGATGGAGATTATGGAGACAGTGGTATTCGTAGGGTCTCTCTTCATCGTCATTTACCTTTTTGTACTTCAACCGAACCAGATAAAAGGAGCATCAATGGAACCGACTTTTTACAACGGGAATTATATTTTTACCAGTAAAATCACCTACAAATTGCGTCTTCCCGAGCGGGGAGATGTCGTGGTGTTTCATTCACCCCGTAATCCGGATATCGAATATATCAAACGGATCATCGGGATACCGGGTGATACCGTACTCATCGAAAATCAGCAGGTCTATGTCAACGGGCAACGTGTAGAAGAACCCTATATATCATCCCCTACTACACTTATTCCCGGGAACTTTGCTGAAGAAGGAGTTCCGATTGATATTCCGGAAGGATATTATTTTGTAATGGGTGACAACAGACCCCGCTCGTCAGATTCACGTGAGTTTGGGCCGGTTCCCGGTACAAGTTTTGTCGGACAGGTCTTTTTCCGCTATTTCCCGACAGATAAACTTGGAGCAATCACAAATCCGTATGATGAATCTCTGAGAACCCGAAACGCAATCGCATTTGCTCTAAGATGACACTCAATCAAGCTGCTTCAGCTGTTTCCCTTTTTCTTCATCAGAAAGTTGATGTTTGAGTTTTTCAACCACTTCTTCAATAAAAGCAGTTGTAGTGTCCGTATTTCCCCTTTTTTCCAACACTATCTTTGTCCGTACCCGTGATTGTATAAGTGTTACTTTTGCGTTCAAAATATCACGAAGCTCCTTTTCAAGTGCTTCAAGATGTCTGGTATCGATACTCTTCCCTTCATCTTCTACATCGTATTTGAACTTGCGAATCAATAACTCAGTCTGTCCTGCTGTAAGACCTTTCTTCAAGATCTGTTCATATGCATCAATAATCTCTTCTTCGGTTTGAAGTCGTGATAGAATCATCAGATGTGTCGGGGAAAGCTGTTCTGCATAATATCCGTCGACAACTATCTGCGGAATTTTTGTCAGACGAAGTAGATGAGAGACATATGAAGGATGTTTGTGAATTGCCCTGGCAATTCTCTTTACGGAAACCTCACGGTCAAAACGAAGTCTTTTCACGATTTCTGCTTTTTGTAGGACATCCTTTTCCTGATTTAGTTTGTCAAAAAGTTCTTGTGTTGCGGTGTCCATGAAGACAAAAGATGGTAGTAAACGTCAAAAGAAAGACGGAATCAGACAACTCTTACGTACTGTTTTCCCATGCGTGTATAGAACTCAACAGTTCCTTCACGAAGGGCGATAAGAGTAAAATCTTTTGACAAAAGAACGCCGTCACCGGCATGTACTTTACTGCCGCGCTGTCTTATGATGACATTTCCGGCCTGTGCCAGTTGACCGCCAAACAGTTTTACACCAAGTCTTTTTGAAATCGAATCACGATTTCCTTTAACTGCTCGCTGAGCTTTAGTATGAGCCATAGAATATAATCGTTAAATTGCTGTAATTTTAATTCTGGTAAGCTGAGGTCGAAAACCGCGAACCTTTCGGTATCGTACTTTTGCTTTAAACTTTGCCACACGTACTTTATCACCTTTAAGGTTTTCAATAACCTTTGCTGTTACTTTTCCTTTCAGTTCAGGAGCACCGATTTCGGCATCCGCTTTATCTGAATCAAATGAAAGAAGAGCCGGAAACTCAACCGTCTCATCAGCGTTTCTGTTGATATTTTCAACAATGAGTTCATCGTTTTTTTGTACGAGGTACTGTTTTCCACCCACCTCAATAACTGCATGCGTTTTCATTTCATTATTATACTGTAAATTAACAGAAGTGCAAGACTATTGTTTAGGAGGTATCAGAGCCATTGCAATCATGAAAGTAATCATCGATGAACCTCCGTATGAGACAAACGGCAGCGTAATTCCCGCGATCGGCACAATGCCCAAATTCATACCGATATTGACCGCCGTTTGGACAATCATCATCACGGAAAAACCCAGCAGATAATAAAATGAATACTGCTCATCATAGTCCCTTCCGTGCATATGTCTGAACATTTGTATAAAAACAAAAAGGAAAAAAATAATGTAGAGAAAAATAACAATAAAACCACCGATAAACCCGAATTGCTCGACAAGTGATGAAAAAGCAAAGTCAGTGTGGTACTCCGGTAAAAACGAAAGCTGTGACTGCTTGCCTAAACCCAGACCTTTCCCGAACAAATTCCCGGATCCGACGGCAATATTTGCCTGAACCATATTGTAGGAGGTTCCGGAAGTGTCATGCTCAGGGTCCATAAAACTCAAAATTCTTGCTTTTTGATAGTCATGCATTGCAATCCAGGCTACCGGGAGCAAACAAAGGAGAATCAGAAGGAATATCATGATGTGTCTTTTCGGAATGGAGGAATGAAGCGCCATGACAAAAAAGATTCCGAATACAATAATACTTGTTGCCAGATCAGGCTGTTTATATATGAAAAAAAACGGCAATAATGTAAGCATCAGCGTTTTCAGAAATAATCTGCCGTTTTCAATCGGGTTATAGACTTTCGCAAAGATTGTTGAAAGGAAAACAATAAAGAATACTTTAAAGATTTCAGAAGTCTGGAGCGGAAAAATATAAAGATCAAGCCATCTGCGTGATCCCTTGATGTCCATCCCGAAAAAAAATGTAATAATCAGGAGGATAAGCGAAAAAACATAAAAAAAGGAAGCATTCGACCGGAAAAAATGCTTGTGCATTTGGAGATAACGGATAACAAAGAAAAAAGCAATTCCGATCCCGAAATGCATTAGGGACGTCGTAACTAGATCAGGCCGAATCCCGAATAAATTGATCAGTCCGAAAAGGTAAATAAGCAGTATCGGAAGAAAATACACAAGTGACATAATGTACCGTAAAGTATACCTTTTTTCACCGAAAATGGCTATTTATGCCATAGTCACATCCATCTCATCACCGTACGTCACCTGAGATGCCTGCACTTCCCTCGAGATCAGCTCTTCCTGTTCTCTGAATTTTTCAGGAAGGACGAGGTGTACTTTATCCGTAACCTGGACACCGAGTTTTTTCCGCTTGTTCTGAATTTTTCTGATAAGATCGCGAATTTCTCCTTCCGTCTTCAGTTCTTCTGTCAACTCAGTATCATACTGAACTCCTATTTCGGCTTCCTTTACCGTCACAAACTCTACCTTCTTGACGTTAAGTTCGGCTTCCAGCAATCTCTTATATTCATCTTCATTGTCTTTGATGCTGAGTTCTTTTACCGACGGAAGAGAAACGGTAACTGATGCCAGCGGCTGTCTGACTTTTATTGTCAGTTCCTTTCGGATACGATGACCAACTTCAACTACTTCACGTACGATGATCATGTCTTCAATAAGTTTTTGATCCGGGACAAGATCGCCTAATTCCGGCCACGTTTCAAGATGTACTGATTCATTGGCTGTGATTTGCGTATAGATCTCCTCCGTCAAAAACGGAATAAACGGTGAAAGTACAATCGAAAGGTTTACAAACATGTACTGCATCACGTCATAAAACGCCTGCTTATCTTTGGTATCAGTAGCCGTTACCCCTACTCTATCACGGGAGCGTCTGACATACCACGTTGAAAGATCCTGAATATAACTTTCAATGCTTGTAGCAGCTGTTTTTGTGTCGTATGTAGTTAATGATTTCCTGACAATATCAGTGGTTTCTTTAAACCTTGAGAGAATCCATCGGTCAAGAGCAGATGAAAAATCATCAAGCTTCAGATCTTTCCTCTCGTATACGGCTCCGTCAACTTCAGCGTTTTGACGGTAGAATTTATAGATATTCCACGTCAAAATATAGAACTGTCTTCTGACTTCATCAGCCTTTTTGTATCCGAACAGCAGGTTCTCTGCCGGATTGTGACGGCTGTACATCCATCTCATGACATCTACACCCATCACATCAGCTCCTTCATGAAATGCAATTGAGTTTCCCCAGCTTTTGTGCATCGGACGACCGTCTTCTCCCAAAAGTGTCGCAAACCCGAGTACCCGTTTGAAAGGATTCGTGTCTTCCAGTACGGTAGACATGGCAATCATGGCATAAAACCAGTTTTTGAACTGTCCCGGAAAAGATTCAGTGATAAAATCAACGGGAAACCATTTTTCCCATTCTTTCCTGTCCGAGAGATACAACGGTTCTCCCTGGTTGTTCTCTTTGATCGTTGAGTACGGCACAATTCCGGCATCAAGCCAGGGGTTTCCTACATCACCAATCCTGTGCATGGGGCCCTTGCATGAAGAACAACTGATGATAACATCGTCTATGTATGGTTTATGCGGTGTATGTCCTTCAAACTGCTCCCATCCTCCCACTGCACGCTCTTTCAGCTCGTCCTTTGATCCGATTACATCAAATGAATTGCACTTTTCACATTCATAAATCGGCAAAGCCAGTCCCCAATACCTGTTCTTTTTGCTGATAAGCCAGTCATGCATATTATTGAGCCAATCCAGCTCACGTTCTAGCCCGAATGACGGCATCCATTGAATTTTTTTGGCTACTTCTATCATCCGTTCACGAAGAGTTCGCTTATCTCCAGTTGCCGACGGTTTATCCATTGCGATGTACCATTCATCAGCGACTTTCCAGACAAGTTCTGCCTTACATCTCCAGCATCCCGGATATCTGTGTTTATATTTTTCAATCTTAAAAATATAATTCTTTCCTTTTTTTTCCTCTTCTTCAAGATGATCGAGAATAATCCTCGGATCATTCTTAGCATTCTTCCCGGCAAGAAAGCCCATATGGGAAAGGTAATCTGCGTTGTCTGCAATTACGGGGATCATGGGAAGTCCCAGTTTCTTTCCGAGTCTAAAGTCTTCAGTACCGGCACTCACAGCTGTATGAACCAGTCCCGTTCCCTCTGTTGTAGAAATTGGCATGATCTTCGGATCAGTCATCACCACTGTGTGAAAGGTCTCAGGATTTTCTGCGGCGGTTTTTTTGACAATTTCAAGTTCATCAAAAAGACCAGTATATTTTCGCCCGACAAGTTCCTTGCCCGGAACAGTTTTTATTATCTTTGCATCTTTCCCGAATAATGTTTCGACTCTGTCTTTTGCAAGCCAGAAATGATCACCTGTTTCACCTTCTACCATCGCATACTCAATATCTCGATCAACGGCGACGGCGATGTTTGCGGGAATGGTCCACGGTGTTGTGGTCCACACCAAGAGATATTCATTTTCGGCATCGGTCAGTTTAAACTCCATATAAATTGATTCATGGGTGACTTCTTTATAGTCTTCAGTCAGCATCTCATGCTGTGAAATCGCCGTCTCGCACCGCGGACACCACGGTACGGACTCGTGTCCTTTATAGATCCATCCGTTTTCATAGCACGTTTTGAGAAAGTGCCAGATCATGTAGTTATTATCTTCACTCATGGTAAAGTAGGAATGATCCCAGTCCATAAAATACGCAAGTCGTTTGGACTGATCTGTCTGGATACCGGCAAACTTATTCACGCGGTCTTTACAAAGTTGTACGAATTTCGCAATCGAAGCTTTTTTATCACCGGGTACCAGATTTTCGATATCTTTTTTTGATTTAAGCCCCAGCTCCTTTTCCACTTCCACTTCAACCCACAATCCCTGACAGTCAAAGCCGTTCTGGAAACGCTGTTTGTGACCGAGAAGATTGTTGAATTTCTGCCATAAATCTTTGTAGGTCCGTCCCCAGGCATGATGTACGCCCATCGGATTGTTGGCCGTGATCGGTCCGTCCTGGAAAGAAAAATACGTTTTGGAGTTATCGTTTTTATGAAGATATTTTTCAATAATACCCTGTTCATACCAATGCTTGAGCCATTTATGCTCCATGTTTATGAAAAATTCGTTCAGCGGATTAGTATCTGCCATAGGGTATCAGAAAACGGAAATAATAATGCAACACGTCAAGTCCCTATTGTATCATCACGAGTAGCCGGAAGCAATAAAGTTCCGATAAAAGAAGTGTGATGGAGGGGTGCTTGAAGCACCCCTCCGTTTCATGTACCGTCCGTACACCATGCCCAGTAGTAACCCGGACGCAGGGCCTCGATGAGATGAGCTGCGATCCAAGACTTGGTCACTTGCCAAAACTCCGGCCCCCAGACATCGGGATTGTCGGGATAATCCCGCCAATGCCCGTCGGTCACGGCGATGTACTGTTTCTTCACAATGTTCCACATGACGAGTTCCCGGCACATATAACTGCCGGGATCCGGCACACCGATTTGCAACGTGTAGTGCGGCTGAAAATCATACCATTCCGTGTGAATTATCACCCCCTGGTACCATTTTCCTTCTCCCTCACCTTGTTGCTGAGGTGCTGCCAAAGCTGTCGATATCAGAGGCATATACAGTGTCCTTTCCGTTGCGGTAGGTTCCTGGGCGTACACGCTTCCTGTGTTTGCTAAGACAAACAAGGACAGTAACATACAGGCTACAAGCTTTTGAAACATGTTCATTCCTTTCTGGTTGGTTTGGACGGTACATCAAAGAACCTTCTTCTGACACCACTGTACACGGCAATGCATACGGTATGCCAGTAGAATTACCCTATAGTATATAAACTGGAAGAAAATAAGTCAATGTAGGTCGTTATTTCTTTCGGAGGAATGCGGGGATATCAAATTCGTCATCGTCACGCACTGATGATGCAGGCTTACGTTGTACCGGCTCTTCCTGTCTTTGATACGGTTCTTCAGGGGGATAAAGTGAAAAGTCATCTTTTTCTTCTGAGAGAGCAGCTTCTGCTTCAGCTTCCTCTATAGTTTTTTCTCGTTTATCTTCTGCATCAGCCTGTTGGGGTCTTTGGAACTTGAAGAGTTTCATCGTACTTTCGTCAAATCGGGTAGCAATTACCGTAATCTTTATCTGATCGGTAAGATTCTCATCAATTGCCGCACCGAAAATGATATTTGCATCAGGATCGGCAGCTTTCGTAATCATGGTTGCGGCTTCATCAATTTCACTCATCGAAAGATCTGATCCTCCGACGATATTCAACAGAATTCCCTTTGCTCCGTCGATAGATGCATCAAGAAGCGGTGAAGAAATTGCCTGACGAATGGCACTGATAGCGCGTTTGTCACCCGTTCCGATTCCCATACCCATGATGGCATTACCGGCATTGTCCATGATAGAACGCACATCGGCAAAGTCCACATTGATAAGTCCCGGAAGGGTAATCAACTCGGCAATACCTTTTACACCCTGATGAAGCACAGAGTCAATCTTCCTGAATGCTTCGACAATAGATGTTTTCTTGTCAATGACCTGAAGAACACGCTGGTTCGGAATAACAATGAGAGTATCGACGTTACTTTTCAGTAATTCTATTCCCTCTGAAGCCTGATTTTTACGAGGAGAACCTTCGAAGTCGAACGGTTTTGTAACCACGGCAACGGTGAGTGCACCTGACTCTTTGGCAACTTCTGCCACAATCGGAGAAGCACCTGTCCCGGTCCCTCCTCCTTCACCGCAGGTTATGAAGATCATATCAGCTGTACCAAGTTCATCTTTCAGTTTTTCCCGGGATTCTTCTGCCGCTTCGCGGCCGACTTCAGGATTCCCTCCAGAACCGAGTCCTTTGGTGACCTGATCCCCGATCTGAATTTTTATTTCCGCTTTGTTATGAAGAAGAGCCTGTGCATCAGTATTTACGGCAACGAATTCTACGCCTTCGATACCGCCTTCTTTGATCATGGAAGAGATGGCATTCCCGCCGCCTCCGCCTACACCGACTACTTTAATTTTTGCTGCTTGTCCTGCTTTTGGTTTGATTAACATAGGTTATGTCTAGTCGCATGCGGGAAGAAGAATCTCGTCTTGTGAAGTCCGGAACGGGATCCTTTGGTATCCCTCAGGATGACTAATGTTAGGGAAGAAACTGTTTGAACACTTTCTTCGCCTTAGACATTATATCATTCATTGAGAAGTTTTTCAGAACTGAATTGAAATCTTTGAAATTCGCAGGATCCTCAAACATCTGGGAGTTCCCGTAGTAGACAAGTCCGAGCGTCGCGGCATACATCGGATTCATCACTTCGTCGACCAGACCTGTGGCTTTTTCCGGTACACCCACCCGTATCGGAAGTCTTGCAATCCGTTTTCCCATCTCAACCATACCGACAGTCATCGAACCGCCGCCCGTGATAACGATTCCTGAAGGGATTGCTTTCTCATAACCGCTTTTACTGAGCTCTTCGGCTACAAAAGAATAAATTTCTTCAATACGCGGACTGATAATACCTTCAATGATTTCTTTCGGGCTGACGTCTGGAAGTTTTTCCGGAATACCCAGTTTCTCGGAAGTAAGTATATTTTTCTCTTTCTTTTTAATAGCTTCTTCGACACGGCGTGCATTATTGCTGAGATACAGTTTCACTTTTTCCGCCGATTCAAGTGAAACCCTCAGACCGACTGCAATATCATTGCTGATGTGTCTTGCACCAATCGGTATGGATGAAGAAAACGATAAAGCGCCTTCTACAAAAATGCTCATATCAATTTTTCCACCGCCAATATCAACTACAGCCACACCAAGATCCTTCTCAGTGTCCGTAAGAACTGCTTCTGCTGCTGCCACACCGGAAAAAATATAGCCCGTATTTTTTATTCCCAGATCATTTAGGACTTTATCGATATTCTTAAGATTGGTTGCTGATGCTGTGATGATATGGGTGTCTACTTCCAGCCTGACGCCGCTCATCCCCACCGGATTATTGATTCCGCTTTGTCCGTCTACACTGTACTCACGCGGTGTTACTTCAATAATCTGCCTGGTATTCGAAAGAGAGATCGCACGGGCTGCTTCTATAACACGCTGAACATCATCTTCGACCACTTCAAACTGAGGATTCGCAACGGCAACTATCCCATGTGAATTAATCGAAGCTATATGAGGACCTCCGACGGATACATATGCTTCCTTGATCTGATGGCCGGCCATACGTTCTGCTTTTTCCACACTTGCCTCGACGGATGCAGTCGCCTGATCAATATCAACAATCAGCCCCTTTTTTACCCCTCTTGAAGGCGTGGCATTGAATCCGATAATCCGGATTTCATCAGTCTCAGCTGAGTAAAGTCCGACAATCGTTGCAATTTTTGTGCTGCCGATGTCGATGCCGCAAATGAGTGTTTCCGCCATAATCTGTATGAGCCTAGTGACTTCTTAAAAAATTTATGATCAAAACCGAATAATCGGCTTATCAAAACGCAAATCCAACGTTTCAAACGCTATACCTTCAACTGAAAGCTGCCTAAGAGACTGTTCGAACTGATACTTCTGCAGCTCAATATCCTTTTCAGAGGAAAATAAAAACGCACTGCTGTCTGTATATAATCCTAGCATATGAAATCCTTCAATAGCAATACTATTTACCTTGAGTCTTGCATCCTGAACAATCCCCAGGAAATAAAGACTGTCTTCCACTTCCTTAAAGCCGATTTCATCTCCTCTCTGAAAAGAATTATACGGCACATTCTGATAAAAAGTAATGACCGGTATGCCGGTATTCTCAATTTCCCGGACTTTTTCAAGTATGATACCTTCCGTACTGAGCAGCAGATAACCGTCTCCGACCATCAGGTATGCTGCCTGGGTCAGTCTGCTTACCTCAACTTCGATTACAGAAGGGTATTTTTTCCCGATCGAAAGGATGCGGTAATACGGATTGGCATTCGTCAAATACTTCTCAGCTTCGCGAAGATCCAGACGCCAGAGATGCATACCCCTGTACTGGTTCTTTCCTTTAAACGGAAACTCCTTTGATTCGCCGTAAACCTTCATCTCTTGTACCCGATAAGCATGATCAATACGATATGCGAGAACAATTGTGAGAGCAAAAATAGTCAGAAATAGCAAACTAGGTGCGATTTTCCCGGTATATCTCTTCCACAATCCGCTCTGCCGCTTCGGTGATGTATGTTCCTTCAAGTTTTTGGTATGCTCGTTCATAGTGTTCTTTGTTATGTAGTACAGACATGATTAACGAAAGCAAATCTTCAGATTTACCTTCCTGCTCAAATATTTCGGCTGCACCTGCAGTTTTCAAAATGCCGGCATGCTTACGCTGCTCATCAAATGCGGCAAGAGGCAAAGGAATCAGGACTGCCGGTTTTTTCAGAGCTACCAGCTCAAAGAATGTATTTGCACCGGATCTGCTTACAACTACATCCGCTTTTCGGAGCAGCGCCCCAATCTCATCATCGCCGATATGCGTTCTGACGGTATATCTTTGTCTCAGATCTTCAGGTAATGATTCCCTTACAGCTTTCAACCGTTCATAATCATTATACTCACGAAGATTCCCGGTTTGGTGTATGACTGAACAGCCTTTCAGCAACTCGGGAAGGATTTGTTCGATATGCTTGTTTATTGCATGAGCTCCGAGTGACCCTCCCGTCACATAAACACACGGGATTCCTGAAGGAGTCGGAATAGTTGTCTTTGCGGTAAATACACTTTTCCGGACAGGATTGCCCGTCAATATTGCTTTTGACTTCGGGAAAAAACCGGCTGATTCAGGAAAGGATATAAATACCTTTGCAGCTATACGACCGATTTTCCTGTTGGCCAATCCCGGATGTATGGTTTGTTCATGAGTGTACACGGGAATCTTCATCGTCGACGCAACTGCAGCCACAGGGTATGCAAGATATCCGCCGAAAGAAAGCACCAATTCAGGTTTTTCTGATCGCAAGATCTGCCATGCACGGTAAAAGCCGAAAGGTATCATTATGATATCCTGAAGCGTCCGGAGTGATATTGTTCTGGTAAATCGACCCGTCACCAAATGATAAAATCGTATTGATCTTCTTTGAATTTCCTTATACTCAAAACTTTCGGTACGTTCCTTGTTGTTGTTGTATTTCCTGCCGACGAAGACGATCTCAGTCTCGGGAAACTTATCTTCAATCAAATCAATAACTGCAAGCGCAGGGGTGACATGCCCGCCGGTTATGATGATTTTCGTAGGCTGCATATGGTATTGTAACACGCTTATGTCTTTGTCTGACGGGCAACATTTATCGCAATTCCCAAAAGCATACAGGACGCAAGCATTGATGATCCTCCGTATGAAACGAAAGGCAGAGTCACACCAGTCAGAGGCATAATATTCACCATTCCGCCGAGATTTATAATAATTTGGAGACCGAAGTACGTAAAAATGCCTCCGATTAACAATTTCCCGAACCGATCATCAACGGAATTGTACAACTGATACAGCTTATACAAAAACACAAAGTACAGTGTGATAATGAGAAAGCTGCCGACGAAGCCGAGCTCTTCGCTGATAATTGCAAAAATAGAATCGGTATGAGCTTCAGGAAGAAATAAATACTTTTGCCTTGATGCACCGAAGCCTCTTCCGAACAGACCGCCTTCCGTGACGGATATCAGGATCTGATTGATATGAAATCCCACACCGAGCGGATCATTTTCGGGATTGAGAAACGCAGTCAGACGTTTGAGACGATAAGGAGCGGCAAAAATGAGCCCGGCAAATCCGATGACCGCAACGGGAGCCAGCGCGAGCAGATACCGCAGATCCTGACCTCCGAGAAAATACATCGCAATTCCGAGAGAAAATACCATGATTGCAGTTCCCATATCAGGCTGCAGCATTATAAGTAAAAGGAGAAAACCCAAGAGAAGAACAAACGGTAAAAACCTGCTTTTTTCCTTTTTTGAGAACCAGGAGGCCAAATAGAGGATAATAGCAAACTTGGTAAACTCGGTCGGCTGAACGGTAATAAAACCCAGATTAATCCAGCTTCTTGCTCCGCCTGCCGTATGCCCAATGCCGGGAATAAGCACCACAATGAGTAGAAGAATAACTCCGATCATTGCAGGAATGGATAAAAAGTAAAGGTTTTTGTAGTTGTACCACGAAAAAAAACCTAAAACGATCGAGCCGAAAAATATCCATCTCAGTTGAAGTTTGAGATAATGAAAACTGTCTCCGGTTGCGTTCAGTGCACGTATCGAGGAAGCTTCAAACACAAATATCAGACCGATGAATACAAGAAGAACCGCAATAATAAGAAGCACCCATGTCATCGTCAATCCGTTTCCTTCTTTCTCGACCTTTCTCAGTCTTTTGTGCCTCTTACGCATACTGTTTCACAAACTTCTGAAACTGATCGCCTTTTTCAACAAAATTTTTCCAGAGACTATAACTGGGTGATGCGGTAGATAAAAGACAAACACTGAGCGGAGGGGCATGATTGTATGCAAATGCAACCGCTTCCTCCATGCTCTGGGTCTCACAGATATTCCAGAAGGAACGATCAACCTCAAAAAGTGCAGTTTTGATCCGTGCTCCTGACTCGGGAAAAAGCACAATATTTTTTATACACGTTTCCCTCAATTCACTTGCCAGTTCAAGAAAGTCATATCCGCGGTCCTCACCACCCAAGAAAATGGTACTGATACCCGGAATTGCTTTTACGGCTGCAATTGTGGATTCAGGCGTTGTTGAGATCGCATCGTCATAAAAGGTAATCCGTTTAAAGGTCCCGACTTTCTGCAGCCGATGCGGCAACGGATTGAATGATTGGATCGCATCTTCCGCCTCGCGATACGATACCCCGCACAGAGATGTCACTGTGATGGCCCCTCTGATATTGTCAACATTGTGCTGTCCGAGCAGGGGAATCCGTTCGGGAATAAAGTCATTCTCATACGGTTTCGGCTGTGCTGATGTCGTTTTTGTCCACTCCGAAAGACGAGTAAACGCAGGATTATATACATAGTAATCCGTTTTCTCTGCATGCGCGATCATCCGGTGTTTCGCTTCATAGTAATTGTCAAGCGTACCGTGATATGGGACATGATCCGGAAACAGACTCACAATAAGAGAAATATGAGGTGAGAACTGAATGTCTGACAACTGATAGCTGGACAATTCACAAACGATATACACGGTCTGTTCGTGTTCCTCGTTAAAAAAATCAAGAAGGGGTTTACCGATATTGCCCAGAAGTTCCGTTTGTCTGCCTGTTTGAGAAAAAATATGATGAATAAGCGATGCCGTTGTACTTTTACCTTTTGTCCCCGTCACACCGATCGTTACATGTTTCTTATCAAGATTTGCAAAAAAAATATTAGTGGCAGTTGTATACGGTACAGTAATCTCCTGTGCTCTGATGCCCGGTGTTTTAATGACCAGATCGAACTCTGATTGCTTTTTCAGGTAATCCTCACCGTCCTTGCGGTCAGTTATTTCAAATGTCGCAGACGGCACAAATTTCCTGAGAAAATTCTCCGTCGATTTTCCCTCAATACCATACCCCGCAATCAAAATACGTTTGTTCATCAAGTCTTGAATCTTCATATCATTGTTCTGAACTGCTCAGGTATAACCGAGCGGTCAATATTGGTAACTTCTTTTTCAAGGGTTGTTATATCAAGTTTAGGCAAAATCTGTTGTTCAAACAGATCCATGACAGGTGTCCCTTTATATTCTCCCTGTGAAGCAGCTTTCACCATTGCAAGCTTCACCTCATCAGGAGTACCGACACATTCAAATGGCTTAAAGCCGCTTACACCCAGAAGTTCCTTGTAAAGCGGGATAAGATCAGCCTGAGCATACATATTCGTTTGAAACAAATCAGTAAGCTCCTTTTTTGAGATATGTGCCGATAAAAGTGCAAAAACAAACGCACATTTCGGACAGGTCCCGCACCATCTCGGTGAATTTTCATGCTCAATGATATTAAAATTTCTGTTGCAGCTGGAAAACGATGAAAAATATTCGGGATACTTAGAAAACAGTTCGACAATGGTGTATTCCGAATACGGTCGCAGCAGCGATACATACAGCAAATCAGAAGATATAAATTTCCCGATATATGTCTGAAACAATGTTTCAAATTCACGCGATTTGCTCCACTGATGATTGACCGTTTCGCCTAGATACTCGACATTGCCGTAGTCAGCGCTTCGTTCATTACTTGTGATCAGGCCGTCATATCCGTACAATGCGGCTGTCAGGATACCGATACAGGCATACACCGCCGAGACAGGAATATGGCCGTTAGTGACGCCTTCTTTTTTATTTATTGCAAAAAGCTGAGGATCAATAATGCGTTTTATCCGTATTGCATCGAGTTTCATGGAACTAAGAACGGTTTCAATTAGCGGATAGCTTTTCTGCGTTTCCACCACAAATCCGTCTGCATTTATCTGATTTTTTTTAAGAATCTCCGCGGAAAGGATTGAGTCTTTACCACCCCCGACGCCGATCAGATACCGATTACTCTTTTTCATTGTTTGTGGAGTTTGTGTTTGATTTTCATCAAAAGGGAACTTCACAAGGCCGCGGAAATCTATTTCGTTCCGGTAATAAAACTCCCCCAATCCTTTGGTATATACCGTATTCCAGAAGTCAGCCTGTGCGGGTGTAAGTGAATACCCTTCAATGATTATCTCTTTCGGACAATACGTTTTCCAGTAACTGAGTCCGAGGACGATATGCACAGTCTGCAACAACGCATGAAGAAGAGTTTCAGGAATAGAATGTACTTCCCTGTTAGGTAATATAAGATTCTCGGTAAAACGAAGTTCCTCTCCTTCGTGCCTTATTTTGTAATGAAAGCTCATGACAGAAGAATGGATATCGGAAGTGTAACCTTCAAAGATAAACTGACTCATATGTATATTATAATGAATAACTGCAGTTAAGACGTACCATTATCACTAATTATGAAAACCCCGGGAACGATCATTCTATACGGTAGGCACGATTGCCGGGACTGCCAAAGCATCAAAAATTTTTTGGATGTTCACGGTATTCCCTATCTGTATATCGACATAGATGAGCATCCTTCCGCTGCTCTTGAAGTCACGAATCAAACAAACGGTTATCAAAAGATTCCTCTTCTGGTGTTCCCTGACAAAACAGTGCTTATTGAACCGAATATTGAAGAAATTGAAGAAAAAATAAAAGGTTAAGGGACCGCGTTTCTGACTTCCTGAACCGGTTTGTCACCCTGCTTAATTACGGTTTGCTGGCAATAACTTTTCCGCTCTGTGCCTCTCAGGAAGTATTCCACCCGGCCGTTATAACAGGGCATGGAGACAACATTAACCGGTTGCGGCATCTTGCCTGCGGCATCATGTTCCTCAATCATATATTTCATAATCCGGTTAAAGATAGGTCCGGCACCGAGCGAACCGGCAATGCTGTGCATTGAACTGTTGTTATTGTTCCCGACCCAGACTCCGACTACTACTTTGTCGGTAAATCCGATCGTCCATGCATCTTTGTAATCATTTGTTGTTCCCGTCTTTGCCGAGACTATTTCGTCCTTAACATGCAGCGGATTATTTACTCCGAAGGCCTGCTGTCTTGCTGTATTGTCAGAAAGAATATCTGAAATGATAAAAGCTACACCTTCATTGAGAACACGAGTCTTTGTACTGCGGATATGGGTCACATCCTTTTCCCGTGAATCCTTAATCTCCACAAACGGAGTCGGTTCCACCCTATATCCGCCGTTGGCAAATACGCTGTATACCTGTGTCAGATCTACGAGAGTTACTTCTCCGCCGCCGAGTGCTATTGACAAACCGAACCGTGATGATTCCTCCCAGGTGTCGATTCCCATGGTTTTGGCAAAATCTACAAACGGTTGTACACCCATGGTGTTTAGAACTTTAATAGCAGGAACATTATATGAATTTCCGAGGGCGTAACGTATCGGAACCCTTCCGTGATACCTTCTGTCGTAATTGACCGGTTGATACGGTTCGGCACCGGCAATATTGAACACAATAGGTGAGTCGTCGATAGGTGTTGCAGCCGTATATCCGTTTTCAAGAGCCATGGCATACAGCATCGGCTTCAGCGTAGAACCGGGTTGACGCTGAGCGGTCGTGACATTGAACGCTCCGTAGTTTTCTCCGAAATAATTTACTGATCCCACCATTGCGAGAATCTGACCGGTGTTGGGGTCCATTACAATTACACCACCGTTTGACGCATTAAGCGGCTGCAGCTTTTCTACTTCTTCCCGTAAAATTTCTTCAGCCTTCGTCTGAATATCAAGATCCAAAGACGTCACAATATTAAAACCTGATTCTTCAACTTTTTTCGTGCCGAATTCGTTTTCAAGTGCGGTCCGGGTATACATGACAAAATGCGGGGCACGGATGTTTGTGGTCGGAGGGAGCACAGTAAGATCTTCCTGTATCGCATTTTCAAACTGATTTTTGGAAATATAGTGCTGAAGATACATTTCCTGCAGCACCTGATCACGCCTTCTTTCGGCTAGGTCAGGATCGATAAAAGGCGAATAAATGGAAGGCGCTCTGGGAAGACCAGCCAGCAATGCCGCTTCTCCGAGCGTGAGTTCCTGAGCGGTTTTACCGAAATATACTTTTGAAGCCTCTTCAATGCCGTATGCAGAACCGCCGTACGGCACCTGATTCAGATACATTTCCATAATTTCATCTTTTGTATACATCTGTTCCGTCCATAGTGCGAGCACCATCTCTTTGAGTTTTCTTTCAATAGTCCGTTCAGGAGTAAGGAGAGCCGTTTTTACCAGCTGCTGTGTGATAGTCGATCCTCCCTGTAGTTCATTGTAAATAAATGAATCTTTTGCTGCCCGCAGAATACCTCCGAAAAAGGAAATCCCTTTGTGATTGTAAAAATTCTTATCTTCAATCGCAATAGTCGCCTGAATGACCGCTTTCGGAACTGAAGAAAGCGGCACGGAGGTACGGTTCACATCCCGATAAATCGCGTACAGCAATTTCCCGTTCCGGTCATACAAATGAGTAGATTGAGCAAAATTTACCTGACCGATCGCAGCAGGTGACGGCAGTTCACGCACAAAAAAGTATGCCTGTTGGATAAACAGAAACAGTAAACAAAACAAAAATCCGTATACAAAATACTGAAAATATTTACTTGTCAAAAAAGAGTAAAAAGAAGCAATCAGATGAATAATTCCTAAAAATATTCCTTCAATTATTGCAATAATCTGTTTCGCAATCGAAATGAGAAACAACGGAGTATTTTTAATAACATACCAAAGAAATGATCCTGTCTGCTTTAGACCGTATGAGACTGCACCGGCAGAGTTTGTACCGGCGGCGCCAATATTTTTAACAGTTATAAGTGAAGACACTTTTTGAGTAAGATAGCGCAAAGAAGTATAAGGAAATAAAACAGCCCGCATTACGGATTTCCCGACATATACTACAACGACCGTCCAAACATACAGAAGAAAAAAGATACTCCGTAAAATTGCATTTTTAAGCATGCGAAATGATAGTCGTATTTCACTTGACATACGGATATTTTAACAAAACTATAGGGCAAGTAAAAGGGTAAGTTATTATCCTTTTTGATTGAGTAATATCCTGTTTGAAGTATTCGGAGACTATATCAGAAAGTTATAACCACTCAATGAGGTATTTCTTACAAATGTATCAGTTGGCTGTATTTCTAACAATCCGTGCCTTTACAATCAACCGTTCTTTGTAAGTCCCCGGAGGCACGCATGTCACAAGGGTAAGGTATGAATCATCAAATTCCTGTTCCAGGACCGAGACTTCATCCGGTTCGACAATAAACATATCTACTACTTCATATGTGTATTGCTTGCCTTCTACGCTCACATCTATTCTGTCTCCGACATCAAGCTTGGGAAGGTAGGTAAATACTGACTTGTAGTCTTTCGCATTGTAAAGCTGCGGTAATGTAGAGTGGCCGAAAATGGCTACATTTCCGTATTGGCCCGGTATGGAAGTCGGTAAATAATGAATAAGGCTTTTCGAAAGATCTTCTCCTCCGACATCTACATTGAGATCTTTCAGGTTCAGCTTCGGAATGGAAAGTGAGTAAGATTTTACTACCAGATCGCCGTTCGGTGTCGGAAGTTTGCTTTCGGGAAACCAGACGTTGGCGTTTGTGAAATCTCTGAGATTACTGGAAAAGAGCGTGTTGGAGGCGTAAACACTTTTGGCAAATTCCAGTGCAGAAACCGACTCTGATTCCGGTAGTGGTGATGCGGCATCTTTTTTGAGAAATACCCGCGCATACAATTCGAATGACACAATAGGATACAAGGCCCAGAATAAGAAACCCATTCCTGCCAGCAAAACGACATAAGACGCGGCACGAACCACTTTCTTCTTTCTCGAAGTTTCTTCTTTTTTATATACGCGAAGCGGCATGTTAATCGGTTGCTGCGGAAACTGTTATGTTTTTTTGAAATAACGGTGTCCAAAGCGAGAAGCCGAAAGATTTTTTTACTTCGATATTCTCAACGTCATAGGTAGACTTCACTTTGCTCTGAAAACCTGAGAGCGAAGTGAATTTTGCCGCCGCTTTAATAGCTTCAAGATCAATCTTCTTATGTGCTTTGCCCGAAGCATCAACCTCCAGTGTGACTTCATCATCGCCGGAAGTAATATCAGTAATCTCATAGGTGATGTTGTCCGCATCGACGGTGAGATCATCCGTCAGCTCTTCTTCAATCATTTCTCTCAGCTTTTGCTCAAGTGCGGTTTTCTTAACGGTATAAAACTCTATTTCAGATTCCGCTTTGACGGACAGCTTGGAAGCTTCCTCTCCGATTTCTCCCGAAAAGGTTGTGTCTGCAAGTGTCACCGATGTCATATCAGGAATAATGATTTCGTCCTCTGAGATCTGTGTCCCCAGGACATCTTTACTTCCGTCTTCAGCTTTTGTTTCAACATTCTTTTTGAGGGTATCAATGTCTGCTTTTGATATTGTGGTGACATCTTTCTTTGATCCTCCGCTGAAAGCGGTCTCGACAAAAGCAACAAACAAAGAATCGGAAAGTGAAGCAACGGAAAGTTGTGTACCTTTTGCAATGTTATATTCAGGCCCGATTTCTTCAGCAGTTGCTTTCACCTTTACTTTCCCTGATTCTTTCACTCCGTCTGCAGTACCGCCGCTTGCCGATGCCACTTTAGCTTCTGTATCAATCGAAAAAACCAGCTCACCTTTCCTCAGCTCGGTTCCGCGCGGGAATGTCCGCGCTTCTTTGTCGTAATTATGAATAATCACTTCTCCCGTAGCTTTCTCTCCGATTTCACGTTTTCCTGACGTTGCCTTTTCATCCTCAAATTCCTGTACGGTTGTCTTTCTCAGGACCGAAAGCTCGCCTGATTCGGAATCCGTCACGGGTACTTCAAAAGAGAAACTTTCAGAAATAGCTTCGGTGTTGGGGTAGACAGTGACATTTAGTTTATGAAAAAAGTATTCATACACAAAAAGCAATGCAAAAATAACCGCCGCAAAAATCACACCAAACATAATCGGTTTTTTCGCCGTTGTGCTCCCTCCGGCGAATGAAAATGAGGGTATCATTCCCTTTAACCTGGAAACAAAATCACCTGAACGCTGAGAGGGCGCATCATTTATCAGTGTATCAACAACGGCAGTAGGAGGAGCAACCGCGGTAACTGAATCGTCTTCAGGAGGCGGCGTATCACGGACATCCTTCCCGACCACAAAACCGAAATCTTCAGCAGGCTCATCCTTAAGACCGTTTGTGTTCTGTACTACCGGGATCTGTTCATCCTGGGTAGGATCGGGAACTTTTGATTGAGAAATGACTTCTTCACTGAAGGTTTGTGCCAGAGACGTATTCAACTCGTTCTGTTTCAAGACTTCGATCGTGGGATGCTGTGAAAACACCTTCTGATCCCAGTCATATGTTGCAAGCTCTGATGAAACCTCAGGAGTATCCATGTCTCCGAAAACAAGCATTTTGGTCGGCATCACAATATGTCCCGGAATGGACGTCAAAACGCTTTGGATGTCTTCTCCTATCACATCTGTTCTTGCAGTATATTGCTGGTAGACTTTCTTTCCGCCTTTGTACACAGAAATGCCGACTTTAGTCTTGTTGACTTCGATTGCTACGGTATTGAGGACTGATGTCTTTCGCAGGTGATCGTGGAGTGCATCCTGCACATCAATATATCCCATCGGTTCCAGTTCCAGATCTTTAGAAAGTTTTTTGATGATATTTTTGTACGGTTCTTTTATTTCAAAAGTTTGTTCATCAATCATCCAGGAGTGAAGGAAAAAAATGGTTTTATCAAGATGTTTACCTGTCTGCAGTTCAAGCTGAGAAATAAGATTGTCCGTATCTTCCAGGATCTTATCAAAACCGGCAGTCAAGCTGACGGCATTTTGGGAGAGGATATGCGGGGTGTTACCGGAGGCATCAAACACAAACCCGAATTCTGAAGCGTCGGTCAGATACAATCCAAAGTATAGATTATCGGAAGACTTCTTTTTGAGAAACGGCAGAGAGAAACCCATATGCACTCATATTAGCATATCCGACAGGCAAGAGCAATAATTTTCTATTCCAGTGCATAACGGTCAAGGACCTGTTTGATCCCCTGGTCAGCCGTACCCAGCGCGGCACCGTAATCTACACCTTCCTCCGCGGAATTTATGGCATTTTTGATGTACTGTAAGATTTCGTCATTCATCCCTCCGTCACGGGTGAGGTCCACAAGCGGAAGTCCGACATATACATCATCCTGAGCCTGCTTGATAACGGGAGACAGATACTGATTATCGCTCAGTAATTCAGCCATATCCTGACGCGGATACGGATTTCCGAACAGTCTTACCTGTGTCTGAGTTTCATACATTTTAGTCAGCTGTTCTCTTTCCGAAAGAAATTTCAAAAACTTCCAGGCTTCTGTCTGATTCTGACTTAAGCGGTTGACACCCTCGACCCAATAATTTGCAACCGATACGGCACTGTCATCCAGTCCCTTCGGTATCGGCGCAACCTTTACCTGCAGATCGGGGTTCTGCGCCTTGATGTTTATGACATGCCATGAAGGACCGATAATCATTGCCGCTTTACCTTGAGTGAATGCCGAAACGGCATTCGGCATTGACGTATTCCAGTAACCGTCCTCAGCAAATTTCCGATACAGAAGCAATGCTTCCGAAGCTTCATTCGTTGTCAGATCTTTCAGATCACCGCCGTTCAAAAGAAGCAGTATGCCGAAAATTTCTCCGTAATGAGGAATATTATTCGCTGTTCCGATTGCAATTCCTGAAGTGACAATTTGACCGCTCGGTTCTTTCACCGTAAGCTTGTTGACCGTGTTCAGGACATCGTTTTCTCCTCCTACCCAAACCGGAGGAGGTGTGTTGATACCTGCCTGTTTAAGCAGTGTTTCATTGTAAATGAGTACCGAACCGTCCACCATAAGCGGGATACCGTAATATTTTTCTGCGATTTTCAAATCCTTTTGATGAATGGGGTAGAAAGTCTGTTCAAACTCCTGATTCGACATGATGTCTTCAGGCAGCGGAGAAATAACTTCCTGTATTTCGGGAAGCCAGGTATTATGAAAACGGAAAATATCCGGGCCGTTTCCGGCTTCACTTCTGGCAATAAGCCGCTCGCGATATTCTTCCGGTTCCATCCGTTCATAATTGATCGTGACATTCGGATGCTCTTTTTGATATGCCTCAATAAGAGGCTGATATACGGCAGGTTCATCCCACAGACCCCAATATGTGAGAGTAACTTCTTCCCTGCTCGGAGTAGGAGTATTGTCAGGAGGGAAAAGCCGGTCTTTCAGAAAAAACCAGAAAATAAGACCGAACACCACAAGAAAAAAGAATATAATTCCCAGGATAATCGGAAGCTTATTTGAATTTTCTTCATAAACAGGTACATCTGTCGGAAATTCAGGCGGGATACTGCCGGCAATCTCTTCCGGATGTTCGATGTCCGGAGCGACTTCCTCTGGCTGAAGAGGCTGAGGCGCGGCATCAGAGGTATCAGGTATGTTCTTCTCAGGGTCATCCATGCTTTAATCATACAGAAGATTTCAGAATTCGACTAGTGGGTTTCTTTCTATTATGTATAATAAAAGTCTATGCTTTCCGAAATGACGTCAAAACAGAAAATTCTGGCCGGTATTGCAGGCCTATTTCTTATACTGGCGATCCTAATCGGAGCATCGTGGACCTATGTCCGATTAACAGTGAAAGACACTATCTATCCCCGTACCTATATTGACGGAATCGATATGGGTTATAAAACAAAGGAAGAAGCCCTGAACCTTTTGTCTAAAAGGGATGAGTATTACAATGATGCCCTGATTGAGGTGATGTACAAAGATGCGAAAATTGCATCATTTTCAGGACAGGAGCTAAAACTGGAGCGTGATATTGACACAAAAGTAGATCAGGCATACCTTATCGGACGGACCGATCATCTTCCGTCACGTATCGCGCAGCAGCTGAATACGCTTTTGAAGATCCGTACGTTTTCATTTGATACCGAGGTACGCTATAATAACGGAGTCATTGACCAGTTTGTCAAACAGTCGGAAGATGTATACAACCGTGAGCCGAAGAATGCATTGTTCACTTTCGAAAACGGGAAAGTAACTTCGTTTAAGGCAGATGAACCCGGCATGAAGCTCAAGTCCGAAGAATTTCTTATGAATTTGAAAAAGGAAATTCAGTCAATTTCCGATAAAAAGAAGAATATTGTAATCTCGTTCAAGGAAGAAGAAATAAAGCCGGAAATCACCCTTGCGGAAGCGAATGACTTCGGTATCGAGGAACTGATCGGCGAAGGAAAATCCGATTATACGCACTCCATTCCTTCACGCGTCCACAATCTGATCTTGGCGGCTTCAAAATTCGACGGAGTGATCATTCCGAAGGGTGAGACATTTTCATTCAATACCCTTGTCGGCGATATTTCATCAAGTACCGGTTATCAGCCGGCATATGTCATCAAGAACGGAAGAACGGTACTCGGTGACGGAGGCGGTGTATGCCAGGTCTCAACAACCATGTTCCGGGCAGCTCTCAATACGGGATTGCCTATCTCAGAAAGACACGCACATGCATACCGTGTATCATACTATGAAAATGACTCGGAACCGGGTTTTGATGCTACTATTTATTCCCCGACAGTAGATCTGAAATTTAAGAATGATACTCCGGGAGCAATCCTTATTCAGATGGAAGTAGATAAAGATCAGAAACTGCTTACATTCAGATTTTACGGGAAAAAAGACAACAGAAAGGTTGAGATTTCACCGGCTACAGTCTGGGATGTAGCCCCTCCACCCGAACCGCTGTATGAAGATGATCCGACTCTTCCGAACGGTACCATCAAACAGGTAGACTACCCGGCGTGGGGTGCAAAAGCAAAGTTCGAATACAAAGTGTTTGATAAGAACGGAGAGGTCATGCAGAACGAAACATTTTATTCTTCATATCGTCCGTGGCAGGCAGTGTACTTACGCGGAACGGCCGGAACTTAAGAGATTTTCCGGAAAAGATCAAGTAGGCCCAATCTTCGCAGTCTATATGCATGTTTTCTCTGCTTTCGTTGACCGATCACTTTTGCGGGAACACCGCCAACTATAGCATTTTCCGGTACATCCTTCGTCACGACGGCTCCTGCAGCAATCACCGCTCCGTTACCCACTGTCACGCCGGGAAGAATGATTGCTCTGGGTCCGATGAACACGTAGTCTCCAACAGTAACAGGTGCGGATACTGCTGCAAAGGTCGGGTCATGGACGTCATGTTCGGAGTTGTATATCATGACTTCACTCGCGATATCGACATGACTTCCGATTTTCAGCTTATCCCGTCCGTCAAGTGTAATCCTTTCGCCGATGACACAATCGTCACCGATTTCAATGTTGTCAGGATCGTAAAACCTGGCACCCATGTTTATCACTGTATTTGAACCGATTTTAACGCCGGAAATGCGGTACAGAAGTACGCGAAAAAAACTCACGGGAACCCAGCCCAAAAGTAAAAGAATATATGTTTCGGTTTCAAGAAGCGTTTGGGAAATTCTGCCTCCGATCTTGTCAATCACCTGGCCGCCGCTGAGTTTTTTCCCGTCCTTATCGCGTATAGTCGATAGCATAGATATATTATACACGCAGCTGATAGAATTATGAATATTGATGAAAAAACATACAATAATCCCTGATTTCGAGCTGGAAAAGCCGATTTGGAAAAAGGGTCATACGGTGATCGGCATTGATGAAGTCGGAAGGGGCTGTCTTGCAGGACCGATAGTGCTCGGGGCTGCCTGTTTCCGACCGCTTTCCGCAGAAATACAGTCCCGCATAATGGCCCTGGGAGTCCGCGATTCAAAGCAGCTTTCTGAAAGACAAAGAACAAAAACTGCAGAAGCACTTCAGTCGTTTCCCATCACCACTCATACTGTCTCCATCAGTGTTCCGACCATAAACAGTGTGGGTATTATGAACGCCTGGCGGTCTGGGATTGTGAAACTATTTGATCTTTGTCGTTTGGACTTTCCGGATGATCCGTTTACACTTCTGGTTGACGGACCAGATGTCAAAGCGATACCATATAAAGAGGATGTTACGAGTATCCCCGTAATTAAAGGCGACTCGAAGAGTGTAGCGATAGCTTCAGCCTCGATTATCGCCAAAGTTACCCGTGATATGTTTATGAGCGCACTGTCCCGACGGTTTCCTGCTTATGAATGGCACCGTAACAAAGGATACGGGACAAAGGATCACCGTACGGCAATCACGGATCACGGTATAACGCCCTGGCACCGGCTGCTGTTTGTCCGATCAGTCCTCGGACAGAATATGGCAAATAAGGTATAATACGCAAACTCATTTTTATGTCAGCATCACGACTCAAACGAATAGAAAAACGAAACAATGTTCTGAAGCTCTCCCTGATATCGCTGGGGCTGGTGTTTCTTGTGTCCGTGGGACTGATCATTACGAGACTTTTGGGATTTTACAACGCTATTCATACGGAAGCACAGGAAAGTCCTGATAACGTACAAAAAGAAGAAAAAACCGAGTACACCTTTCTCCTTCTCGGATACGGCGGAGGATCGCATGAAGGGACATATCTGACTGATTCGATCATGGTAGCCAACGTGGATATCAAAAACAAACGGGCAATCCTGGTATCGCTTCCGCGGGATATCTGGGTACGGGTACCGACGAAAAACGGAGAAGAATTCCACAGCAAAATCAATGCTCTCTACCAGATGGGTATTAACCCGAAAAATTACCCCGCGGTTGATACCAAATCTCTTACTGAAGATAATCCGTCAGGTCTTCTCAAACAGGCTGCCGAAGATATCACCGGATTGAACATTGATGCCTTTGCTGCAGTGGACTTTGAGGGTTTTGTCAAAACTATCGATACGTTGGGAGGCATTGATGTCAATGTCAAAAAGACATTTACTGATTATGAATACCCGATCGAAGAAAAAATGAATGATCTCTGCGGACGGGATGAGGAATTCAAGCAGATTGAACCGATTATCAATAAGCAAATGACTGAAGAGGATCAAAAAAAGCTTTTTGAAGAAAAGCCCGAACTGGAACAATTTTACAAAGACATAAAAGATCATCCCCGCACGGCATTTCCCTGCCGGTATGAAGTCCTGCACTTCGACGCAGGAGAAACACATATGGACGGAATCACCGCTCTCAAGTATGCCCGTTCCCGTCATGCCCTTGAAGACGGGGGAGATTTCAACCGGGCACAGAGACAGCAGAACGTCATAGAAGCGGCAAAACAGAAAATTTTGGGAATAGGCTTCATTCCGAAGATTATTCCTCTTCTCAATGAACTAGAACAGCACGTAAAAACGGATTTACCGCTTTCAGAAATGAATAAGCTTTTGCTTGAAGGCAGAAACGCGAATAACTACAAGGTAGAAACACTGGTTTTATCTGACAAATTTCTGACTGATGACTACTCCGATTACGGCGGATACATTCTGGTCCCGAAGGTAGGGAAAGACGACTGGAGTGCAATACGCAAAGAGATTCAAAACATGAAACTCGGCATCACTCCCTCCCCTACTCCCCAACCGTCAATTACTCCTGAGAAGTAACAAAATTCTATAAGCATCTTCACTTTATACTTGACGTAAGATACTTTATACTACTTGCATATGATTGTAAAAAATAGAGACCAACGGGTAGCAGTACTTGTCGATGTACAAAACCTGTACTACTCGGGAAAAAACCTTTATAGTTCACGCGTAAATTACAAAAATCTTCTGACCCAGGTCGTACAGCGCAGAATTCTTACCCGGGCTATCGCATATGTCATCAATGCTGACGATACCAAAGAAAACGTCTTTTTTAATGCCCTGCATGAAGCCGGCTTTGAGGTAAAAGAAAAACCACTGCAGACATTTTACGGCGGTGCGAAGAAAGGAGATTGGGACTTAGGAATCGCTATGGATGCCATCAGACTGGGTAATAAAGTCGATTCAATCATTCTGGTCACGGGCGACGGAGACTTCAAACCCGTTGTTAACTATCTCCAGCAGGCATTGGGATGTCTTGTTGAAATTGCGGCGTTCAAGCGTACGGCAAACAAGGAACTTGTGGAGCTTGCAGATGATTTCACGAATATAGAAGAACATCAGAAGAGACTCCTTTTTCGGATTTGATCCACGCGATAGGATCAGCTGCGCAATTTCCTCAAACGGTCAGGAGCTATTCGTCTTCGATCACCGTTTCGAATACTTTCACCGGCTTTACCGGCTTGGATTCTTCTCCGCTTGCACTCATGGTGACGGGAGCTTCGGCAATTTTGTCAACGACATCAAGTCCTTCTTTTACGAATCCGAAGATGACATAATTTTTCGGGAGAGGAGTATCCTCATGCATGATAAAGAACTGACTTCCGTTGGTATTCGGACCTGAGTTGGCCATAGCGACCGTTCCCCGGACATATTCGCCTTCGAACGGTTCATCGTCAAATTTATACCCGGGTCCGCCCGTACCATCGCCTTTGGGATCACCGCCCTGGATCATGAATCCTTTGATCACACGATGAAACACCGTGTTGTCGTAGAAACCTTTTTGTGCAAGTGAAATAAAATTGTTTACGGTTTTCGGGACTTCCTTGGTTTTCATCTCAATCACAATCGGGCCTTCACTGGTATTCAGAGTGACTGTGTATGTTGAGTCTGTATCAATTATCATATCTGGAGGTTGTGTATCCTCACCCAACGCTTTCGGCTGTGATTCCTGCCGAGGCTGCTGTTGCTGAGGATCGGAACTAATAATATCGGACATATTGTCCGGAAGCTGCGAATCTCCTTCACTTCCTACCAAACTCAGTTTTTCAACTTCGTCCGGCTCCTTTGTCTCAGTATTTGAAGAAATTCTTTTTTGGAACAAAACACCAAGTCCTACCAAAATAATCAAAAAAAGCGTGCAGAATAGAATGACAAAAACTTTAGTGTTCATACCCTACTATATTACCACATGAGCGAAGAATGAAAAGAAGAATATTTACATCATGTACCGAACTGTCTGTCACCGGCATCACCGAGACCGGGAAAAATATATCCTGCGGGAAACTTGTCAGCATCAGTCGTCAACCGTTCATCGATATGAGCAATATGAATCGGGACTTCAGGGTGATTCTTGTGAACTTCTGCAATCCCTTCTGGAGCCGCGATCAGACCGATAAAAACAATTCGTTTTGCACCCCACTTTTTGAGAATATCAATCGTAGCAGATGCCGACCCGCCTGTCGCGAGCATCGGATCAAGTACAAACACAATTTCAACAGTCGGCGAAACGGGCAGTTTGTTGTAGTACTCGACGGGTTTGAGTGTCTTCTCATCCCGATACAAACCGATGTGCCAGACTTCAGACTGCGGTAACAATTTCCAGATACCGTCGACCATCCCGAGACCCGCACGCAGGATCGGGACAAGTCCGATTTTTTCTTGAATGAACATACCTTTTGTCACGGTAAGAGGGGTTTCAATTTCTTTTTCTACAGTCCGCAGATTCATCGTAGCTTCGTACACAAGAAGTGCCGCAATCTCTCCGACCAGTTCCCGGAAAAGTTTCGGATCTGTTTTTACATCACGAAGCAGCGACAGTTTGTGCTGTACCAGCGGATGCTTTGAGGGAAATACCTGTTCCATTTAGTTTAAAAGAAATAGTGAAATGGTAAGAACGGTCGCAAAAGATACCCAGCACAGATACGGTATCAGCAAAAGATACGAAGCGTATGACACCGATTTGGCATTTTTCATTGTCAGAATTATGAAAATCAATAGCGGAATAATGACAACAATTCCTCCGAGCGTTGTGCGCAGTCCGAAAAATACAAGCGACCAGAGAGTATTCAGGACAAGTTGGATCCAATAATACAGTACCGCACGTCTTTTATGAATCGTACGTTTACTGCTGTTCCAGATCAGATAGAAAGCGATACCCATCATCAAATAAAGGATTGTCCAGACGGGACCGAACACCCAATTGGGAGGATTGAAAACGGGCTTTTCCAGTCCTGCATACCATGTGGGAATCGAAGATGCCGTGGCTATAGAACCGATGGCTCCGGATGCAAACGGTGCAAGAAGTGATATCGAAAGTTTCCGCACATCAAGTGTCATATATTCATGATATCACATCATGAATGTCGGTTAGTTCTGACACATGATGACAGACTCATTCGTATCCAGACGGTAGTCATACTCTTCTCCCTGAGCTTCAAGAACGATCTGATATCCCGGAGTTATGACTTCTGCATACATCTGTCCTTCCTGAGGACAGTCAAGCGCCGTGCTGCCGTATTCACGAGTCTCAAAACTTTTCACGGCAATCATTGAAGGATTAAGACCTTCAACCGAATTCAGAAGATCACCGATAGCTCGGTCCGCTACGGCTATCTGCTCATCCGTCAGATCGCCGTATTGAGGATTGAAATCAGGCTGTGTTTCAACCGGCGGTTCTTCAGTCATCAGTTCATCCTGACCCGGATAAGGCATGAACATGAGGACCACGACAGCTATCAGTGCCGCAAATGTGACAAAAAGCAGTATTGTTCTTAATTTCATAAAATGGGATAAATTGTAATGTCGTAACAGAAAGATCCCGAAACATCCGCCGACTGGCGGACATGACGACACGTATTAGCTCTTAGGCGATACCGTACGTATCGAGAATCTTTTTTCTCTTTTTCCAATCAGGCATCATCTTTTGCATAAGCCGATGAAAGCCGGTGCCGTGATTGTGGTGCCTCACATGGCATAATTCATGATAGACGACATAATCGACGCATTCAAGCGGGGTTTTGATAAGTTCGGGATTGAGACAGACATGATCGTCGTGACTGCAGGTTCCCCATTTTCCCCGCATCGGTTTATATGTCAGAGATTTCGGATAAATCCCTTCTTGAGCAAAAATCCTGCAGGCCGACTCATACCGCTCGTAGAGTGTCTTTACACCCTGTTCGTGATACCATGCTTTCACAAGTGTTTTGACAATTCGCGGGGACGGTCTTTTTGTCGTGACATGTAGTGTGTTGCCGTTTATGTTCACACTATCTTCGGGTAATTCCTCGATTTTTAATCGATATTCCTTCCCGAGATAATGATGAATTTCACCTTCCGCATATTCTTTTTCCTGTTTTTTTGTCGCATGCTGTTCAAAATAATGAACTTTTTTGAAGATCCAGGAAGCTCTGTCTCTGACAAGTTTCTCAATCATGACAAGAGGAACCAGTTTCGGTGCTCTGACCAGGACCCGACCGTCAGGTTTGATACTGATGCTTGTTGATCTTCGCCAGCTGTAGTCTACCTGACAATCAATCTTTTTTCCGGCATACACAAAGCTTATCTCTTTCATAACACCATATACGATACCATATTTACGTGATTTTTAAAGATAAAATAGATACTTTCTAGACAAACTGATTGGGATTGCAGGATAGAGATATATAGGGAAGAGATGCGATTTCATCGCCGTCTGCAGAACGGAAATGCGGCGGTTCCGTATGGATATGTATTCCCAAAAAAGTACGGTACGTATGCGGATCAGCATCGCAAAAAAAATGTCTGTTTACTTCGAGATTTCTATCCTCGTCTGCCATTACGTCAAAGATGTACGCGGGAGATTCCCACGTTGCATCGTAGTATGAATCATTGTGATATATTCTGTCCTTCTTTTGAATCGTTACTTTCCGACCGATATAGTCCCACGGATCACGGTGAACCCCGGTCGCCTGATCAAGATCATGTGTATCAGGCGCCACAAGATACGGCCGTCTTTTCGGATCAAAGACTGATTTAACAAATTCGAGTTTCCCCGGCAATCGCGGTACGATTGTATTGTATAGTTCATCGGAAACAACCAAGCCCGAAATCCGCTTCAAATCAGAGAGATCATGTGACCGCCTGAGGATTGACTGCAGTACCGGACTTGATTCTATTTCGAGATTCAGACCGCATCGGTAGAGTACCTGCCAGTTCATAAGCTGGTCATTATATCCGTACGGTGTGAACTGTCCCGTCCCCACATGTATCCGTTGTTCGGCAGAGGCAGCAGCATCTTTCATTCCGAAGAACACACCTGCAGCACCAAGCATAAATTCCCTTCTGTTCATAACAATTCCGTCTTCAAATTCAAAGCTGAAATGAGCATTATATCGGATAGGATTAAAAACCATGAAAGAAAATCAGTTGTATAATGAATGCATGAAACAAATACAGAGACGCATTCTGACAACCGCACGGATTCTGTTCGGATTGCTGTTTTTGGATGCCGGTATCGAAAAACTGCTCAATGGTTTTTCGGCGAAAAAGTACCTTGAAGCGACCACTTACGGTCCGTTTGCAGATATTTTTCAATCAATGGCGGGCAGTCCTGTTGTCGATTTCCTGGTGGTAGGCGGAGAAATTGCGATAGGAATCGCTCTTGTATCAGGCGTGTTTTTATGGTTTACCGCTTATGCCGGAAGTCTCATGATGATTATGTATTATTTTTCACAGTTTCCGCCGAAAACCGGAATCATCAACATGCACATCATATATATCCTTTTATTCTTCATTCTTGCGGCATGTGAAGCCGGAAAATACGCCGGGCTTCAGCCGTTTGCTGACAGGATCATGAAACAACTATTCAGGAAGTCATCGTAGCGTCCAGTGGTGCCAGGACAAACATAGATCCTCCGTCAGAGTACAACACTTTGTGGAGAAATATGCCCGTATCTGAACGGTTTGTGTGCAGGACCTGGACTTCAACCTGATCACCTTGATCAGAAAGAACAGTATATATTCTTGCAGGAGGCTGCATTTCATCACATCCCAACGTTTCATATGCGACGGCTTCCAGTATCATTCGTTCATTTTCCGTGAGATCTTCATAGCCGCGGGTATCGTCCATCCCGAGATCACCGGGACGAATAGGAAGAAAATAGGGTTCCTCATCAAGACCGAGAAAGTCGACGGTGTCCTGCAGAGCTGCAGTGAAGTTCATACGAAACTCAACCGTTTCCGGTGATTCAGTTGGTTGTTGTTCCATCAGGTTTTTGTTCAAACGGATTGACCGTAACGGCCGTGTTGTATCCGGGGTTCTCAGCCGGTCTCATCGCGTTCGGGTAATTGATATCCGTTTTGACACTGTGAGAGAGTTCCTTGAGTTTTTTAAACAGAGCATACGGATCATGAATGCTGTCCATCTCATGCGGATGCGGCACGGCACCGTTTTTGGTTTGTCTGAATGCACCCGGCGTCATCACGAGAATCGAGCCCGTATTCTGGTTGAAGATTTTGTCGAAGAAATCAACATTGACCGAGACATCCGTGATCTGATCGAAGTCAATGGATTTAAGATCGCGGCCGACCAATCCGCCTTCCAGGATTACCCTTTTATTCGTGACGGCATAATAAATATTGTTGTATACAAAAAACCGATACAATGTCGGACCGAATATCATGATCGGACCGATGTACACATGCGGGATAAACCACCCGAATGACGTACCGAACAAAAAAGGAATCGTCATCGCAGACCACACCAGTCCGAAGGCAGCCAAAAACAGGTTACCGCCGTTGAAAACAAACGGAAAAAACGCCGGCTTGCCCTCCCAGAATATCGTTTCATTTGTATCAAGGATTTGATGTATTGTTCTCATATGACATTATTGTATCAGAATATTAATTATCTTGATAAATAAGGCAAAAATGATCTATTCTCCTCTGAGGGTACGAGTATGTCTGCATAACCTGCCTTGACGGTCAATGCCCGTATTGCCTGCAGCGGGGCAATAGCCGGCACAGGTTTATCAATAGTACCTTGCGACGCTTGCCCGACTGGAAGGGATGTATCATAAATGGTTTGCATGATATCAGCAGGTGACAACACGGGGAAAATATGAAGAAAGTAGCTGTACATCCCCGCTGCGTTCGGCGTAGAAAATGATGTTCCTGACAAACCGTCACGATAAGGAAAATTTCCGTCATTCATATTGTTCAATCCCCAGAGATCAAAACACCCCGGGGCAGCAACAAAACGCTCTTTCGCAGTCGAATAATGTGAAAATGCACACAGCGTATCGGATGCCTCATCTACCGCGGCCCCGACAGCATAAACACGGTCATATCCAGCAGGATAATCAAGACTGTTTGTCGGCATATTGTATGGGTTGTTTCCTGCTCCGGCAATTACCGTTATATTTTCGGGAAGAGCCTCAAAAATATCAGCCATTTCCTGGTTGTAGCTGAAGCCGGAGAAACTCATATTCAGCACAAATTGCCTGCCGGTGTCAGTTCGGGCAGTTTTATCTACATATGCAAGTGCCTCTTTCCAATCACTTGGATTTACAATTCCGTCTCCGCCATATGGAAACATCACTTTGATTGATGCAATATTTACACCTCTGCCTAAGGAGGCTATCCCGACTCCGTTGCCGGTACAGGCAGCAGCTATCCCAGCCACTGCCGTGCCGTGACCGATTTCATCGGTCAAAGGGGAGGTTTCATTATGGACGGAATCAAGAAACGTCTTAGACAATTCCTTATCTATCTGTCCGTCACACCAATCTTCATGTTCTGCATTGATGCCGGAATCCATAATGACAAGTGTGACAGGTCGACGTTCTTCCTGAGGAATATGTTCTTCAAGTCTGTGTGCGATATAGTCATATCCGACGTACTGATCCGCGCATTCGGCAGTAGTACCGTTTTCATCAAATGTGGCCTCCTGTACCAATGATTTCTGCTCCTGCAAATACGGATCATTGGTATCGTCAGGATATGAACCGCACGTAAGTTCCTGATCTTCAGAATATGTCAATAATCCATTCATTCGTTTAGAAAATGTGTCGTCACCAAATGGTATTACAATACCTACAGGATCGTACTGGACCGCCGTACTATACGATCTCTCTACACCTGGTTTTGCAAAATATGACAGTGCAATAAGTGCCGCTCCTGTCGTTGCAATACCGAGAAATGAGCTTTTCTTTTCCTTATTCATATCAACGTGTTATTATACTATCTGAATAAGTTACGAAAGATATGGCACTCATAGGGAACTAACATCTATGAGTAAATGGGGAGGAGATCAGCTTCGAGTAATTAGGAGTTATGACTGGCAGTACAATAGAGATCTTATGAAAAAGATACGATCTCTATCAGACTACAATCAGTCAGATGTAGCACAAATCAGAAACGATGTTCTGACATTTGCAGAGAAGTACGGGATACAAGCTGCAGTTGATGCATATGGGATATCACGAAGGACATTGTTTCGATGGAGGAAGAGACGGCGAGATTCAGAAGGGCAGTTGGATAGCCTGATACCAGAGACAACCAAGCCAAAGACACCCCGACGTATGGAGACTCACCCGAAGGTCATATCCTTTATCAAAGAGATTCGAGAACAATACTTTTGTTTGGGAAAGGAGAAGATCAAGCCCTTACTTGATGAGTATTGCCTACAGGAAGGAATTTCAACTATATCTGAGTCAACCATTGGAAAAGTGATCAAAAGACACAACCTGCAGCGCAAGACCTACCGGATCTATCACAATCCAGCAAGTGGCTTTGCAAAACGGAAAGTAAAGTACCGACAGAAGGTCAAGCGGTCTCCCAAGGTGGAAGATACCGGATACATTGAGATTGATACCATCACGAAGTTTGTACACGGAATCAAGCTGTATGTCTTCAATGCAGTGGACATCAAACTCAAATTCCAGTTCTCCTACGGATACTCAAAACTCAACAGCCGAAACGGTGCTGATTTTATGAGAAGACTGGAACTAGTATACCCAATACAAGATGGTATAAAAACCATACAAACAGATAACGGCCTCGAGTATCTGGGAAACTTCCATGACTATCTGGAAGAAAACAATATCCCACACCTCTTTATCTACCCCAGATGTCCCAAGATCAATGCCTTTATTGAGCGAGCAAACAGAACACTCCAGGAAGAATTTATGAACCCCTACATCTATACCAAGTGGACCGGTATCGGATCATTCAATCGTCACCTTATTGAATACCTCGTCTGGTACAATACAAAGCGAGTTCACAAAAGCCTGAACAATATTTCACCTATGGATTACCTATTATCTATTTTACCTAAAGAGTGCCATATGTATGGAACTCATACACACTATTTCATTTATGTAAAAAATTAGCTATATTTAACTTATGTCTAATACAGAATATTTAAAGCTAAAACTAGAGTTAGTAAATAAACTAGCTAAATACATCGCAGAGCAACCTGAACTCCTGAAGAAGTACTCAGGGTATTCTTATGTAATTTATACGACTAGTAAAGAGTTTAATAAGAAAAATAGTAATCTTATCAAGAGCCTAAAAGAAGAAAACAAAAAAATTGTGAAGGCGACATTTATAGATCAATCAAATGACTGGTCGTTCGCCCCTTTAAGTTAACATCTTATCCTACTACGTTTAGAAGCTACGTTACTATCTCAAGCACCTCAAAGACACTATAATCGTCTTGATTCTTATTCTATTAATCCCACATAGTGAATCTGCGAGAAGAGTTCAAAATATATGTTCAAAGGTAGATGATATTAGCCGGCATTATTTAACAGTATTTTTAGAGATTTTCTAACTACTCGATATCCCAAAAAATCTTTCAAAAAATTTTGTCAATTTATCAATTACTGTTTCTCTCTTTTTTGTTCTTTCACCTGTTGGTGTAAATCGAGATACAGGGGGAAGAACTCTTGTAAGCTCAGTACCAGATGTAGAAATATTCCCATTCCTAAAGGCATTTTTTATGAATTTGTAGGTAGCATCTCGGTCGAGGTTTTCTTTTTCAATTATTTGTTCTAGTTCCTCAACTTTTTTGCCTTCAACAAAATTTCTCCAGTCATCTTCAACTACAGAGTGAACATCCAAAGTTGAAATAAATTGATTAATAAGGTCTTTTTTGTTTCTGAGTTCAACACTTGAGTCGATGGCTTTATTTATATCAATCAGTACTTCTTTGTTTTTTGTATGACTCTCATGATATTTCTTGATCAGCTGAAGAATATAATCAATATTAATATCCACTTGCTTGATAAGCTCCATTTCGAAAACTACATCATCATTTACATTTTCTTTCTCAACAGTAGCGGTATTTCTAAACTCATTGTAAAGATCGATGTAGGCACTGTGATAATCTTGTACATCTCGATCAGTAAGTATCTCGTTTCCCGCAAATTCATCAAATGTTGTTAAAATATTTCTAAGTCTCAGAATTGAGCCATAGAGCTTGATGAAATCTTTTTGATCCTGCTCACCTAGAATTCGTTCACCAACAGGGAATCTAGATTGCAGCTCTGCTATAAGATCAACATAGCCTCGAACTTCTTTACCTTTATCCGAATAACCATTGTAATAATCTGAATATGCCTTTAAGAGGACAATGCCGCTTGCCTCCTTGTCTCCAAATAGCGAGAGAGATTCATTAGTTGCTTTTTCCAGATTTCGAAAGCAAACAATGTTTCCAAATGTTTTGACACTGTTAAGAATTCTATTTGTTCTAGAAAATGCTTGGAGCAGGCCATGCAAACGTAAATTTTTATCTACCCAGAGTGTATTCAGCGTTGTTGCATCAAATCCAGTAAGGAACATGTTCACGACAATCAAAATATCTACCTCACGGCTTTTTACTCGTTCACTCACGTCTTTGTAGTAATTCTGAAACTTGTCTGAAGAAGTGTCAAAAGATGTTCCAAAATGTTTGTTATAGTCCTTGATCGCAGCTTCAAGAAAATCTCGAGAACTTTGATCGAGTCCACTTGTGTCTTCTGAATTCTCATCTACCATGCCATCAGCATCCTCGTCATTGACCCCAAAGCTATAGATGAGTGCTATTTTAAGTTGTTTATCTGAGGGAAGATCTGCGAGTTGTTTTTTAAACTCTGCATAGTATGTCTTTGCAAACTCAATGGATGAAACGGCAAAAATTGAGTTAAAGCCTGCAAGGCGTCTATCTTTTATTTTATAAAAACTATTTCTTTTAGTTTTCTGGTCAAAATGCTCTCTGATGTAGGTGACAATATTTGATATGCGCGTCGGATCAGAAAGTATTGCCTCACGATCGATATCACTGACTTTTTTGTCCTCAATATCTTCTGCTTCTCGAACTGTTGAAATATAGTCCACCTTAAAAGGCAGAACATTCTTATCAGCGATTGCATCAACAATAGTATAGATGTGTAACTTTTCTCCAAAGGCTTGCTCAGTTGTTTTTAAATCAGGTCTGCCACTCGATGAAGCATTGATAGCAAAGATTGGAGTGCCCGTAAATCCGAATATATGATACTTAGTAAATGCTTTTGTGATTGCAGAATGCATGTTACCAAACTGTGATCTGTGGCATTCATCAAATATTAAAACTACATGTCCATCATAAATTGCATGACCGTTGTTTCTTCTAATGAATCGATCAAGCTTCTGAATTGTAGTTACAATTATTCGAGCATTTGGATTCTCGAGCTGTTTCTTTAAAATTGCCGTACTTGTATTGCTATTCGCAGCACCCTTCTCAAACTTGTCGTATTCGCGCATTGTTTGGTAATCGAGATCTTTTCTATCAACAATAAATAAGACCTTGTCGATGTACGGTAACTTACTTGCAAGTTGTGCAGTTTTGAAACTGGTGAGCGTTTTACCAGAGCCAGTAGTATGCCAAACATACCCACCAGCTTCAGTTGTTCCCATCTTTTTGTAATTAGTACTAACTTCAATTCTGTTAAGTATTCTCTCCGTTGCGACGATTTGGTATGGTCGCATCACAAGTAGGAGCTTGTCTGTGGTAAATACACAATAACGAGTGAGGATATTGAGTAGTGAATGTTTTGCAAAAAATGTTTTGGCAAAATCCATGAGATCTGTAATGGGCTTATTGTTGGCGTCAGCCCACCAGCTGGTAAATTCGTAGCTGTTGCTCGTTCTTTTCCCTTTATTTACAGTCCCTTGTCTAGAATCCTTTATATGTTGAGATCGAGTCGTGTTGCTGTAGTACTTCGTATGAGTGCCGTTTGATATCACAAACAATTGGACATACTCAAAAAGTCCTGATGCTGACCAAAAACTCTCTCTTTGATATCGATTAATTTGATTGAAAGCCTCTTGAATAGCAACACCTCTTCGCTTGAGCTCGATATGCACTAGAGGCAGTCCATTTACCAAAATTGTCACATCATATCTATTTGCCCGTTCACCTTCATCGGTAGAGTATTGATTTACCACTTGTAAAACATTGTCGTGGATAGTGTCTTTCTTGAGGAGATAAATATTCTTTACTGTGCCGTCATCACGAGAAAGGTTTTTAATATAATCCTCTTGAATCGTCAAAGTTTTTTCTGCAATGCTTTGATTGGGATTGGCGAGTTCGCTAGTAAAGAATCTTTCCCATTCCGAATCTGTGAAAGTAAATGCATTCAGTTTTTCCAGTTGAGCACGTAGGTTTTGTACTAAATCTCTTTCTGTTTTTATTCGAATATATTCATATGCCTGTGATTCAAGTTGTTTAATAAATTCTTTCTCAAGTTCTGCCTCTGTTTGGTATGCAGCATCTCGTACAACACTGGCATCACGTACATATTCGGATACCACAGTACTTTGAGGTCCTTCTGCTACTAGGTTGTACTTATAATCAGTTTTCATATTCTTTAAAAGTTAGTAGTTTATTTCTATAGTATTCATATTGTTTTCGTCTAGCAGCAAGCTCTGCTGGCAAACCTACAGAAATATCATTCACCAAAGCATCAAATTTGTCTAGGATTGATACGATTCGTTCTTGTTCTTTGTCAGATGGTATCGGAATAATTGCCTTAGCTAATCCTCTATCGTTAATCGCAGATATTTTCCCAGATGAGACATACCGCTTAATTTGTGATCGAAAATTATTAGTTCTAAAAAAGTAAGAAACATATTTCGGATTTAGTTTGTGAGAAAAGGCAAAACAGGCATCATGAATAACTACATCTGAATTACCTAACCATGCTACTGCATTACCAATATCCTCAATAGTTTCACCTGCTGCAACAAGAACAACATCGCCGTAATGTGCAGTTCTCAATCTCGATGCCAAATCGGGACTAATAAATGACTTGGTTTTTTCTGTCCAAACATTATAGTATGTATACATTTCTCCATAATGGATGCATGGAAAACCCTCCTCGAGAATATCATTTTTAACAAATCTTTTTCCTCGAGTAAAGTGACCGATTTCACCTAATGGTTGATGGTCAGCATTTTCAAGTTTGAACAAACCATTAATGTAATACTCATACTGCTTCTTTCTTGCTTCTAGTTCTGCTTCTAGTTCTGCTTCTAGTTCTGTAAAGGTATCAATGATTTTTACAATTTCTTCTTGGATAGGGAGAGGCGGGAGGGGGATTTTAAACTTCTTTAAATTTTTCATTGAAATACTCGCAACTGTTGAGCCATCTGCCTGCGCAACAATCTTATCGATCAAATTATGAAAAATATAAATCAGGTATCTACTGTTCAAAATCTTATGATTCGGAGTAATCGCATATACTCCCTCCTTAATATTCCAATCAAGTGGAGCATCTTTTACTAGCGCTGTGCGGCCGATAGTTCCGGTGCCCGAAAACAAGACATCACCGACTTTCAACCTTGAACGCTTCTGAATAATTGATAATCCGTCATCATCAACTTTGTCAGTTTTTTCTGAATATTTAATATCAAACCCTGCTAACTCACGCACAGTTATATACCAGTTGCTCCCATCTGGTGGGTTGAGTTTAAAATTTTGTCTAGGATTAAGTCCAGTTCTTAGATCAGTAATTACTCCTCCCAACTCCAAAAACTCCACACCCTTAGGACAAAGTTCAGTAATGAGTTTTTTGAATTTGTTATTTGTCATTTTTTTAAAGTATGAATAACCTTTTCATTGTTAATCATTTGGCGATAAATAATTTCCAACTATTTAATATCAGAATTCACATATTCTCTTAAGATAGAAATTGATTCTCTTAACTTTTCATCAAAATTTAATTTTTTATTTGCTGGATAGTGGATACAGTTTCGAATATATGTGGGAAGCGTCACTTTTGCATCTTTGGTACTTTTCTTGCTCGTGTCTTGATAATCTTTAGCAAGCTTCTTTATTTGCTTAAAGTACTGGTCATCAAAAGGATTTATGCCAATGTTTTCGATGTGCTTTGTTTCATCCACTTCTTTAGAATTGCACTCCTTAACGTACCAATCTCTAAGCTTGTCATAAAGCTCATTGTGATATTGCTCGTCTAGTATATCGAATACCTCGAATGAAACTTCTGCATAACTTGTTAGTTTTTTATCAAATTGAGTTGCATGGGTATGTTCTTCAAAAGACTCATCGGCTTTCTTCTCTACTCGAAAATATCTGCCAAGATCTTTTTTATCAATCATGTAATTGGAGTGTGTTGCAAACAAGACATCATATTATTTTTTTTGTTATTAGTAATTCCGATCAACTGAGTGAGCAAGTATTCTTGAGCTTTAGGATGCAAATGTGTCTCAGGTTCATCAAGCAAAAGAATTGTGTTCTCTAATTCCTCATTCTTATTCTCAGCCGCAATAGTCAATAAAAATGAAACAAACTGTTTAAAACCATCGCTTCGCATGTCAGAAGTTTGAGCCTTGCCTTTACTATCCAAGTCCTTGACATGAAAATTGATATGACCATCCATTATTTTAAAGGTAATCTTAACTGGATGATTTGGCCAAGCCGACTTAATATGTTCTGTAACATTATTTGCAAGAGTCTCTTCGAGAAATTCGCAATCTGTTGTATCAGCCAGGGCATCAGATAAACTTTGATTTATTTCTTCTTCCTTGATTGATGCCAGCAAAAAGCAATTTCTAAGTGGAATAGAAATACTGGTATCCGCAATAAATTGAGCAATATTAATTGGTTTAGAAATTAAATATCTGTCCTCGGCGGTCCAAAAAATTGTCTTATGCACGTTGTCTTTGAAAAAGCTAAGGATTTCGTCTGTACTTGAAATCTTAACTTCTTGATCATTCTGAATAACTGTTATGGAGAAAATAGGTTCTGAGCTTGCAGTTTTAAAACAAATTCGAAAGTTAACAATTAGATCACTAGAGACTGAGTTATATGTGGGCTTCACAATTTCGTGTTTTTTAGATTCAGCAGGGATATTTTCCACTATTTCTGTTTCTGAAGGCTTTTCTAAACACATGTTTTCTTCTCTATTGTTTATAAGTTCATAAAGTTTTTGATCATCGGCAGGTGTTATCTCATATGAGTAAGTAACACATATATCTTTTTTTTGACGAAAGTCCTTTGATAAAGGAAGTTTCGTTCCGGATGCATCGAGCAAACCATCCTTTAAACCAATAGCTTTTAAGATAGATGATTTACCAGCTTCATTAATGCCAATTAGCCCATATGTAAAACTATCATCGTCTCTTACTTCTATTGTAAAAGGTATTTTCTTTACACTTCTGTAATCTTCTATAGTAATTTTGTGAAGTTTCATAATGATTATCTAGTTATTTTCAATTTCTTTAACAATCTCATCAATCGCAACTCTTAGCTCATGTTGTCTTTTTACAATCTTTTCAATCTCTGCGTTAAGTTCTTTAATATCAATAACTTCTCTTGTATCTTCTGCAACAACATAACTTGAGACAGAGATGTTGTATTCATTCTCTGCAATTACTTTGTTGTCTACCAGCTTTGCGAAATACTCTTGATCTTCGCGCTTGGAATACGCATCAAGAATTTTTAATCTATTTGCCTCACTGAGCTTATTCTTATTGCCACCCCTTACAAATTCAGCAGAGGCATCTATAAAGAGTGTTTTGTTATCTTTTTTGCTCTTTTTAAGGACAATAATACAAGTTGCTATAGTTGTTCCAAAGAATAAGTCGGGAGGGAGTTGGATAACCGTATCAACATAATTGTTCTCAATGAGGTACTTACGGATTTTTTGTTCTGCACCACCTCTATACAACACTCCTGGAAACTCAACGATTGCAGCCGTGCCACTAGTTGAAAGCCACGACAGCATATGCATCGTAAAGGCTAAATCAGCTTTACTTTTTGGAGCAAGTACACCTGCTGGAGAAAACCGAGGATCATTGATTAAAAGCGGATTTGCATCACCTTCCCATCTTATCGAGTAGGGAGGATTTGAGACAATTGCATCAAAAGGTTCATCATCCCAGTGCTTTGGATCAGTAAGTGTATCACCATGTGCAATGTCGAAATTATTATAATTTACATCATGTAAAAACATGTTGATACGACAAAGATTATACGTAGTGAGATTTATTTCCTGACCATAAAATCCCTGTCGGACATTTTCTTTCCCTAGAACCTTTGCAAATTTGAGAAGAAGGGATCCAGAACCACATGCTGGATCATATACTTTGTTGACTTCCTTTTTTCCAATTGTTGTGATCTCTGCAAGCAATTCACTGACTTCTTGAGGGGTGTAAAACTCTCCTCCAGACTTTCCAGCATTTGAAGCATACATCGTCATCAAGAACTCATATGCATCACCGAATGCATCAATTGTGTTGTCTGAGTAGTTGCCAAGACGTAGTCCCGCAATCGCTTCAAGAAGTTTTACAAGCTTTTGATTTCTCCTTTCTACCGTATTTCCAAGTTTCCCCGAGTTCACATCAATATCGTCAAAGAGTCCTTTAAAGTCATCTTCACTATTTGCACCTTTTGCAGAGGCTTCGATGTTATTAAAGATTGATGCTAGAGTTTCATTGAGATTTGCATCGTTGCGTGCCTTTTTGACGACATTTTGGAATAACTCACTTGGTAAAATATAAAAGCCTTTTTCTTTGACAGTATCTGTTCTACCAAACTCAGCTTCTGAGTCCGATAACGATTTGTAATCAAATTCAGGTTTACCTGCTCTACGCTCTTCAGCATTGATATAATTGGTCAGGTTCTCACTGATAAAGCGGTAGAAAAGCATTCCCAAAACATATTGTTTAAAATCCCAACCATCAACACTACCTCGAAGGTCATTTGCTATCTGCCAGATTGTACGATGAAGTTCTGCACGTTCTTGTTCTTTTGTCATGTTAGTATTAGGTTTTATTGCCATATTTTAATTATATCAGTAGATTCATTGTTCAATTAATACTTCATAAACTTCTCCTTCTTACACTCCTATTCTACCACTTCTCTATCTATCAAATCACATAAACCCTCAAGGTACTTTTGTTATAATCAACCTAATACCATGTCTACTGAAATGGTTCGGGAAAATCTTTCTCGTTCACGCGAACTCCACCACCAGCTGGCTGCAGCCGGATATACTCACGGTTGTGTTGAAGTCTCTCTCACCGCTCTCGGAGCAACGATCAATCCGAGTTCTATCTCACCCGAAAGACAATCGCGTGATCTACAGGAATGTGTCAATGAAGCGGGATTTCAAGTCAATTGGATGGTAAGTGCCGATCACGAAATCGCCGGAGAAGATATTTCGGCTCTGTTTGGTGGAGTAATACCCCTAGAAGAGCAGGCTGGAGAAGGAGAAGTGCTGGGATACTTGTGGAGTGAACACTACCCCGACGCACCAGCGCATGTGATGGCGATACTGCAGGAAGATACGGATTCTTATGTAGTGGTAGACTCGGACAATCCTTTGGGACAAATGCATGTTCATGCTCAAGAGATCGCACATCTATCAAATTACGTGACACAACACGGGGGCCAATTCGGGATTTATCAGATCAAACAGCCTTCAGCATAACCGTTATCCCCCATCGAAGCACTTTCTAATCTTTTCACAAATAACTATCACGCGCTGAATTCAGAAAAATGTGCTCCGTCAGTGGCCATGTAGAGTTTGAGATTCATCGCACGCGCGAATGCGACTGCATTTCCATTATATACCTGTGCAGCGTAATCATCTGATTGTTGTGAGGCTTTCGAATATACGCGATTAAACCGTGGGGAGAAATCATTGTCAAAGAAATCCCGACACTTTAGCGCCCACTGCTGTATCCTCGCCTGCAAAATGTCAGGTTGATTGCCTACTTCCTCCAATAATGTACGCTGATATTCTTGAAGGTTTTGCTCTGAGTTTGCATTGAAAGCGGCCAGCATATGCTCAACTTTCCCCTTTCTTTTTCGCAGTTCATCCATTCGTTTTTGTTCTTCAGGAGAAGCTCTGTAGAAATCTCGTAATTCTTCAAATTCCGTCAGTCCCATAACAGGCGTCTCTGCGGTAGCAATAGCCAAAATCTGATAATCCGGACAAAGAACTGTTGAAGCATAATCATAGGGCATTTCGTCACTGAAAGCAGGAGTTAACATAGAACTAAAATCCTGGATTGAAAAAAAAGCATTTTTAGGGTGAGTATGAATATTTATGACAGGAATCCCTTTTTCCCGAATCACCATATTGTAATCATTAGAAGTCGATGTAATATCCCCAAAAGATAAAGGGGTTCTTTTGAGATTCCCTGATTCCCTATCAAAGAAAATTATGGTCGAACGTTCTCCGGCTGCTTTCTGATAGTAAATAGTTTTTAGCTCTTCTAACAATGTTCTACCTTCAGGTGTCGAAAGTAAAGCATACTGTTCTGTCAATGCAGCAAGATAAGAGTCTGCATCAGGCACCTCAGGAACATCTTCATAATTTTCATATAATTCCGTATGAACTCCTTCAAACACAGAAAAATCCAGCTGAGGAGGCAATTCATCAAAATGAAGTCTTCGATTTCTGAAAATGAGATAACTCAATACATCTTCATTTGAGACGGGTGGTTGTTCATACTTTGTGATGGGATATGATTTATGTTCTGTCATAGCAGGATATTATAACAAATGCATGTGTGTCAAGGCTTCAGACCGCACGGGCACATGTACTTTTCAATGTAGCTTTGAGCGTTTATTAAAAAATATTCTCACCTATTTCCCTTCCATGCACTTCTGCAACTCTACCTCGATGGCATCCTGGAGGATCGCGCGATAGGCGTCGGGGATTTCGCTGACATCTGCGACTGCGGCATTTGAGTAGACATTTTTCTTGGCCTGCCTTCTGCAGCGGGCTTCGGGAGAGAAGTACCAGCCGCCGATTACTATCGATAAGAAGAGAAATACCAAAAGGCTTTCTGTTTTCCTGACAGTCTCATGGAAAGCGTGCTTTTTGTAAACTGTTGAGCATAATATTCACTCATAGATTGCATACAAATGCTATACCATTCAGTTTACAAGATAACGTAATGATATTAAATATCAAACTGAAGTTTCTCCCTGATCAGCCGCGGTATACCAAGAACGCAGTATAGGCGATATATCCCAGGACCATGATGATCCCTTCTTTCCGGCCCAGAGTATGCCTTTGCCAAACGAAAATCGACACAAACAGGACCGCCGTCGCAACCCAGAGAATCATAATATCCACAATCTGAATACCCCGGATCGGAATGTCTTTGACAAATGAAGTCGCGCCGAGAATCAGGAAAATATTGAAAATGTTGGAGCCGACGATGTTTCCGACAGCAATATCGGCATTTTTTTTGCGTGCTGCGGCAATATTCGTAAAAAGTTCAGGGAAACTCGTCCCCGCCGAAACGAGCGTAAAACCGATCAGGGTATCACTGATATTCAGCATCCGGGCAAGGGCAATCACATTGTCAATCGCCACCTGGCTTCCGATCACCAGTGCCACAACACCCAAAATGATAAACAAAACAATCTTTCCCATACTCATCTTTTTTATCTCAATATCAGAATCACCCGACACTTTCGCAATACCGAACGTGTAATACAAAAAGATGATGAAAAAGGCAAGAAGAGTCAGACCGTCCGAGCGCGTGATCACACCCTCAATCTGAGATCCGGCAAGTATGATACTCTGAAACTGCCGCTCATCAATGAATGTCCGAAAACCAAGGATAAGGACAAAAATAGCCGCCAAAAAAGAAAACGGAATTTCCTTCCAAACCGTGTTTTTTTGGACTTTCAGCGGAAAAATGATCGCGCTTATTCCGAGAATGAGCAAAATATTGAAAATATTCGACCCAACCACGTTTCCCAGAGCAATATCCGTACTGCCCTTGAAAGCGCTTGTCATAGATACCAGAAGCTCAGGAGCCGAAGTCCCGAAGGAAACCACCGTCAGTCCGATCACCATCGGTGCAATGCCCCATTTGAATGCAAGAGAAGAAGCACCGTCTACCAGAAAATCCGCGCCCTTCACCAGAATCACAATACCGATAATAAATAAAATGAATTCAATCATTGATATCCTAATTGTATACAACAGTTATTCAGAGTCAATAAAAACTCAACATTCTCTCACATTACATTGCTCTGACTCATTTTGAAAAAATCCGAAACAGAAAAGTCAAAAGGATACTGGCAAGAATTGACGTCGTGATCGGGAAATAGAATGAAAAATTATCACGCTTGAAATAGATATCGCCCGGAAGTTTCCCCAAAAAAGGGATCGACGGCCCATAAGACATGAATATCCCCGCCAAAATGATGACTGCACCGAAAATAACAAGTAGCTTTCCCATATCCATAAACTCATTATACCTTCCCCTTGTGCCTGAATATCAAATACACACAATACTCTTACAAACTCACCTCATTTTTGCAAAGTGAGACTATAATAACATCAATTCTATAAGTTCATTTTTTTTCTTATGGCAATTGAAAGCTTTTTCCGTCGTTTGGGACTTCGAAGAGATCCCACAGCTCAAGATTATGGTGCTGCGGCAAGCATACTCGTCTATTCCAATCACGGATCGGAGCCCGCTGAAAGAAAGCAGAAGATATCCAAACAGGAACTCGCACAGTATCCGGGCCTCGAACAATACCCCGAAGCACTTGAATATTTAGCCCGGATCGGAGTATCACCGGCAGATTTACAATCTATCTATCCTGATTTTGAAGACTTCGCAGAAAGTGAATTTGATGACCGCGGACATGCATTCAGATACATGGAAGGTCCCTACCAGCACTATCGGCTTGATCGTGTGATCTTCCCATCAGATACGCATTACCCCTATACCCTTGCAGTCGACCGGCAGATGAGATATGCCCCCCACAGGCAGCATTCCTTCGGTCTTCTTTTGATGCCCGAAAGACGTATCCGAATGAATGTCTACCCTGACACCTCAGTATCCCTGCAGCTTCAGACTGCGACTCCTGACGATCTCACGGACATCGCTACCTTTTTCATCGACCCTGACGGCACAGTCGATTACAGTGAACATGCGATGCGTGCGAGTCATTTTCTTCATGATGATGAAAGGAAACATCAGGAACGTCCCGTACCGCAGCGGCTCGACACCCTCACCGACCCGAGCGCCCTACAGTCCATTCCGTATTTTTCACAGGAATATCTAGAACAGCAGTGGGACCTTACTGAAGCAGATATTGCCGTACCGAGTCAGGAGCTTGCACGAAAGATTCTGACTGCGCCTGTCGAGACGGGTGTGGACCTCAGAGCCATGCTTGCTCAGTAAGTATGTTTCGGGTTTGCCTTGGTAAGCTTGTAACCTTAAATTAGAATTTATGTTATCCTGACCGCCGATTGGCGGATTGATTCAGGAACCATATCATAATTATCGCTCGATACAATTTTTTATGCTCTGTGGGCGTGCTCGCCGGAATCAATAAGCTGCGCACCTCCCAATTCGCAAAAAAATTACATCTTCGCTCAAATTTATTTTCCTTTCATTCCAAACTTTGAGCCATAAGTTCATCGTCTCATGGACGGGTTTCAGATCTTATTGAAAGACAGTGCCGAACTCCCAATCCCTCTCTCAGACTCAATTCTCCTTTACAAACTATATATTATAGGCTATAATACATATTCAATGTGTAATTCTAAAGAAATTGCTATATTCGGCAACGGGCCGGGAAGCATATCCAGTGCAGATGCACTCACAAACTCCGGTCACCGGGTGACCCGTATTGTCCCCGATACACCGCAAGGCAACAGCCGCTCGATTTATTCTACCTCAACCGGTATTTATCGTGATGTAATGGACACCTATTGTCCTCCCGAATATCGTAAACCGCTCCCTACCATGCGAATCTATACCGTCAACGGTACTGATTTCAGCGTCGAGACAGGCACTGACTATTTTATGGTCAATTACCCGAAGCTGACGGAAGATGCAAACGCCAGACTGAACGGCAAAGAAAGTATCACGGTAGAGAGCTATTCATCAAATGAGCTCAGGCATGTGAAGGTACGGGAAAACCAGAACGGAGTCGAAGTCACCATAGACGGGGGCAGAAGGCAGTTTGATGCCGCAATTGACAGCACCGGGGCGGGCAGATCCATCATGGCTCACGTCGCACCGGAAGTCGCAAAACGCGATAAAATCGCTGAATATGTCTATGCAGGGCAGTATCCGGGAACCTTGGCTCAAGATGAAATGATACTCGTCTGGGATAAGACGGGAGCTACCTCCTGGATAAACCCCAGCATTTACACGGGACCGAACGGTGAACCGCTTCTTGATATCGTATATTCGGCATGGGGATGGGAATCCTTTTTTCCCCAATTTCTGAATGAAGCAGACACCAGACTCAGGCACCTTGTCGATTTTGCGGAAACAATACCGGGCCTTCAATTGATTGACAATCACCCCATCGAACTTACGGCAGGAAAAATACTTTCCGAAGGATTGTACAAGCCTGACACACAACATGTATATGCAGTCGGTGAAGCGGCAGGCGTCGCCAAGCCGAAAAGCGGTGAATCATTCAACAGGACGCTCCTTAGCGGTGTCGTCACGGCAGAGGCAATCGATCAGAATCATACTCCTCTGCAGGTACATGACAGACTCAAGCAGTTCTGGCCGAACGACTATCAGTTTCTGGCTTTCACGCTTGCGAGACTGCGTGAACAGCATACGGGCAATACCAGCAAACTGATGGATACCATGGGCAACTGGTTCAAAAACGGATCAGTCGATCAGGAATTTATCAAACAAATGGAAGATTACATCATAAAAGGAAGCATTTCTCCGGCTTTGCTTCAGCGTTTCGTGACTAATCCGGTATTTTTGCAGACAGTCGTGCACACCATGCTGACCTACGCCAGAATCAAGGTATTCGGCATGAGCTCATTCCCCCGGAAATGGACACTCGGAAACGTACCCCAACAGGCCCCTGCATACAGCTCGTAAGTCAGAATACAAACGGGATCAGCCGTTTTGTGTGCATTTTATATTCGACATAATCATCCCCGAACCGCTTTCGCAGCATTTGTTCTTCGTACAGCATTTTTACCAGGAGATCAATGACAAGAGTCACGAAAATGCCGATTCTGAGAGGCGTATATTGATTCACCAGCATCGCCGCTCCCATCAGAATCACGGAAAGATACATCGGATGCCTGATAAAACGGTAAATGCCGTTTGTCACAAGCTTCGCTTCAGGATCCACTTTCGGAGAAATCCGAAGCTTACTCCGGCGCATCGCCTGCAGAGCAAACATCCCCGTCACGGCAGCTGCCATATACAATCCGAGTGACAGATAGGACTCTGGCAAAATCGGAGCCGATAAAGCCAGTAAGACAAGTGAAACAAATTGAACAACAACCATTAAAACAGCCATATCTTATGATACATAATCACTATCCATATCTGAATCGTTTTTCATAAAATATTCACAACTATCTCATAATAGATTGTTATAATACTCAAATGACAGTACAACTTGAATCATTACGGGTTACGGAACAATCACCGATTGAAGCGGACGTCATATGCCTGAATGAGTACGGAGACCGAAGATACGTATTTCGGGCAGAAGATCCCCGTCACCCTCACATCAAAAGAACGGCATTTCAGGGACTTACTCTGTATGGAGAATGGATAGAACTTTTTGAGGTGACGGAAGAAAAGTATAAAGGGCAGAATCCGTTGTATACATTGGGAATCCATGTCATAGACGGTCCGAGCGAAGACGGAAAAGGAACGACTTTGACAAAAATGTTTTACGGAAATGCAAGATCAGGCTGGGAAGAAGGCTGGAGGACTCAAGTGCGATCCAATGTACCGACCACATTTGATGAAATGAGAGAAATGAAAGCACAGATATTGACAAAGCAACAGCTTCCGCAGATTGTAGATACAGAGGCAACGGTCCGTGCTTTTTTTCAGCAAATCGAAGCAAATGATTTTTTGACTCCGGCACTGTTCGTATCTGACTATCTGCCTGAAAAAGGAGTTTGAACCATATGAAATAAGCCGACACGTTCAAGACACTCATACATCCGATACTCTGCCATCTGCATTTCGTGTTCTATTGATGAAAGATCTCCGTGCAAATCCGGATCCTGTTCGAGGACTTCCAACGGATATCCGACAAGCGCCAATGCACGGTAATCTTCATATACGCCGGGATCGATTATCCTCTCATCCATTTCCCTCGGTGTCATACGCCGTACAAGGGTCTTACTGAACATTTTGCTTGTGTCACATACCGTAAACATTTCCTGCCGTCCTTTATGATGATTCATCACTCCGATGACATGCAGCTCCGGACCTTTAAGAGTGCGTTCAACAGTAGCCATCAAACCGCCGATATAATAACCGCCGTCGTTATGATGTGAAATCTGCCTTTGAACATTTCGAAAAAAATAAGAAGGGGTCATTTCGGGTTCCATGGCATGTGTTGCCGTGAAATTCCCTTTTCGGGCATGCTCTACCGCGACACATGCTGCGATATCTACGAGAGATTGTGCGTTATTATCCAGCACTGCAAGAGTTGATAGTTCATGTGGTGTCTGCTGTGACAATGCGTGAACGACTGCTGAGGCACAGTTAATGTACGGTTTGTCTTCTTTTATGTGCCTGTATGCTTCAAGTACTGACATTTTTTCAGGGAATAATTCAAAGAGATTATAAAGACGCGACTTGTGCGTGTCAATATACATTAAAAACTGTCTTCTTACAAGTCTTTCACAGTAGAGCCGCTATAGTAAAAAAATTGAGCAAAAAGAAAGGAGGTGAAAATATGAAAAAACTTATCGGATTTCTGACTTCGTTCATCGCACTCGCATTCATTGCAGTTCCTGTATTCGCTTCAACCGCTTCAGTCAACTTTGATACTCCCACTTTTACAACGGGGAATATCAACGGACAAAACAATTGGATGAAAACAGGACCGTACGATGTTGAAGTTGAAACTAATACTTACGGTATTCCGTCATTCGGTGATCAGACACTGCGCATCTCCAACGCTGTCACCAGCAGTTCGTTCGGCGACCATACGTTCGCAGAACCGCTTGCTGATGCAGTAGGAGAAGCAGACGCTACCGCCAACGGTTATCCGGAAGGAGTACGTCAAACACGGTTTGACATGCAGTTTGATATTGCATCTACCTCCCCGACCGAACAACCGGGAATGTTCCTTTCAGTGTCTCCAGATCGCGGAGACGGTTCCCGTATGAGTTACCTCAGTTTTACTGATACCTCAGCCGGAATCGATGTGGCATTTTATGATGTCCAGGGTACTTCGAGTCCTGCAAACTTTGTAGGAACGTCAATTGCAACTCTTGACAGAACAGTCCCGCATACAATCCGTCTTGTGATGGATGTCATGGACGGTCCGTCAAACGACGTTGTGGAAGTCTACATTGACGGAGTTCTGGTTCACACCGGAACGTCATGGGAGAATTATTATCGATTTGATACTGAAGCATCTGCCGAACAAAGTCCCCGAATTGTACGCACAGTACTCTTTAGGACTTCGGGCACTGCTATACCTGCAAACGCAGGGAACGGTTTCCTCTTCGATAATCTCACCATGGAATCCGCAGCAACACCTGCACCCGACACCGAAGCACCTGATGTCGAAATCACCGCTCCCGCAGACGGAGCAGTGCTGACAGGCACGGTCGATGTCCGCGGAACAGTCACTGATGACAATCCCTGGAGATACTACACCGTAGTCCGGGATGCATCAAATGCGGTTGTCGCCGGACCGGGTACTGTCTATGACAGCAACTCGTTCACTGATCAATCCCTCTTCATGTGGGATACCACTGCAGTTCCTGACGGCACATACACAATCCGTCTCGAAGCACGTGATCAGTTCGACAACAAGGATGCCGGATCAGTCGATGTTATTACCGTTGAAGTAAACAACATCATCGGTCCGCCGACAGACAAGAATGAATGTAAGAACGGGGGATGGATGACATTCAATAGTCCTACATTCAAGAACCAGGGACAATGCGTAAGCTACGTCCAATCAAATGAGAAGGCCGGAAAGAGATAATGTATCTTTTCACCTGATCGACTAAACACCCTCTGAAGCTAGCCGGAGGGTGTTTTTTTGGGTTATATTTTCATCCTGCATTGGTTTCAAGATCTGTGTTTATAAGCTTGTAACCGAAAATTTGTTCGGAAGTGAACTCTCCGCCAGCTGGCGGATCGAACATCCACTTCACTCACAAATTTTGATTACTGCGCTTAACAAGTAGCTTTTCTGTGTGCTCGATGAAATTTTTTTGCGACTTGGGAGGTGCGCAGCTGACAGATTCTGGCGAGCACGCCCACAGAGCTAAAAAAATCACATCGAGACTAAAGAATTTACTTAGAATCCCGAACCTGTTCATAAGACGATAAACCAGAGCTCAGAATTCGGGATGACAAATACATGTCAATATATCAACAATCTTCTTATGAATAAGTTACGAAAGATATGGCACTCATAGGGAACTAACATCTATGAGTAAATGGGGAGGAGATCAGCTTCGAGTAATTAGGAGTTATGACTGGCAGTACAATAGAGATCTTATGAAAAAGATACGATCTCTATCAGACTACAATCAGTCAGATGTAGCACAAATCAGAAACGATGTTCTGACATTTGCAGAGAAGTACGGGATACAAGCTGCAGTTGATGCATATGGGATATCACGAAGGACATTGTTTCGATGGAGGAAGAGACGGCGAGATTCAGAAGGGCAGTTGGATAGCCTGATACCAGAGACAACCAAGCCAAAGACACCCCGACGTATGGAGACTCACCCGAAGGTCATATCCTTTATCAAAGAGATTCGAGAACAATACTTTTGTTTGGGAAAGGAGAAGATCAAGCCCTTACTTGATGAGTATTGCCTACAGGAAGGAATTTCAACTATATCTGAGTCAACCATTGGAAAAGTGATCAAAAGACACAACCTGCAGCGCAAGACCTACCGGATCTATCACAATCCAGCAAGTGGCTTTGCAAAACGGAAAGTAAAGTACCGACAGAAGGTCAAGCGGTCTCCCAAGGTGGAAGATACCGGATACATTGAGATTGATACCATCACGAAGTTTGTACACGGAATCAAGCTGTATGTCTTCAATGCAGTGGACATCAAACTCAAATTCCAGTTCTCCTACGGATACTCAAAACTCAACAGCCGAAACGGTGCTGATTTTATGAGAAGACTGGAACTAGTATACCCAATACAAGATGGTATAAAAACCATACAAACAGATAACGGCCTCGAGTATCTGGGAAACTTCCATGACTATCTGGAAGAAAACAATATCCCACACCTCTTTATCTACCCCAGATGTCCCAAGATCAATGCCTTTATTGAGCGAGCAAACAGAACACTCCAGGAAGAATTTATGAACCCCTACATCTATACCAAGTGGACCGGTATCGGATCATTCAATCGTCACCTTATTGAATACCTCGTCTGGTACAATACAAAGCGAGTTCACAAAAGCCTGAACAATATTTCACCTATGGATTACCTATTATCTATTTTACCTAAAGAGTGCCATATGTATGGAACTCATACATCTTATTGACAATTTTGTACAGCTGTACTAAATTGAAGTATACTATTAGTTCAGCTGTACGATATGAAAGACGACAAATACGACATCCTAAGACGGTTCTACTTTAAATACCACTACATTCCGTCATTCCGTGAAATGAAAGACCTCTTTCACCTGCAGTCTCCCGGTGCAGTCGGCTACTGGATCAACCACTGGAAAGAAGAAGGATTTTTGGAAGTAAACAAAGAAAAGCTTATTCCGACGGACCGTTTTTTTGAATTTCCCCTTCTGGGTTCCATTCAGGCGGGTTTCCCGCAGGATGAACAGGAGAATTACGAGACGGTAACGCTTGTTCCGTTTACGATTGAAAATCCTGCCGACACCTATGTTCTGAAGGTCAGAGGAGATTCAATGGAAGGCGCCGGAATCATAGAAGGAGACCTTGTCGTTTTGGACAAATCCCTCCGTCCCCAAACGGCCGACATCGTCGCCGCTTTTATTGATGATGAATGGACACTCAAATACTATTTTGATAAAAACGGAAGAATATATTTGAAGGCCGCAAATAAAAAATATCCTGACATTTTCCCGAAGCGTAAGCTTGAAATCGGCGGCGTTGTCATCAAGGTTGTCAGAGAATACCGATAACTATAAGCTTACATATCCCTTACTCCGAGGTACAGTTTGATACATTGCATTGATTTGAGCTCAATACTATAGTTTGTGTATAGAACTCACGCTCAATATCGGTACAATTTTCTTCTCTCTCTTCATAAAAAACAGTCTATTGTCGTCACATCAATTATCATTTTATTTTTTTGTGTTTTATGTCAGAATTTTTCACACCGGCTGAGGTCCTTGAAAAACCGTGGGTCGTATATGAACTCCCTTATTTCCATGATGAATGGGAAGAGTGGAATAAAAGACTGCCAAAGAATTTGAGTCTCGTACATCATATCGGGAGCCGTGCATACTGGGAGACATTGATTTGGACAGAAGACGGAAGATATATGAATCTCCATTCCCACAACTTTGCACCGTTCGGTGTGCAGTTTGAAGAGGATGAGTATCGTGAGGCATTTGCCGTGGCAAAAAAACTCGCGAAGGACAAACGGGTTCATCATGTCAGATATGATCTTGAAGGCGCTGTGGAAGAGACGTGGAGAAACACTGCATTCAGGCATATCCACGGACACTCAATGCACAAAATTCCCCCTGATCAACTGGCAACGGAATATATTGAAGTAAACGGAGAGTTCTGGCATATTCGGGAGTTTTACGAATCGCAGCTTGCCGCAAATATAGGAAATTCTTGAGCTTAGGGGAAATGGAAAAACCACTCACGATTCTATACGTGATCCTTCCCCTAACTCAAGAATCTGTAGGATCGATCCTTATGGGTTACAATATTTTTCATATTGTAGTTACTAATCATACCTTCAAATAGTTCAAGAAATGGTAAAAGTGATGTAAGGAACAGGTAAGAGGAAACTACACTCTCTCGAGTATGGGATGGGGAAAAAGTACTGCGGTGATTTCATCAAAACTGCGGGCCTGAGGAACCGTACCGTTCACAAACTCCCTCGGCGGGACAAACTCCGTGGAGATGATGATTCCATCAACAGCACCCTTCAAAAAAACTTCGTAGTCGGAATAACCGTCACCTATCATTATCTTCTGGCCTTCCAATCCCAGACCTTTGATAAGTTCGGCTTTTCCGCCGGAGCGGGAGAGCGGATTCTCCGTATCACAACCCGTCACGAATCCCTCCCCGTCAAATAAAAATGTATTGGCAAAGACATGGTCCTCTTTGAACCCGATTTCATCAACGATCGGGACAATAATTTCCATGAAGCCGCCTGATACAACAAAAAATTCGTTCTGATGTGATCGTATAAAGTCCCGTTGTCTTACAAGTGAAGGGCTGACTGACTGCCTCAATATATCAGTGGCCTGAGCGATGTGCTCCCGGTGCGGTCGCATGAGCTGAAGCCTTCGGGCAAGTGATTCCTCAAAAGGGATTTCATTGTTCATCCCCATCTGTGTGATCCGCTCAATTTCAGCGACAATATCCTCTCTGTCAGGATTTCCATCAAGGACAACCGAAGCAAGAAGCGGAAGGGATTCCGGTCCCACAATCGTACCGTCAAAATCGAAGATTACATTCATAGTTTCAAACATTATATATGATTCCCGTAAATCAGGTTTTCTTTTTAAGCAAGATTGGACGAATAATGGTTCCGCTATAATATGAGCTTTATGAACAGAGAAGATTTTATTTTTTCCTCCCAACAGCTTTCGGAGTATTTGAAATCGAAGGGTATCAAATTCAATCCTGAAGAGATACACATAACGGAAAATAAGCATTTTTATCTTTTGATTCCGAAATACTATATTGACCTGATCGACTGGTCCGATCCTCACGATTCTCTGAAAAAGATGGTTCTTCCCAACAGTCTTGAAGATAGAATATACGATTATGAACTGCAGGATCCGATCGGTGATCATGTTCATGAGCCGGTTCCCGGCATTGTGCACCGTTATCCTGACCGATGTCTGTTGATGCTGACCAACGTCTGTGCCGTACATTGCCGTTTCTGTTTCAGAAAAAATCTTCTTGATACCAACAAAGCACATTATGAAGATGCGATGATGTACATTGAAAAGCATGAAGGACTCAGAGAAGTTATTCTTTCGGGAGGAGACCCGTTCATGCTTACCGATCACTTTTTGAAAAAGGTTATCGACCGCCTCACTGGTGTCAAACATCTCAGCATCATCAGATTTCACACACGTACACCGGCGGTGTATCCGAAACGGGTGACCCAAGAGTTTCTGGAATGCATAACGGGACAAAAGCAAACCATCGTTGTCATCCATATCAACCATCCGCGGGAGATAACGGAAGAATTTGTCGGAAGGGTAACGGAAATGAAAAATCGCGGGATCATGCTTCTTTCACAGACCGTCCTTATGAAAGATATCAATAACACTGCTGAAACTCTGTCCTCGCTTTTCACGCAATTGGCCAATATCGGAGTAAAGCCCTACTATCTCCATCACCTCGACCCGGCTGCAGGTACTCATCACTTCCGTGTCTCAGTCGAAGAAGGAAAAAAGATCTATCAGTCAATCCGGGGCAAAATATCAGGATACTGTATCCCCGAATACGTCATCGACACCCCCGGAGGCCACGGCAAAATCCCCGTCATGTGGTTTGAAAAAATATCTGAAAAAGAATATCAGGCTGTCAATTTTCAAGGGAAAACGATTCGATATACGGACCATTACTAATTCCGTCCCGATAAACTCGTTGTCAACCAGCGGAACATGATTTGGAACTGTAAGCTCGTAACCAAAAATTTGTTCGGAAGTGAACTCTCCGCCAGCTGGCGGATCGGACATCCACTTCGCTCACAAATTTTGATTACTTCGCTTTAATAAAAGCGAAGATACCGATTTTTTTTGCGACTTGGGAGGTGCGCAGCTTATATATTCCGGCGAGCACGCCCACAGAGCATAAAAAAATCGTATCGAGCAATAAAATCATCCCCCTTACCACCACTCATCATCCTCAACGGCCTCATACTCCTCCTCATCCTCTTTTCTGATAAACCGTGACTTCATCGCCTCATTCCGGCGCCCGAAAATCATCCGCCTCCTGGCATGGGTGATGTACAGTTTGTCTTTTGCCCGCGTTATCCCCACATAAAACAATCGCCGTTCCTCTTCAAGCTGATGCAGATCATCAATTGACCGTGAATGGGGAAGTATCCCCTCTTCAAGTCCCGTGATAAATACATAATCAAACTCCAACCCCTTTGCCTGGTGAAGAGTCATCAGACGTACACCGTCTTTACTTTTTCCTCCCTTTTCCCCTTCAAAATACTCAGATTCGACCAGTGCCACCTGCTCGAGAAACTCGACGATATTCGGGAAACTGAGAGCAACGGATTTCAGCTCCTTGATGTTTTCAAGTCTGGCATAGTCTTCGGGAATATCAGGATCATACAGGCCGAGATACTCCGTCGATTCGAACACCTGATCCATAAGTTCGATTGTCGGAATTTCCTCAACGTTTTCTTTGATATTCAGATACAGATCTTTGAACGCACTGAATCTTCTTTTCCCGATTTTTTTGACCCTTTCCAATGCTACCGTATCTTCAGGATGCAGGAACAACCGTAAATACGAAAGTATGTCTTTAATTTCTTTTCGTTCATAAAACCTTGTCCCGCCAATCAATGTATACGGGATCCCGTAATGAAGAAATACCTCTTCGATCGCACGTGACTGTGCGTTCGTCCGATACAGGACGGCAATGTCTGAGTATTGCGCTTTATTTGCGAGCTGCTGTATCACGTTTGCGATATAAATCGCCTCATCTTCTTCATTGTCAGCCGTATAGTACGTGATTTCTTCTCCGCCGTCGGCCTCGGTAAAAAGCTGCAGGATCGGATGGGTCTGATTTTCGGATATGACTTCATACGCAAAATCGAGAATGTTTTGGGTAGAGCGATAATTTTGTTCCAGATTGATGACAACTGCTTCCGGAAAATCTTCACTGAATTTTTCAAGGTTCCTGATATCGGCACCGCGCCATGAATAAATACTCTGAGAGAAGTCACCGACAACCGTAATATTTTTGTGCTTTTCAGCAAGTTTTTGTGTCAGGACATACTGAGCGACGTTTGTGTCCTGGAACTCATCCACCAGAAGAAATTGATACCTGTCCTGATATTTTTCCAAAACGGGAGGATGTTTGCTGAAAAGCTCAACCACCTTCATGATAAGATCGTCAAAATCCAGTGCATGATTTTTCTTCAATTCTTTCTGATACTGGTGATAAACCTCGGCTACTTCAGCGGCTTTGTAATATGAAAACAGTTCGAGATAATGACCCGGTGTGATAAGCTGATTTTTCGCTTCGGAGATTTTTGAAGAAAAGAAGCGCGGCGAGTATTTTGTGTTTATATTTTTCAAAATCTGCTTCAATACCTGCTGCTGATCGTCATCATCATAAATGACAAAATCACGCGGAATACCGATATGCTCTCCGTCGCGTCTGAGAAGCATACAGCAAAATGAATGAAAGGTCCCGACATAGCCGAGTGTTGCTTCATTTCCCGTCGATTTTGCGATCCTCTCTTTCATCTCACGTGCAGCTTTATTGGTGAAAGTGATCATCACGATTTGATGAGGGTCAACCTGATGATTTTCAATAAGATTCAGGACTTTATGAATAAGGACTCTCGTCTTGCCCGATCCCGCCCCGGCAAGCACCACCGACGGGCCTTCCACAATTTTGACTGCCTGCTGTTGCTGGGTATTTAAGCCTTTGAGTACATCGACCATAGAGTATAATGATACCAAATCATTAGTTAGTCATGAAGAACGAGATTTATAACATTATGTTTAATGTTATGATGAACTTGTTTTAAGATCTGTGTTTAGAAGCTTGTAACCGAAAATTTGTTCGGAAGTGAACTCTCCGCCAGCTGGCGGATCTGACATCCACTTCACTCACAAATTTTGATTACTAGGCTTAACAAATAGCTTTTCTGTGTGCTCGATGCAATTTTTTTGCGACTTGGGAGGTGCGCAGCTGACACATTCCGGCGAGCACGCCCACAGAGCATAAAAAATTACAGCGAGATTAAACAGTTAGTACATTATTATTCAAAGTATGAAATACCTTATCGCAAACTGGAAAGCACAAACGACCCTTTTTGAAATAGACAAATGGATTGAAACATTTAAAGATCAGCTTGCAGGCGACATAAAACTTACGGAAAAACTGGCAGACAACACGGTCAAAATCATTATCTGTCCCCCGTTCCCCTTCATACTCTATGTCAAAAATCATTTTGAGAATATTTCCGGAATAGAAGTCGGCGCTCAGGATGTTTCTGCTTTCAAGGAAGGCAAATACACGGGTGAAGTTACTGCAAAAGCGCTTAAAGATATTACAAACTACAGCATTGTCGCACACAGTGAACGCCGTGAACATTTTCAGGAAACCGAACAGGAAATCGAACATAAAGTCTCCATGTGTGATCAGTACAACATCTCCCCCATTCTTTGCATCAGGAATGCGACTGACACCGTGTATTCGTCGGTAAAAATTGTTGCATTCGAGCCCGTAGAAGCAATCGGCACCGGTGAAAATGCCGATGTCGAGTATGTCCTTGAAATGAAGAAAAAAGTACAGTTACCTGAGGGCGCAGCATATCTTTATGGCGGCAGTGCCGATTCGAAGAATATCAATGACTACCTCAAGACAGGAGAAATTGACGGATTTCTCGTAGGGACTGCATCGCTTGACCCGCAAGAATTCTACGCCATGGCGCGGGAAATGTGAGTCTTCTTGATTGCACTCTCCTTCACACAATATTCATTTTAGACCGTTGTAATAATGCAATATGTACTTGTTATGATATAACACATATCCTATAAGAATAGTACAATTCCTCAATACATGGAGAAGTATTCCTTATAGTTACTACAAATTAGTTATTGTTCTGGATAAGTAAAGCATCTTACCTGAACGACTATTTGTATAAGCACTTTGACAACCGGATGCAAACAATACAGTGATTAAGAGAATAAATCCTGACGGAGTATGAGGTTTGGAATATCCAGACTTGATAATCCGTCAGGAGGACGGAAGAAAAGAACAACTTCAGATTGAACACTCTCTACATGAAAGGACAGGTGTAAGATGCGTTTCGTTCGAAGGATTCGTCAGGTTGTAACAATTGTCTGTATCGTTGTATATCTGCTGGCAAACGGGATTCCTCACGCTGATCCATCAAAGGTTGCACAAGCAGCCGGAACATTCACTATCAGTGGTATGGTCACCGTCAATGGACAAACAGTTTGGGACGGTTTTGGCGTGAAAATAACCGGAAGCCGTGGCACGACTATGTGGGCAGAGACTCGTGGAGGATGGTATCAGTTCACGGGGTTTTCCTCAGGAACATATACCATCGGACACAACAGTAGTTGTACCCCTAATGCTCAGCTAATCTCCATTACAGGCAGCACTCGCTATGACATTCACTTGACATGCCAGACGTACACTCTGGGCGGTTATGTGGCTATCAACGGCAAACCAGCCTGGAAAGGATTCGGAGTAAAGGCAACATTGGGTGATTGGAGTACCAAGTGGGGAGAAGTTGTGACGGATGACGGCTGGTATGAGTTTAAAGGCAGCAATGCTCTTATTGCCGGCAACTATGTCATACATCATAACCACAATTGCCCCTCGACAACCCCTGTCCCTATCTCGATTCCCGCGACCAACAACCGAGGACCTGATATAAACCTTGACTGCCCGACATACACTCTCAATGGGTATGTCAAGATAAACGGAGTCCCGGCATGGAAGGGTTTTGGAGTAAAGGCAACATTCGGAGACGGAACAACATTGTGGGCAAAAGTTGAGACTGATGATGGCTGGTATGAATTTCGTGATGCCAGTCGACTGATCCAAGGGAATTATGTGATCAGTCATAATCATAGCTGTCCTTCCAATGCCCCAATCCCTATCGGTATTCCTGCCACAAACAATCGCGGTCCTGATCTCTACCTGGATTGCCCGACTTTTCCGCTCCATGGCAAAGTCTATGTTAATGGAGAGCCTGCATGGAAAGGATTTGGTGTCAAGGTAACGATTAACGGCTGGATGACTAAATGGATTCAAACACAGGGTGATGATGGATATTACGAGTTTTCCGGAGGTAATGCGCTTCTCGAAGCCGACTATGTAATACATCACAATCATCCGTGTGAATCAAACACCCCCGCCGGTATTCATGTCCCAGCAGCAAACAATCAAGGTCCGAATATTTACATTACCTGTCCTGATACAAAACATCCGCTCTATGGATACGTAACTGTAAATGGAAGACCTGCATGGAAAGGTTTCGGAGTAGCTGCAGCTCGCAAGAACGGCAGTACGAAGTGGGTTCTGACGGATACAAGCGGCAGATATGAATTCAGTGGAGATGATATCCTCACTGAAGGCGAATACACAATTCGTCACAATCATAACTGCCCATCAAACAACGATGTCACGGTATGGATTCCCAGCAATGGAAACCGGGGACCCGATTTTGACATCAGATGTCCTGCATACACTCTCTACGGCTATATCACAATTGACGGCACGCCCGCCTGGAAGGATTTTGGTGTAAAAGCCTCTCTCAAAGACGGTACGACTGTCTGGGCATTGACTGATGAGAACGGACGCTATGAGTTCAAAGGAGATGTCAGTCTGATCGAAGCCGATTACACCATCCATCACAATCACCCGTGTCCATCTGATTCACCGACCAATGTTCACGTCCCATCAACAGGCAACCGAGGACCGGATATCCATCTGACGTGCGGAAGTTTCAACCTGACCGGAAGAGTAACTGTTGATGGCAGCCCTGCTTGGAAGACTTTTGGAGTCAAGGCTGTGGGTAGCAATGGTAAATCGTACTGGGCACTTGTTCATGACAATGACGGTCACTTTGCTTTTTCGAATCTGCCACGGGATACCTACTATGTGGGGCATGTTCACAACTGCGCTACTGAAGAGGGAAATCCCGTCACGATCGATCTGACAACTGACCGCTCAGCAGATTTCAACATCAAGTGTCAACCATCACCGGTACCTACACCTACACCGATCCCTATTGATCCTCCGGGAGGCTGCGTGGGATTAGAGACACGCGAGCGGCCAATGCAGCAATATAGCATCAAGCAAGATTTCGTTGCCTACTATATTGTTTCCAAAGCTACTTCTACTCTCAAATCAAACGCTTGTCCCGGTGCGATCTTTACGATTGGAGACATCACGACCGGTAAGCTTCTGTCGTTCGGATCCCATGGAAGCTACATTGATGTCTACAACGACGGTCGCATCAAAACCAACATAGAGAGCATCACCGCCAATCCTAAGTTTGAGTGCGGATTGGTCTGGGAAGTGATCACGAACAAAAAGTATGCCTATTCATGTGAGACGTCCTACGGGGCATCGGCCAATTTGCCCAACCTCAACGGCAATATCACGCTGAACACGAAGATTGAGCATGAAGTACATGTCCGAGGTGATCAACTTGCTTTGTCACTCGCATGGTCCATCTCAGAGATGACGAGGAAAGTTGAATCAATTAACATACAACTAACCGATCCCAATACGGTAGTAGGAATTTTTGGGTTAGGTATGATTGGTATGATACTCTACAACATGTCTCTCAAGTTCTTTGTATTTCCAATATTTTGGGGTGAGCCCAGTCCTGAACCGGCAGCAGTAGCGAGTAGCCTGAGTGATGAGCTTCCTGAAGAAATCCTCAGCGATCTCAAGGCAGCAATAGGTGAAGGTGCTGCTACTAAGGGTGTATGGTCAGAAATGGAAGTTTCCAGAGAAGGACCATCAACGCTGAAGCTTCAAGCTGACGGATTCAGCCCCACGGGTGGTGTCTATGTCCTTGTGACGGAAGATGAGTTGAGTTTCCCGAACGAAGCACCACTTCACGAAGGGAGCTATTCCGCTGATACTGATGGCCATGTCTATCTACAGATTCCATTGTCTGCATTGTCAGAGAAGCCTCTCGTAGTAATAGCCGTTGATCTTGAAGACTTCCGGTCACAGTACGCTCGGTATCTGAAAGGAGACATCGACGAGATTCATTATCGAGGAACAGCAGCAGTTTTGCATTCGGACAATGTCACAAGCAGCCTTTACCTGCCTCTAGTCGAGCGGTAAATGGCAATGTGGAGCACCTGGTAACACCAGGTGCTCCACAATAGATTCTATTCCAATAATTGATACATATTGATATAATAAGCACTATGAGTAACAACCAAAAAAAGCAAATAACTATATTTGATTTTATATTTGAAATAATGCGGGGAACTTACCTTGCATTTCTTTTTTGCACGGGATTCGCAGGTTTGTTAATGGTTCTAGCATACAAATATACTTATGTTCCTTCTAATGTATTTTTGTATCTCATTGCTCATCCTTTTTTTGGATTAATAACTCTTGCAGTTTTAGTAATTCTTTTTTTTAGATACTTGCCTAGAGCTTTTTTTATAGCTAACAGGCTTCAATTCTCACAATCTAAGACGGCACGTGTTTATAATCATAATAAAAATGTATTAAAATCTAGCTTTTTTCAAAACAGCAATATAATTGTTAGCTTTTTAACGTTTAATATTATTTTAATTCTGTCGCTTCTTCAAACGATCGATGGTTTATTTTGGGGAAGACGATTAACCTCACTTAATGATTTATTTAATGGTAAATATACTTCCTTCACCGATCCGGGTATGTGGATATGGTCATTGGTTTACTTTATTCAAATCTTGATCATATTCTTCTACCTAAAATACAAATACGAATCCCCGAAACAGAAACCTCTCATTGATAAAACGATGGAGATATACAACAGTCCGGAAGCGGCACAATATCGGGAATCTAAATACGGAAGATATATCACCGTTTTTCTCCTCTCAGGATTCTGGATATTTCTCCACCAAATCGCACTTGTACTTATTCGTATTTTTAATCAATAAATGAAAAACAAAGGAATCGTATTTATTATCGCTGCAATATGTATTGCACTTTTATATTTTGGTGCTACAAATCTCTCCCTTTTGCAAAATTCTTTACAAAAAGTGGGATTAGCAGAAGAACTGCATAAAGACTGGAACAGTCTCTATAGTAAACCATGTGGCATATATATAAAATACCCTGAAGACTGGGAAGCAATCTTACAGGAGAAGAATGATCCGTTCTTAATGTGCCAAATTACTTTAGATGCACCGGGTAAAGGAGGAAGTATATTTATTAGTGGTAACGATAAAAACCATAACGATCAATACAATGATGAAAAAAGGTATCCGACAGTTCGAAAAATCGGGAGATATAGCGGGCGGTACAATGAAACTTCCATTGATTGGTACTATGCTGAATCATATTATTTAGCTATTAATGATATAGCTTATGCAATCTCGTTCGAAACATCCAATAAAAACGATAAAGAAATTTTCTACGAGATTTTTGATACACTAACACTTCAAGAGTCCAATATTGATAAGTCATATGCAGATAATCCATACATTCCCAAAGAAGAAGACAGACCTTTATATTTTGACGGCCAGGAAATGAGCAAAGAGACATATTTACTTATAAAAAATAATGAATCAAAACTGGATCAGTACGTAACGTCTACTGACACACAAAAGACTTTTAATGTAGAAGCTGCCAAAGCTGCAGGTTTTGATCCTATTGTTATCGAATATAAAACGGCATTTATCGAGTATCAAAACGCCTTTACCCAACAAATTCTTTCCCCTCCATCCACTGATCTTAAATTCATGAAAGTGATGGATAAATATCCCATACTTAAACAATATATACTAGCTGAAAATAAATATAAAACTGTGAATTAATTGGAAAATAAAATAATGTCCCCATCCAATCTCAAACATGCCGTCACAGAAGGGTTGAAACTGGCAAAAGGAAGTTTTGTCATATTCCTCATATACTATTTCTTCAATGTCCTTATTTATGTTCATAGTACAGAATTCCCCGAATACCTGAAGTATGCGTTATTTTATCTTCCCGTCTATATCGGTTTCGTGTGTTCCGTTCCGTCACTGCTTGATGCAATAAGAAAAAGCAAACTGACCGCCGGACGATTACTCAAAGATACTCTGACTTCCTTGTGGAGACTTATTATACCGATGAGCGTTTTTGTATTTCTCATTGTCGCACCGATTGTGTATCTCTACGAAAATAATCCGGCAATGCTGCGGAACTTTTTACTTGATGTACAGAAACAGCAGTCAGATTTTGCAATAACTGATTATCTAAGCTCTGCAATCATCCTTTCCCTTTTTAGTTTCACGACCTGTTTCTTTTCTTTGGAAAAACGGAATGTTATTTCCGCTGTCTTTAGGAGTATCGGAGTAACAATACAAAATCCTTTTTACCTTTTAATTTTAGTATTTGTTTCGTTTATCGAGATAATCATACGAAATGAACTCGAATTTGACACGCTCATCGGTAATATCCTTTTTGCAATTCCGACAACATATCTTGTTGTAGTCATTGCATCTTCGAATGTTGTATATTTCCGTGAAGTGATACAAAAACCGTCTGAATCCGAAGCTCCTTCGCAAATCCCTATCATTCGATGGCTTCAGACATCTTCACCTTCGCGGAATATGGCTTTGGTCCTTTTTGTACTGGTACTGTTTTACTTCCTTTCTGTTAACGCAACGGGCACGGTACCCCCAGGTATCGGAGAATGATGAAGATTTAAAGCAGCATCGCGACGACTACAAGAAGGATTCCTCCAGCCACAGCAGGAACATAATCAAAAACACCAGCCACGGGGAGATTCGTGACGGGTGTCGGTGTAGCTGTGACACCAGTTTCAGGAAGCTCAGTCGGTCCGGCAGTTGGGCTCATCAGTAAATCAATAGTCGGAGTCGCACTCACAGCAGCACCTGTCGGTGTCACGGTCGGACTGGTACTTTGATACGGAATAGTCGGAGACGGTGAAGGAGAAGGACTCGACCCTGCCTGAGCCAGGAGGGGGTCTTCGTCAAGCGGATCATCCAGCAAAGGGTCATCTTCAGAAGCCTGACTATTGAGGAGTACCAAAGGATTGCTTCCATCCTGAATGAGATATACCAGATATCCGCCCGCAGCAACCAGTACCACTATTACAATAATCAAAATAGCAGATTTTGCATCCATTTGTTTCCCCATAGATTTCATTGTAGTATGGATCGTTCGGAGTTGCAACGTGATCGGATATACCCGTATATCACTTGAGGAAGGCAAGCATCAATCCGACAAGGGCAAACACGATGGAAAAAAGCCAGAATCGGAGAACGATTTTGGGCTCTTCCCATCCCAAGTATTGCAGAAGCAGATGAAGAGGTGCCGCGGGAAATACTTTCTTTTTGCGATACCGTTTACTCAGAAGCTGCACGAGCGAACTGAGGATTTCGAAGAAAAATACTCCTCCGATTATCGGAAGGGCAAATGCTTTCCCGAGAAGCAAACCGATCACGGCAAACATAGCTCCGAACGATAATGCTCCCGTATCTCCCAAAAAAATACGTGCCGGATATATGTTGAAGTACAGGAACGCAATTAGTCCTCCCACCCACACGGCAATAAAGACGGAAAGAGGTACGTCAATAATAGTCCGTGCAACGGCCCAGAAGCTAAACAGTGCTATCATCAGTACTCCCGAAGCCAGACCGTCAAGCCCATCTGTGATATTGACTGCATTGGCAAAAGCGACAATTACGAAGGTTGAGAACAAGATATAGAAATAAGAAAAATCAAATACCCCGAAAAAAGGAATATGAATAATGCTAATACCGAGCATATTGTGAAGTGCTACGGAGATAATCAGTGCAAGGATGATCTCAATAATGAGTTTCAATCTCAATCTCATTCCGAAAAAATGTTTTTTCTCCCAGAAAAAGATTTTATTTAAGTCGTCATATATCCCCAACAGCCCGAAACTCACAAACGTAAACAGGATAATTGCCATTTCCCAAACAATCGAAGGATAGTTCGAGTGCGTGTATATTCCGAAAAATTTGAAACTGCCCAGAAAAAATAACGTGAGAATTGTCGTAACGGCGATAACAAGGATCCCTCCACCCACCGGCGTACCGCTTTTATGCTGGTGAAATTTGTCAAAAATCGGAGTCGGCTTATTAAAAGCATCCAATGTCTGCTGCTTCGCCCGCTGAAATTTTTTTACATACAGAAAATTAATAAACGGAATTATCAGGACAAAATGGATGATAAGGGAGATAATCGTAATGTAGAGATACAGCGCCATAAATCAGATAAGAGTGTTTAATAACAATAACAGCTTCGGTACAAATATCATAGACGCCCCGACCGCCGCTCCGATTGAATAAATGAGCATCGCTGCTGCCGATACATCTTTTGCGATCTTAATATTTTCATTGTAATTGAGATCGACGGCATCACCTACTTTTTCTATCGCAGTATTGAAGGTCTCAATGATAAGTCCGAGCATTGAAAGCGAAAGTATGATCAGCCATTCATGATACTTTATGTCCAGAAAGAATCCTACTGCAACCGACAAAAAAATGAAGAAAAAATGTGCACGATAATTGTGTTGTGTCCGGACAGCCCAGATAAGTCCGTCCAGGGCATGTCCGATTGAGTCTGCGTGTTTCCTTATCATGCTGCTTGTTGTGGTTTGATAATATCCATTATGATCGGAGTCAGTTTTTTGGTGTCATGTCGCAAAATGCTTCGCGTCAGTTCATCCGATGTGCTTTTTGTAATATGACTCCTGCTAATGATATCTTCTTCAATTATAGTACCTTGAAATCCGTTTTCGTTGAGATTATTCAAAACAGGAGATTCTTCATGGGATTCATACCATGAAAGGATGGGTGCGGGAATCTCTCCGTTGTTTGCAACGACATAATCCGGTTGTCGGCCGATATACTGTTCGAAATCATGAATGAAGTCGTTTGCAGTGTATCCCGTGGTTTGACCCGCTTTGGTCATCAAATTCAGGTTGTAAATAATTTTCGCTTTTGATTTCTTCATCTCTTCACGAAGATTATCTACGAGAAGCACCGGAATAATACTGGTATACAAATCCCCGGGTCCGATAATGATGTAGTCAGATTCACGTATGCGCGACACGGCATCGGGATTTACGGCTGCTTCCGGCTCAAGATACGCACGTTTGATGCGAGACCGTTCCGGGTTGTCTTCATCGATATTCCCCTCCCCCTTTATAACGGTGCCGTTTTCGTATTCGACACAAAGATGAGTTTTTTCAAAGGTAACGGGAATGACTTTCCCTTTGGTATTCAGTACATAGCTCGCAGTCTCGATCACCGTGTTGTAGTCATCGCATACTTTTTCTAAAGCTGACAGGAAAATATTGCCGAAATTGTGGCCTTTCAGGTCACCGTTCTCAAACCGGTATAAAAACAGCTTTCTCCAAAGATCAGTGGAATCAGAAAGGGCAACCATACACTGCCTCAGATCTCCGGGAGGAAGTACTCCCAACTGGTCGCGCAGCCGTCCGGTCGAACCGCCCGAATCCATCATGGTGACAATAGCGGCAAGATCAAGTTCATGCTTTTTCAATCCGGAAAGAACGACAAATGTTCCCGTGCCGCCTCCGATTACAGTTACTTTTTTCATTTTTTACTATATTGAATAATAATGCGAATAAGTTTTGAGGACTCATTACGCTTTTATAGGCTGTTTTGCTTTTGGTTTACCTGCTGATATACTACTATAGGAACCGAAAAGTGAGCTAAAAAAAAAGAGGATTAATTCCTCTCTTTACTCCTGTTATAATAAATTGTAACCTATTAACTATGAAAAAACCACTTGTTGTTATCCTTGCAGGAGGGATAGGAACCTCTTTTAAACCACTTACTATAAACAAAACTCTCATTCCGATTGCCGGTAAGCCTATGCTCCAGCATGTCATCGAGATGGTTGAGTCTGCGGGCTTCCACGAAGCTCTCATTATAACAAACCCCGAAAATGAGGAGTGGCTTGCATCGTACCAGCCTTTTAACATTACGCTTCAAACAAACATCGTCAAACCGACCGGCATGGGAGATGCTCTTTTGCAGTCCGAACATGTCATCGGCAATCAGCCGGTTTTGATCATCAATGCATGTGACATTATAGACGGCATGTTCCTGAAAACGTTACTTCAGAAAACATACAATTCCTATGCATTCATCACCGGTCTTGAACTTGACACCTACTTTCCCGGCGGATACATCAAAATGGAAGGCACCCGGGCGACAGGACTGGTTGAAAAACCGGGAAAAGGGAATGAACCGAGCAATCTTCTCAATCTTGTATTCCACTACTTTTCAGAGCCGCAGGACTTTTTCGGTTTTCTGAAAAAAACACCGACTTCAGATGATCAATACGAAAAAGCACTTCATGAACTTATGCAGCAGCGTCATATTGATGTCGTCCCTTATCACGGACCGTGGACAAAGCTGAAGTATTCCCATCACGTACTTGATATGATGCAGGCACTTCTCGAACTCCGAACGAAAAACCATGTTGCAAGATCAGCTCATGTTTCCCCTCAGGCCGTCATTGAAGGAACAGTATATATTGATGAAGGAGCTCATATTGATGCCTACGCCGTCATCAAAGGTCCGGCATACATCGGACGTAATGCAAAAGTCGGGAATCATGCACTTGTCAGGCAATCCAGCATTGAAGAAGGTGCCATCGTGGGTTTCGGAAGTGAAGTAGCCAGAAGCTATATCGGCCCCAATTGCATGCTTCACCAGAATTTTGTCGGTGACTCCGTACTCGAATCGGATATAAACCCGAGCTGGGGCACCACACTTGCCAACTGGAGGCTTGACCAGGGAGCAATCAAATTGAGATTGTCGGAGGAGACTATCGAGACTGAGAAAACCAAACTCGGTGCAGTGATTGCAAAAGGAGCTTTCATCGGCGTCAACTGTTCGGTCATGCCGGGCATCACAATCGGACGAAATGCAAAAATCTACCCCGGAACGGTAATAAAAGATCCTGTGAAAGACGATGAGACTTTGAAATGATTACAGTTTCTTGATATTGCCTCCCAAGCCGGAGATCTTTTCTACAAAATCCTCATATCCCCTTTCAAGGTGATGGATTCCTTTGATATACGATTCTCCCTGTGCCATAAGAGCTGCAATTGCGAGTGTCGCACCGGCCCGAAGATCCGAGACTGTCATCACACCGCCGTGCAGTTTTTGCGGTCCCGTGATCTGAATTGTCTGCTGATACTCTTTTTCCGGGTCGTAGTTGAAGTGATAATGCGAACGAGGATCGTCAATTTCATAATCAATATATTCGATATGAGCTCCCAGTCTTCTCAGTTCTTCAACATAACTGAATCTGTTTTCAAAAATCCGTTCATGAATGACTGATTTCCCTTGAGCCTGCGTCATCAGGATTGCCATGAGAGGCTGCCAGTCAGTGAGAAAACCCGGATGCGGTTCCGTCTCGACGGACATGGCATGAACAGGTTTGTAATAAAATTTCCAGGTTCCGTCAGCGACCTTCTCCGCTCCTGCTCCCGCTTTTTGGATCGTATCAATGAATGTTTGGATGTAATGGTCTTCAATTGAGGAAATCGTTACTTCTCCTTTGGTCACGATTCCGGCGACTGCATAGGTGATTGCCTCAACTCGGTCGGATGCAATAGTATACGGTTTTCCCTGAACTAAGCGTTCCACACCTTCAATTTCGATATCAGCTGCTTTTCTCGCAATCTTCGCACCGCCTTCATTGAGAAGATGTATCAAATCATCAATCTCAGGTTCCTGTGCCGCATTTTTAATTGTTATTACCCCTTTACAGAACACGGACATCAGGATCATAAGCTCCGTACCTGTATGTGACGGCTTCGGGAAGGTATACTCTCCGTGAGGTTTTTCCGGCATGGCGGAATCATAATACCCGGTCGAAGAATCATACGAGACTGAGATACCCAGAGCTTTCAGCCCTTCAATCACCCGGTCGATCGAACGGGCACCGAGACGGCAGCCTCCTGGATTGGGAATCTGTGCTTTTTGAAAACGATAGAGAAGCGGTGCAAAAAGCAAAAAGGAGACTCGGATTTTGGAAGCATGCAAAAGGTCAACTCTATTCTCGGTAATCTTTGAAGGATCTATCGTCACGGTATTGCCTTCAAAGGTCACATCCGCCCCGAGAAGCTTCAACAGATGGATAAGCTCCTGAATATCATCAATTCGGGGAATATTGTGCAAAACGACTTTCCCCTCAAAAAGAAGCGCCGCAATAAGCACTTTCAATGCAATATTTTTTGCTCCCGATAACTGTACTGTTCCCTGTAACGGTTGTCCTCCTTTGATGATATACGCATCTTCCATAATAGTGTTCAATATATTAATTTGTCATCTCGACCGAAGTGGAGAGATCTCTTCCTGGAAGGGATTCCTCGACGTTGCTCGGAATGACTGAATATGTTAAATAATCTGTACTTCCTCCTTCAATTCGACACCGAACTTTTCTTTTACCGTTTCTTTGATAAGCTGAAGAATTGAATTCAAATCTTCCGGTGTCCCGTCTCCTGTATTGATGACAAAATTTGCATGTTTGTCCGATACCACAAAGCCGCCGATACGTTTTCCTTTCAGACCGGCATGATCAATCAGATACCCTGCAGAGGTCGTCTGCAGATTATGTGATTCTTTCTCCTCCTGAGAAATATTCTGGAAAAAACAACCGCCCGTCGCAACACCGAACGGCTGGGTTTCCTTCCGGTATGCAAGCGCTTCCTGAGCTCTCATTTTCAAAACCGAAGAATCTTCTTTTCTTAATCTGAAAACACCTTCCAGAAAAATCTCCTTTGTATCCTGCAGCTTGCTGTAGTCATATGCAAATGAAAAATACTCTTTTTGTTCAGTACGGACATTTCCCTGCTTATTCATGATCGTCCCGGTGAGGAGCGTATCCCCGACATATGTCACCGGTTTTGTCCATTTAGAATTCATATATATAGCTCCTCCTAATGTCCCGGGTAATCCTAAGTGATATTCAAACCCTGACCATCCGGATTCGGTTGTTTCTTTCACAACCAGACTCATGGGATAGCCTGATGAAAAAAGGACATCGATATATTCATCAGTCTCGGAAATGACTTCCTTTCGCATATATCTGTTCCTCACAACCAGTCCCGGGATAACGTTCTTCAAAACGGCAATATTTGACCCGCCTCCGAGAATAAAAAGTGGAATATCATTCTCTAAAGTTACACGAGCGATTTCCCGCCATTCATCAATTGATGACGCCTCGATATAAAACTCAGCCCTAGTCTTCATTTTAAGGGTAAAGTACGGCGACAAATCAAAATCTTTTTTCAACCTGTCTCCGAATTGTTTTGTGAGTAGTTCTTCCATTATCTGCTGGATTAAAATAATTAATTTCTGGTATGAGCGCAGTAATTAAAATTTGTGCAGAGGTGGATGTTCGAGCTGACAAATTCAGGCGAGTTCACCTCTAACAAATTTTCGATTACAAGCGAATAATTTTGAAAAACGATTACATGCGGTCAATAATCTTCTTAATCTCGACATCCAATTTATATACATCCCCCGCTCCCATCGTAAAAATAATATCACCTTGGGACATATGTCCCGATAAGTATTCCGTAAGATCTTCCTTTGAACCGAAAGCCTTAATAGTCGTAATACCTTTCTTCATTGCCAAATCAACCAAATCCTCTGATGTAATGTGCTGACCTTCTGCGTTTTCGCGGGCAGAGGAAAAAATCGGCAGCAATAATGCTTCATCAGCACGGCTTAAAACTTCCGCAAAAGCATCTGCAAACTGTTTCGTCCGCGTAAAGGTGTGCGGCTGAAAAATAACGATCATCCGCCGGTTCGGAAAACGGTTCTGACAAGCCGTAATTGTCGCATCAATTTCGGCAGGGTGATGAGCATAATCATCAAACACATAGATGTCATTTTTAAAAAACTTTTCTTCAAAACGGCGTTTCGGACCCTGATAATCCCTGATAACGGCTTTAATATCCTGTATCGGAAAGCCCAGATGAAGAAGAATCGCAATCACACCGGTGGTATTTGATACGTTTTTCTCTCCGAAAAGCGAAATAGATATTTCCGTATGTTTGATGTCGTATTGTTCGCTGTTCAGGACAAATATCGTTTCTTTTTCATCATTTGTGATATCAGAGTATGTCACGTCACACATTTCACTCGCTCCGTAAAAAATGTATGCACTCGGAGGCAGGTGAAAAGAAATATCTCTCAGACCTTCATCATCTCCGTTTAGAAACAAAACCGGAGGAATCGTATCTTTTTGAATGATTTTCTGCATGAACGCAGAAAATGCATCCTTTACTTCAGTAAATGATTTATAAATATCCGGGTGGTCGAAATCAAGATTGGTCACAAGTGCGTAATCGGGATTCACCTTGTGGAATTTCGGTGTGATATCTTCAGGAGGATCAATTCCGTATTCATCAGCTTCAAACACAAAATAGTCTTTCCCTTTGAATTCTCCTCCGTAGGTAACGCCGAAAGATGAGACTCCGATCATATGACTCGAACTATGACTAAGTTTAGACAGTGCATATGCGAGCATTCCGGAAGTTGTCGTTTTACCGTGACATCCTGCAACGGCTATCGATTTCCGAAACTCTTTTATAAGCATCCCCAATAAATCTGCCTGATGCAGAACAGTGATCCCGCGCTTGACTCCTTCCGCGACTTGAGGATTATTTTTTCCTCCGTGAGAGGCGGAATAAATGACATACTGCGTGTCGGCCGGCAACTGAGAAGCTTCAAATGAGGTTGTAACAGAAACTTCAGCTTGTTTGAGAGAAACGTCCGTAATAAACTCTTCGGCAACATCAGATCCTGAGACTGTCTTACCCATCTGTTTCAGAATGCGGGCTAAGTTTGCCATCGCTACGCCTTTTATACCTACGAAGAAAATATGGTCGATTGTAGATAGCATAGGTATATTATAAGCGAAAAACATAAATAAACCATGAAAAAGGGCTGCGTTCCCGAAAGAACGCAGCCCGCTTGATCCTCACGCCATTGTGAGGACGATGACTAGACATATTCTATTGTCCCATGCCTATCTGTAGGGCATGTTGACCGTTGCCGTTCAGACTGATCACAGGTTGGGTCTCGACAACCCAGGGGACCCGCGTGATTACGACGCCCTTGAGCGTCTGCAGCCGTTCCATCAGCGCTGCACCGTTCGGGTGAAGAAGCGGTGTATCTCCGTGGACAACTGACTGTCCGAGAAAAATCCACACCATTCCTTCGCTGTTCTCCTGGATTGACCTGACATACTCAACTGCAGGATGCAGAAGGTCTCCGCTTGGTGAGTCGATGATCTCGACAGACTCGCCGATCTCGGCCAGGTAGTGCTCAAGTAACTCTACCCGTTCAGGACGAGTTGCAATATGGACAAGCTTGTACGGAGCATTGAGAGCTTTTGCAGCTCCGATCAAAAGCTTTGTACCACAGTGCGCATACTCGTCTATGAAGACGATGACCGACGATACATCCGTGTTGAACGTCTGAGTGACGGTAAACGGAACCTTCTTCGCGCGAAGTAACTCTCTGTTGTGGAAGTAGTACCATTCCATTCCGGCGGTGCCGAGAAAGGCAATGGTGAGCGGAATCCAGCCGCCGTGTGCAAACTTGACCAGATTCGCTCCGAAGAACGTCAGATCAATCAACACAAAGACGACAAGAAACACGCGTGCATGCCACAACTGCCAACCTTTGACCTGCACCAAAGTGTGGTACCACAGCCATGTAGTGATGGCCATGGTGCCGGTGACGGCGATGCCATAAGCGGCAGCAAGTCCGGAACTGGACTGGAAAAAAAGAACCAAAGCAATGCACCCCATCAGCAGAATCTTGTTGACGGTAGGCACATAAATCTGCCCGTGGTTCTTTACTGAGGTGCTCACGATCTCGATCGCGGGAAGCGCATGAAGATCAATGAGCTGACGGGTGAGTGAATACGCACCCGTGATCAAAGCCTGGGAGGCAATGATCGTGGCCAGTGTTGCGAGGAGGACAAGAGGCAGCTGGAACCAAGAAGGTGCCAGGCTGTAAAAAGGGTGCTCTGCCATCTCCGGGTTGGTGATGACAAGTGCGGCCTGCCTAAAGTAGTTCAAAACAAGCGAAGGAAGCGCGAAGCTTAGCCATCCGAGACGCACAGGTAGTGCTCCGAAGTGGCCCATGTCGGCATATAGTGCTTCACCGCCGGTAACTACAAGGACGACTGCCCCAAGGGTCAGAAATCCGATGACCCCGTTGTGAACAAAGAACTGTACGGCATACACCGGATTTACCGCTGCAAGTACTTGCGGATACAGGAGAATTCCGAAAAATCCCAGAATTCCCATTGTCAGGAACCAGCAGATCATGACCGGACCGAAGGTATTCCCAACAAGCTGCGTCCCATACCGCTGGACACTGAACAACCCAACAAGGATCAGAACCGTGATCGGTATGACTAAGCGGTCAGCAGCAGGCGCAACTACTTTCAGACCTTCAACCGCTGAGAGCACGCTTATTGCCGGAGTTATCATGCCGTCTCCGTACAGGAGAGCGACACCGAAAACTCCGAGAACAATGTGTATGGGATGGACCTGTTTTTTCACGAGACCGATAAGGGCGGTGATACCTCCCTCACCGTGATGGTCAGTGTTTAGCAGGAAAATCACATACTTGATTGTTACAACTACGATCAGGCTCCAGAACATGAGACTTACAATCCCCATCACATTCTCCCGCGTGGGAGCGATGTAATGGAACGCCTCCTTAAGGGCGTACAGGGGGCTCGTACCGATATCCCCATACACCACACCGAGTGCTGCCAGTGTCAACAATAAAGTTGAACTGATAGTAGGGGCGGCGTCACGGGACTTCGTTACGTGTGAGTACGGCATCCGACTCCTCTCTTTCTAGGAACGAGAACAAAATCACGAATTGATACACTCCAATGTAAGCTTTAGATGAGAATTATGTAAGAACAAATTACCGAATAAAAAGGAGAGTCTCATCTATATAGGTTTTTGCATTAAAGCACAGGGAGAAAAACAGAAATTGTTCAATTCCTCTCTCTATGTTTTATCAGTTCTGAAAAACACTAAAACCCACATCGGAGTTTACCAAATAGTATCTAGTCATTTCGGCTGTGGATAACAGTCCGAGTGTAAAAGTGCCAAACCCGATTATCCGTTTCGGGAACTTTACAACAGGACTTAGCCTTTAAATCCCTGTAAAGAATGCACTGACTTACTTCAGAAAATGCTTATATTTCTGATAGTTGTGCCAACATCATTTAATCACTATATATTATACTATAAGATAGAATATTATCCTATCAATTGAGTTGAGAATAAAATTCTACCAGATAGCGTTTTGAAAAGCGAAAAAACTTAACAATATAAATGAAATGTACGCAGACAGCTACTGAAGTTCTATGAAGGAGACCATTTCACCTATAATGCCCTGATCACGCTTATTGGAAAAAAACTCGGTGTCATCGCAGGAAGTGCATAAATCAGATACGTCAATATTGTTACGGCTTAGACCGGCATTCAGTAATGTCAGGACGTTTGCTTTTTTCAAGTCAAGATACACGGCGCTCTTCTGCTTTTTGAACACTGTGTCACCGAATAATGACTGAAACAAACGTAGCCGTTCACCGTATATATCGTAGCAACAGGAATCTATAGCAGGACCGATTACTGCCACTATATCTTTCTGTTTTGACCCCATTTTGATCATATCGTCAATAACTCTTTGACCGATTTTTTCCAACGTCCCTTTCCACCCTCCGTGAGATATACCAATGATGTTACCAACAGGATCAAAATACACAATCGGTACACAGTCCGCAGTAACAACTGTTAGAACAATGCCTTGTTGATTCGTTACCACGGCATCAATATTTTCTGGTTTGTAAATCACTTCACTAACAGGGCTTGTAATAACAGAGACATTGTTCGAGTGAGTTTGGGACGGGATAACTATAGACGAATAATCAGTATCTTCGTTGTTTAACAACGTTTGAATAACATCGATGTCCCGACCGTCCCCTGTTTTCTTTGTTCCAAAACCATGCGGAGTTTGTAATAGTGAAGATTTATATACGGAAATGCTTTGGTCAAGAAGAAACATAGTTCTTAAATAAGCGAAAATAGAAATTTTTTTGCGACTTGGGAGGTGCGCAGTCTAATGCTTTCGGACGAGCACGCCCACTGAGCATAGTAAATTTCTATTGAGCGGATAACAGCTAGATTTTTATATTTTTTTTACAAGATCCAGCACTGCCTCTTTATCATGCCAGGGATACTCGACTGTACCTCGACAAAGACTTCTCTCATGTCCTTTTCCCGTCAAAACAATGACATCTCCAGACCTGGCAATATCCAACGCTCTTTTTATCGCATCTTTCCTGTTCACGATAGAAGTATATGTCTTAACCTGTTTGCCGAATTCCTCCGATTTGACTACGGTGAATCCTTCCTTTTTAAGTCCGACAGCAATTTCGCGTGCAATTTTTTCAGGGTCCTCAGTACGATAATCTTCTTCAGTAATAATCGTCAAATCTGCATATTTCCCGCTTTCCTGCCCCATCAAGGGCCTTTTTGCGTCATCTCTGAAAGCCGCAGCTCCGAAAATATGAATAAGTCTCCCTTTCTTCACACATTCAGCCCGGACACTGGGCAACGCCTCATGAAGTGCATTGGGAGTATGGGCAAAATCGACAATGACTTTGAAATCTCCGTCATACACGACTTCCATACGGCCTTCGGGAAGGACATATGATTTCATGGCATTGAAAATAACATCTTCAGCAAGTCCGATACTCGAACAGACGGCATAAGCCGCCAAAAAGTTGTAGAGATTGAAATGAGCAAGCGGCTTTCCGATTTTCTCCGATATATCAAACTGATAATCGGATTTCTCCAGGAGTCCGTATGTTTTTGTTTTCGACTGATCGACAATTCCTGCAAGGATCTCATACGACCTGTCGTCACGGTTGATAAAAGCATGTTTCGCCCACTTCAAGAGTTTTGCTTTCGCATGCACATAATTTTCATAGGTTTTGTGATACTGGAGATGTTCATGTGTCACATTCGTGATCACGCCGTAGGTAAAATCAACACCGTAAACACGGTACTGATCAAGCGCGTGTGATGTCGTTTCTAATACAAAGTATTCATCTCCTTCTTTCACGGCATCATGAAGAAATTTCTGGACGGTAAACGGTGACGGGGTGGTGGTATGAAAACCGGTATCATATGATTTTCCTCCGATCACGGCAGAGACCGTCGTAATTACCGAAACTTTCTTCCCGGCGGATTTCAAAATATGATATATCAAAGATGACGTGGTAGTTTTGCCGTCTGTGCCTGTCACACCGATTACGGTAAGCCTGTTGCTGGGAGCCCCGTAATAAGTATTCGCAAGAATTGCTTTGAGGAGATGAAATTGGTTTTTGAGTTTTTGAACGTAAAAATCCATAAGTATTTTAATTACTGCGGTGCTACATTGTAATAAATCAGCAAATCTTCGGCAATATCAAAAAAAAGCGGAGCAGCCGTCTCCGACCCCCAACTTGATGACTCAGGTTCCTGAATCACGACCAGCATCAGAAATGCCGGATCGTCAGCCGGGGCAAAACCGATAAACGATGCAATCGTTTTTGAAGCGTCATACGTCCCCTGAACTGCGACTTGAGCCGTACCGGTTTTCCCTCCGAATGTAAATCCTTCCGGAATATTCCATTTCGCTTCCGCATGGTTGACCGTTGAGACAAGCATCTTCCGCATTGTAGCAGATGTCTTTTCACTTAATACGCGTTTCTGTATCACAGGTTCTCTGGTTTTTGTCTGCCCGTCTTCGATGACCTCCTTAACAACATACGGACGCATCAGATAACCCCCGTTTATCACTGAGGCAAAAGCCCGGACAAGCTGCATGCCGGTCACGGAGATTCCCTGCCCGAATGACATAGTTGCAGCATCGATCGGATACCAGCTGTCAAGGGTCTTCACCTGTCCCGTCGCTTCGCCCTGCAAATCAATCTGTGTGTAGTCTCCGAAACCGTATTTGTCGGTAATGTATTTGTGCAGTAGTTCATTTCCGAGTTGTTTACCGATATAGACCATACCGATATTTGAAGATTTTTCCAACACATGTGTCATTGTGATTTTGCCTTCATATTTATCGTTCCAGTTTCTTATGGTATATCCTCCTATTGTGACTGCGCTATCTTCATCAAACATCTGATCAGGTTTTACTTTCCCCTCTTCTATCGCAGCTGCCATTACCAGCGGTTTAAAGGTCGAGCCGGGTTCGTAGGTACTTGAAATCGTCCAGTTCACAAAATCCCGCTCGGAAAAATCAAAGTACTCTTCGGGATCAAAATCAGGCAGACAACTCAATCCGAGAACTTCCATTGTTTGCGGCTTTACAGCTATCGCACAACCTGATTTTGCTTTGTATTTTTCGACACCGTCTTTTAAATGCTGCTTTATGATGTGCTGCACCGATTTATCTATGGTAAGAATGATATCCCGACCGTTATTAGCCTCTACGCGCTCCTGACTTCCCAAAAATATCGGACGGTTCATCATATCCCGTTCTGATTTCAACACTCCCGGCAATCCGGCAAGATCTTTATCGTAATACCCTTCGACACCGAAATACCCGACGGATTCGCCGTCAGAATCTTTTCCCAAAAATCCGGTCAGATGTGCTGCCAGTGATGCTTCGGGATAAAACCGTTCCTCTTCCTCCTGAAAACCGACCGCTTCAAGACTGAGTCCTTCAATTTTTTGCTTTGTCTCCTTGTCTATACTACCTTTCACTGCAACCCAGTTTTTATCCATTTTGATACGGGCCGATATGGTCGCTTCTCCCATTTGCAGGATATCATCAAGAACCTTGACGACATAGTCCTTGTTTGAAACAAGTTTCGGTTCTACATATAAGAGATACTTCGTTTGATTCACGGCAAGCGGTTCATGATTGCGGTCAAGGATTCGCCCCCGTTCGGGACTGATTTTTTTCGTTGTTGTGTAATCAGCCGAATAGTAAGTAGGTGCAATTATTTGAAGAAAGAAAAGTCTGACAATGATAGTAAGAAGAACAAGACTGAAAAAACCAAAAATGATGCGGAGCCTATTCATATTTACTTGTTGAGAGCATACTGAGGCAGCTCACTGTATATGGGATCATTATACTTCCCATAATCTAGTTCTGCAGCAAGTGATGCAGTCAAAGTGTAGGATTCCATTTTGTAAATCTTTTGTTCGTAGTCTACATTCTGCTGTCTGAGAGAGGACAACTCCTTTTCATAATAGTGAATTTCGTTACTGAGTGAAATTCCCTTCACGAAAATCGCAATATTAATCCCGACAAGAAGAATGATTAAACCAAGAATAAAAGAATTAAAAGACAATTTCATATTTTTTCAATAACCCTGAGAGTTGCTGATCTCTCAAATGTTTGTAACTTCCTGTTCTTCTGAACAGGTATCCTCTGTTGTTTGAATCCTTTTGATCTCACAAACGCTTTTACAACCCGGTCTTCTATTGAGTGAAAAGAGATAATCACGATCCTTCCGCCATCTTCCAAAATCTCGTATGCACCTTCCAGCCCTCGTCTGATCTGTGTCAGTTCATCATTGACGATTATCCGGACTGCCTGAAAAATCCGAGCATATGTTTTTTCGAGTGCCCTTCCGTGCAGACCCGTCGCATCATCAATGATTTTTTTCAGATCTCCTACCGTTTCAATTTGTTTTTCCGACCGATACCGCACAATTCTGTGTGCAATCCGGTTTGATATCAGGTCTTCAGAGTACTTTGTTATATCTTCTACAAGCTGCTCGGGTAAAGCTGAATTCAGGTATTCCGCGGCCGTTTGACCGTTTTCACCCAGTCTCATATCAAGCGGCTCATCATTATTCTTATATGACAAACCTTTTCCTCCCGTTTTGAGCTGCACCATAGAAAGACCGAAATCAAAAAGGATCCCTGCAACGGGTATAAAACCATGTTCTTCAGCTATTTGACGGATATCTCCGTAATTTCCGTTAACGACCTTAATCTCTTTTTCCTTTGTTGCCTGGACTTTATCCGCATCAATACCGAGCACGATTCCCCCTTTTGATTGAATCTGTCGGGCATGACCTCCTTCTCCGAATGTGGCATCGATATACTTTTTTCCTTTCTCGACATTTAGAGCTTCAACTGCTTCTTCTAGAAAAACACTGGTATGCATAATTAGTCCTGAACTTTAACTACATATTCCTGCCACTTTTCTTTGGCCCAGATCTCAAAGTGATCTCCTACTCCTGCGATTGTGACGATCTTTGAAAGTGCCGCAAACTGCTGTAGCTGCTTCGGCAAAACGATTCTGCCCTGATCATCCAGTTCGATGTACACCGTGGATGAGAAAAGCAATCTGCGTTTGTCGATGTGTTCCTTATCTAAAAGTGAAACATCGAGTAAATTCTCCGCCCTTGCTTCCCAGTCTGCTTTGTCGTATCCCGCTAAGCAATTGCCGAACCCTTTGGTGATCACAACTGTGTTGTTGTGAAGAAATTCCCGTATCTTTTTCGGGAGTGCGATACGCCCTCCTGCCGTGATCGAAATTTCATATTCACCATAAAACACCATATAGAACCATTATTCACCTTTTGAACCCAAATGTCAAGTAAATGTTGTGTAAAATGAGGTAAGTAGTAGTTGATTAACATCAATTAACATTTCCCCTTTTACGCAGACATTAGAAGACTCATAATCTATAATGAACATACGTCTATGAACAAGATTTTGAAGAAAACGAAGGATTTTATTTTCGCCCAGCAGACCAGCATATTGTCTTCAACGATGATCCTTTCCGGAATGATGATCCTTTCGCGCATTGCGGGATTTATACGGTATCGTATTCTTGCCGGATTTTTTACGAAAGAAGAGCTCGATATCTTTTTTGCAGCTTTCCGTATCCCTGATCTTGTATTTGAGATACTGATAAACGGAGCACTTAGCACAACATTTATTCCTTTTTTTGTCGAGTATCAAAAAAGATCGAAGGAACAAAGTACGATTATTTCTTCCGTGATAAATGTTGTGACTCTGGTGCTTTCGGCTTTTATCGTCATATTGGTTATTACCATGCCTCTTCTTATGCCGATCATTGCTCCGGGTTTTTCGCAGGAGATGACTGAGCAGCTGATTTTTTATTCACGAGTGCTCCTGCTCGGACAGCTTCCGTTTTTGGTATTGGGGAACTTTCTGACCGGTATCAGTCAGGCAAAAAAATCTTTTTTGATTCCCGCCCTTGCGCCTATTATTTACAACCTGGCAATTATTATTTTTATTTATTTCTTTGCGGACAAGCTTCATCTGATGGCGCCGATCCTCGGAGTCGTGATAGGGGCAATGCTTTTCTTTGTCATTCAGCTTCCGGTTTTTTATATCGCACAGTTCAAATATCAGCTTGTACTGTCTCATCTTGATGAATCTGTACGGTTTTTCCGAACGGCAACCCCCCGGATTTTAACCATAATCGTCGGTCAAATCGATGCAACAGTGGATTTGACACTTGCGACGCTTCTCGGACCGGGAGCATACACAATTTTTTATCTGGCTCAGAGGCTCCAGCTTTTGCCGGTATCGGTTGTCGGAATGGCATTCGGGCAGGCATCACTCCCATACCTGACCGAAGTATTTCAGGAAAAGAAATTTAATGAATTCCGTGATATTGTCGTGGAATCAATTTTGAATATTTTCTTTTTTACCATTCCCGCGGCTGCTTTTCTGATAGTCACAAGGACTCCTACCGTCAGATTGTTTTTCGGCGGTGACAAATTCGATTGGGAAGCAACCGTCCTTACGGCAAGTACTCTTTCCTATTTTGCTCTTTCATTGCCGCTTCATTCAATTTATTATTTTTTGACCCGCTGTTTTTATGCAATTTTTGATACCAGGACACCGTTTTATATCACTGGAGTCACCATTGCACTGAGTGCGGGATTAAGTATTTTCTTTACCCTTGTCCTCGGCCTTCCGGTCTGGGCACTGGCACTTTCATTTTCGATTACAATGAGTGTCCGAACAGTGATTTTAATGGTTTTGCTTTACAAAAAAATTGACGGCTATAATGTCAGTTTTTTCTACAAAGAAGCAACGAAAATCGTCCTTGCTACATTTAACACATCTTTACTGACCTACTTTCTTCTCAGACTGCTTGACGGGCTCATTTTTGACACAAGCCGTACTATAAACGTGTTTGCGTTGCTTTCCGTGGGCTTTATCTTTTTCTCTGTAGTATATTTGTTTTTAAGCTGGCTGTTTGGTGTCCGCGAAATGTATCTTATTACAAAGATGGTCGTCAAGATGAAGCACTACAGGCGGCGCATGGTTGAAATTTACAAAGGAGTAGAATAAATATATGGCAGAACAAACAAATCTATTGTTGGCAAAAGAAGCAATACGAAAAAAACTGCGGGGTCGACAGCTCACATACAAAGAAATTTATGCATTGATGGATGAGATATCTTCTGACAGGCTGGGAGATGTACTGACTACTTATTTTGCAGCGGCAGGATTTAAGGAGGGTTTTACTGAAGAAGAACTTTATTACATGACCAAAGCAATGGTCGAGACCGGAACACAACTTCGCTTTAAAGGAGTCGTGGCAGATAAGCATTCAATCGGCGGGATTGCAGGGGCAAGGACAACTATGATCGTGGTCCCGATTGTGGTGGCAGCCGGATTTACAATGCCCAAAACTTCATCCCGTGCGATCACAAGTCCTGCAGGAACGGCCGATGTCATGGAAGTGCTTGCAAAAGTGAATTTTACTCCCGAACATGTCGAAAAAATCGTCAGGGATGTCGGAGGCTGTATCATTTGGGGCGGTCATCTGGGTATTGCTCCTGCAGATGACATCATTATCAAGGTTGAGGAACCGTTGTCGTTTGAATCATTCGATAAAATTATCGTGTCAATCATGGCCAAAAAAGTGGCAGTTTCCACCAATCACCTCGTAATCGATATTCCGATCGGAAGGACTATGAAAGTCAAATATGAAAAAGATGCCGATCTTGTGAAAAAGAAATTTGAGGGAATAGCCAAACGCTTCGGCATCAAAATCGACGTTGACGTCAACTCGACAACTGAGCCTGAAGGACACGGTATCGGTCCCACACTTGAAGCAATAGACGTTTTAAAAGTCCTTCAGCAGGATGAGACCCGTCCGCTTCCTTTGGAAAATCGGGCCATCAGACTGGCAGGAAAGCTTCTTGATCTGTGTTATAAAACAACCGGACAGAAAAAGAGAGGTACTGATGAAGCAAAAGAACTTCTCAAAAACGGAAAAGCACTTGAAGTATTCAGAAAGATACTTAAAGCACAGTACGGTGATCCTGATGTGACCTGGAAAAAACTGAAAACTGCGCGCTTTAAGCAGGAAATTAAGGCTAAGAAATCTGGTACAATTAATCACATCAACAACTTTAATCTGAATGCAATAGCAAAAATACTCGGAGCTCCTTCTGATCAGAAAGCCGGTATAGAGCTTCACAAAAGGAGCAAAGATGAAGTTCGGGATAATGATGTGTTGCTGACTTTACATTCATCAAAAGAAAGCAATATACGTGAAGCAGTTGAGACATTGCATTCATTCCCAATTTATAACATTGTCTAATATGAAAAAAATAGCAATATTTCTCATCATAATCGGTATCATCGCCGTATCAGGTTATTTCTTCTATCAGGAAGGAAAACTTCCCGTCAATAAAAGCGCTGAAGAAACAACAATGTTTGTCATTGATCCGGGAGAAGACCTGGATTCCATAATTAACAATTTGTCTAAAGAAGATCTTATCCGAAATAGGCTTGTCTTTTATCTTCTTGTCAAGCAAAAAGGAATTGAACGTAAAATTCAAGCCGGAGATTTCAGACTTTCTCAATCCATGACCGCAGAAGAAATTGCTGATGAACTCACACACGGTACGGTAGATATCTGGGTAACCGTTCCCGAAGGACTACGCAAAGAAGAAATTGCAGAGATTATGTCAAAAACATTTGATATCTCGGAAACCGAATTTAATGAACTTGCCGAAGAGGGGTATCTGTTCCCGGACACCTATCTTGTACCGAAGAATCCCTCCGAGCAGCAGATCATAGATATCATGACTGCCAATTTTGACAGACAGTTTGATGAAGAAATCCAAACTGCAGCCCGTGATAAAGGTATGACTGATGAAGAACTTCTCACCTTTGCATCCATTATCGAGAAGGAAGCAAATGCAAATGATAAACAGCAAATTGCAAATATCATGTATCGGCGTCTTGAGGAGGATTACCCTCTTCAGGTTGATGCAACAGTCCAGTATGCACTCGGCTATCAGGCCGGTGAGAAACGTTGGTGGAAGAAACAAACGACATTTGAAGATCTCAAATATGATTCCCCGTACAATACTTATAAATATACGGGACTTCCTCCTGCACCGATCAGCAATCCCGGACGGGCTTCCATAGAGGCTGCTGCAAATGCCGATGCCGATACACCGTATATGTTTTATCTGCATGACGGAAACGGCCGTACGTACTATGCACGTACCTACGAAGAACATCAGCAAAACATCGAGAAATATTTGCGGTAAACTGAATATATGAACAGCAAAAAAGGTTTTACTCTTCTTGAGCTGATGATTGTCATAAGTATCATCGGTGTTCTGGCGACTATCGGTACTCTTTCGTACGGAAAAACAATACAGCGCTCACAGGAAGCAAAAGCTCTGGCTGATATGGCAGAAATCAAGAAAGCTATGCTTCAGCTCGAAGTGGATACTGACCAGCTTCCCGGTCATTCTGACCCTCAAACATGTATACATAATACTGAAGCCTTTGTAAATAACTGTAACGCAGGCCTGACATGTACCGACGGCAGTTTTCTCAATTGGAACGGCCCGTACTTGGACAATATTTACCTTATGGATCAATGGAACCGCCCGTATTACTTTGATCCTGATTATCATTGCCATTCAAACGTAAAAGGCTGTGAAAAGGTGGCAAACCACACCACGGTACGGGTAATTCACTCATTGGGAAAAGACGGAATACAGGGATACGCAGACGGAGACGGACGTGACCGAGATAATATTGTGATGGTACTGTGTCCGCTGTAAACAGTTACTGCTGCTGGAATGCTTCTTTTATCACCTCTCGCGGTTTTGAACCCTGCGCCGGGCCCACATATCCTGCTTCATGAAGTTCGTCAAGTATTCGGGCAGCCCGTGCATATCCTACTTTTAGTTTCCTCTGAAGAAGAGACGCGGAAGCCTTGTCGGCTTGACCTACAAGCTGTACGGCGGCATTGAAGTATTCATCACGGTCTGATGATCCTCCTCCCGGCATGACTGCTCCTCCGGGAATCCCTGGTGCATTGTCAGAAGATTCGGTGATCTCATCAGTGTAATGGACCTCAGGTACCTGTGATTTAAGAAATTTGACAACATCGCTGACTTCCTGATCCGTCAGATATGGTCCTTGTATACGACGCGGCTTTGCCTGATCAGGCGGCAGATAAAACATATCTCCTCGGCCGAGCAATTTCTCCGCTCCCGGCATGTCAATAATGACACGGGAATCAACCATGGAGGATACGTTGAAGGCTATACGGCTCGGAATATTTGCTTTCATAAGTCCTGTAATAACATCCACAGACGGTCTCTGGGTAGCAAGAACCAGGTGGATACCGACCGCACGGGCTTTCTGTGCGATTCGGGTAATCATGTCCTCAACATCATTTGCGGCGTACATCATCAGATCTGCAAGCTCATCAATGACAAATACAATGTAGGGTTTTGGTGTTATTCCTTCCAGTTTATTGTACCCTTCGAGATTCCGGACTCCTTTTGAAGCAAGTTCTTTGTAGCGTGCCTCCATCTCCCCGACCGACCAACGCAGAGCGGAAACAACCTTCGCATTGTCATTGATGACGTCAGTCAGCAAGTGAGGAGAACCGTTGTATTGCACCATCTCTACCTGCTTAGGATCAACAAGGATCATGCGCAGTTCGTCCGGCCGGGTACGCATCATCAAAGTCGTAATCCAGGCATTAAGCATCACTGATTTACCCGATCCGGTCGTACCTGCGACCAAAACGTGCGGCATCTTGGAAATACTGGCTGCTTGCGGGACACCTGCCACATCAAATCCAAGCGGGACAAGAAGAGGATCTCCTCCCCGTTTTGAGAGAGCTTCAGTCTTCATAAGCTGTCTCAGTGTGACAATTTGAGGAGTAATATTCGGGATTTCAATACCGACCAGAGACCGGCCGGGAATAGGGGCTTCGATACGTACCTGTCCGGTCGGAGCGGCCAGCGCAAGAGCCAAGTCGTTGGCTAGTGCCGTAATCTTTGACAGCTTTGTCCCCATGGTGATTTCAATAGCATACTGTGTGACCGTCGGACCGAAGTTGATTTCAACAACACGCGTTCGGATTCCGAAACTGTCAAGAGTTTTTTCGATAATATGTGCATTTGATTTCACATCTCCGCGGTCAGCCTCCGACTGTTTCACATCGTTCAAAAGGGTTGTCGGCGGATACACCCAGGTAGAAGAATCGCTCTGCATGACAGGCTTTATTGATAAATTGTTTTGATTGTGCTCACCGTGATGCTGATCTGCAGCTTTCGGAGCAATCGCAGCAGGCGCAATAGGCTTGTTTATCACAACCTGATCTCTGATAAAATTGTCTCCTTCCTTTCCTTCTTTCCCGAGAGACGGAAGCTTCATATCTTTTGCTTTCGACAGGCTCGAGAAAACGGCACCGATCGGAGAAAAGATCTTCATTACATTGATCATGATCACGTCAACTGATGTATCCAAAAATAAAATAAGTCCGATAATAAAAAATACGATAAGAATGGAGAGTGATCCGAGCGGAGTAAAATCAATAGAGAGATTGTTATAAATGGACTTTCCCCACGCACCCGATCGAAAAAGCCCCATCAGAGAGACGAGCAGCAAAAAGGAGCCTGCGGTGAGATTCAGCCTGACGAACTTCAGTTTTTTCGAATTAAAAAAGTGTCCTGACAACAGAATGATTGTGAACGGAACAAATATTGCCAGTCCGCCAAAAAGCTCCAAAAGCTGAACATTGATTTCCTTCAGTACTCTGCCCTCTTCCGATGGAGCAAACAGCTGAGAAAATGATGCCAGCGAGATAATCCCGATAAGCAGTAGAACAAATCCGAAAATATTGAAAATAGTTTTACCGTTGATTTTAAGCCGTGGAAACTTAGATTTTTTTCTTCTTCCCATAGATTAAGTATATACCACTAAGTAACGTTTGTGCGTAGTTTTTGCAACAAAAAAGAGCTCCCGGGTTAGGCCGGGAGCTCTTAAGGTTTCTTGTCTGAAAAAGATCAATATCTTCTGCGGTCATCACGTCGAGGTCCGCGATGATCCCGTCGGTCTCCTCCGCGACGATCATCATATCGTCTTCCGCCTCCTCCACCGCGTCTGTCCATGCGGCGCTGATCATGTCGATCAGGAGCTGCACTCATATCAATCTCGACCGGTGTCCCGTCGGGGAGCTGAGTCATCACAAGGTTGATTCTTCCCTGAGAATCAATCTCATGGACTTTTACTTTGACTTTGTCACCGACCTGTACGACATCTTCAGGATTTTTAACAAATCCGTTGCTCATTTTTGAGACATGGACTAATCCTTCTTTGCCGGGAAGCACTTCAACGAATGCTCCGAAAGCCATCAGTCTTTTGACTTCACCGTCAAATTCTTCACCGACTTCTACCTGTCTTATCAAGTTGTTTATCATTTCAAGTGCTTTTGCGACTTTGACCTGATCAATACCTGCAACTGTCACAGATCCGTCATCTTCGATATTGATGTCAGTATCCGTAAGTGCGATGATACTCTTGATGGTTTTGCCTCCCGGTCCGATCACGGTTCCGATCATATCCTCAGGAAGTTGCAGTGTCTCAATCTTCGGTGCATACTGGGAAATCTCTTTTCGTGGTTCAGAAATTGCTCCGTTCATGACTTCCAGGATACGAAGTCTTGCTGACTGTGCACGATCAAGTATTTCATCAATCATGGCATCAGTGAGTCCCATGTTCTTCACATCAAGCTGGATCGCAGTCACGCCTTCTGTTGTTCCTGTTACTTTGAAGTCCATCTCGCCTGAGAAGTCTTCAATACCCATAATGTCCGTCAGAATGACATATTTATCATCCGATTCTGACATAAGTCCCATCGCAATTCCGGCAACAGGTCTTTTGATCGGTACACCGGCATCCATAAGTGACATAGATGAACCGCAGGTTGATGCCATTGAGGTTGAACCGTTTGAAGTCAGAACCTCTGACACGATTCGAATGACATACGGGAACTCTTCTTCTGTCGGGAGAACAGGCAGCAGTGCTTTTTCGGCAAGTGCTCCGTGTCCGATTTCACGACGATTCGTAAATCCGATTCGTCCGGTTTCACCGACTGAGTATGGCGGGAAGTTATAGTGATGCATGTATCTTTTTTCTTCCTGTCCTTCAGGTCCGTCAATCAATTGTTCAAGTCCGGGTGCGCCAAGTGTCAATACTGACAGTACCTGGGTAGCGCCTCTTTTGAACAATCCCGTTCCGTGAGTGCGGGGAAGAATGCCGACTTCTGCTGACAAGGGTCGGATATCATCAATTCCTCGTCCGTCAATACGGACTTTTTCATTGATTGTTTTGCTACGAATTTTATCCTTTGCAAGATAATCAAAAGCTTCCGCGATTTGTTTGTCGGTGAATTCTTCGCCAGTTTTTTCGACGACTTTCCCGACAAGATCCTTCATCATTGAACCGTCATCGAATTCACGGTCAGCTTTGTAAGCAACAAGCTTATCAATTTCCTTATCGAAATCATGTTTTAATGTTTCTTTGAGTTTCGGATCAATGAGTGATTCTGCTGCCTGTTCTTTCGGCATACCGACTTTTTCACGAAGTGTATCCATGAATTCAATCAGCTTCATATTTTCTTTCTTTGCAAGCTGAATTCCTTCCTTGATAACATCATTAGAAAGTTCTTTTGCCGCAGTTTCGATCATGACGACTTTTTCACGGTTTGACGTGACAAAAAGATCAAGATCAGAGTGCAGTTCTTCTTCCTGAGTCGGATTAATGATAAAAGATGAATTTCCTTCAGAATCTTTGATCAGTCCGATTTGCGTTGCGGCGACAGGTCCGTTCCACGGAGCGGGTGAAAGATGTACCCCGACTGCAGATGCGATCGTTGCGAGTACTTCCGGTGCAACGGTATTGTCAACAGACATAAGAGTTGCGACAACCTGCACTTCGCGACGGTAGGTTTTCGGAAAAAACGGTCGGATTGAGCGGTCAATGATGCGTCCTTTCAGGATTGCTTCATCGGTCGGTTTTCCTTCGCGTTTTACCCAGCGTGAACCTTTAATAACTCCTCCTGCGTAAAGTTTTTCGACATACTCGACGGAAAGAGGGAAGTAATCAATGTCATTGTTTTCCTTGCCCAGCGTGACCGTGACAAGAATACAAGTATCATTCATACGTGCAAACACTGATGTGGTTGCGTTTTGTGCCAGTTTTCCGAACTGGAGTGTTAGTTTATTGCCATCAATTTCGATGGACTCTTCTAAATATTTCATACATAAAATATAGCACGGGAGAAGTTAAATAAGAGAAAGAAGTATGTGAGAGAGACCTCAGGGCAAGCTTGTTTCAGGACAATCTGCTGAGTAAGTATCCTAAAATAAACCTGTCTGAGTATCCTCTTTGGGGAATAAGTAATAATGACTTTCTCTCTTCTTATCCCGTTCAATTTATAATTATTTTTTAAGGCCTAGTTTTTTTATCAGCTCTTTGTATCGAGCTTCATCAAGTTTCTGAAGATAATTGAGGATTCTGCGTCTCTTTGCAATGACTTTAAGAAGTCCGCGTCGTGAGTGATTATCTTTCTTATTTCCTTCAAGATGTCCGGTAAGTCTCTGAATTTTGAATGTCAAAAGAGCAACCTGGACCTCAGGTGACCCGGTGTCGCCTGACTTTTGGGCGAACATATCAATAATTTCCTGTTTGTTTTCTGGTAGTTGTGCTTGTGCCATAGTTTGTGATTATAATAAATGTTAACGGAAGTTTCAAGCGCACATATATGAAGTCACGAAGACTCTTAAATCATACATTTACCGATCTAAAGCCCTTTATTCTCATCGGACTGTCGGTACTGCTCGGTCTGTTGCTTTGGAAAATTCCCCCGTCGAATATCATCATTATATCATTTTTCATTGTTATAACAACACTTATTGTATTCCTTATTACCTCCTTCTTTCAATACAGGCCGGTACAACTGGTGATGACCCTTTTTACACCCCTCGTGCTTGCTCTAAGTTATTTTGTCGGATTCGATATAATAAATACATTATTGCTCTTATCGTTTATAATTGCCTTGACGAAACTTATTCTCATGAAAGATCGCAAAGGCAAAAGTTCATCTGAGACATAACATGAAAAAAGTACTTATCACAACATCCATTCCCTATGTAAACGGAGCTCCGCATATCGGACATGCTCTCGAACTTGTGCAAAGCGATACCATGGCACGGGCATATCGGGAAGACGGATATGACACATATTTTCTGACGGGAACTGATGAGAATGCACAGAAAAATGTTGAATCTGCCGAAAAAGCCGGGATACCTGTACAAACTCTTGTTGATCAAAACTCAGAGCGTTTCCAGAATCTGAAAAAGCCGCTGAATCTTTCGTTTGATCAATTTATCCGGACAACTTCAGATAAACATATGAAAGGTGCCCAAAAGCTTTGGAAATTGTGTGAGAAGGATATTTATAAGAAAAAATACAGCGGGTTGTACTGTGTCGGCTGTGAGACCTTTTACAAAGACGGCGAGTTTGAAAATAATATATGCCCGAACCACAATCGCAAACTCGAACTGGTGACTGAAGAAAACTATTTCTTTGCACTTTCCAGGTACTCGGAAAAAATACGTGACGTCATCCAATCGGACATGCTGAAGATCGATCCGGCATTCAGAAAACAGGAAATGTTGAACTTCATAGACAAAGGTCTTGAAGACTTCTCAATCTCACGTCCCGTGGAGCGTATGAAAGGATGGGGTGTCCCGGTACCGGGCGATGAAAACCAACGGATGTATGTCTGGTATGATGCACTGGCCAACTACATAACGGCACTTGATTTCGCGGAAAACGGACAACTGTTCCGGTCCTACTGGACTGAAAATCCCAATAGGATCCATGTCATCGGAAAAGATATCATCAAGTTCCACGCCATTTACTGGGTCGGCATGCTCCTCTCTGCAGAGATAATGCTTCCGACACGCGAATATGTGCACGGATTTATTTCCGTATCGGGACAAAAAATGAGCAAATCACTGGGGAATGTCATTGATCCGTATGAAGTTGTAGAGAAATTCGGTACCGATGCAGTCAGATATTATCTGTTGAAAGAAATTCCTTCTTTGACTGACGGCGATTTCTCGATAGACCGCATGAAACAACTGTATGATGCCGATCTGGCAAATGAGCTCGGAAACCTCGTTTCCCGGGTGACTACATTGGCATCAAAAGACGAATTAACCTTTCAGGCAGATACTGAAGCCGACAAATATATCCTTGATAAAGCAAAGCACTTTCAATTCAATCAGGCGCTTGAAGACATCTGGAAAATCATCAAAGACCTCAACAAAGAAATAAATGAAAAAGAACCCTGGAAGCTGAGTGCCGATGACAGAAAAGGACATCTCGAAAACTGGCTCGGAAAACTATATGGGATTTCACTATCATTAAAGCCGTTTATGCCTGATACGGCAGACAAAATCGGGCAGGCTACATCGGGAAAAATCGGGAAAACGGTCCCTCTTTTTCCCCGTATCTGAAATCCGGCTTTTCAGACACGCTCAAGCTCTTCAAAACAGGACACGACCTATCCAATATAAGGTATAATGATACATTCTATGAAATTCAAATTGCCGAAGTTCAGAAAATCAAAAAAACTTTGGATTATTACCTCTGTCGGACTTATTACACTAATCGGATTTATTTCTGCTGCCGTCTTTTTGTACTTCTTTATTTTTGCGGATCTTCCGTCCCCGTATACACTGAAGGATTTCAAGGCTATTCCTATTTCCAGCCAGATTTATGACCGGAACGGGAAACTTCTGTATGAGGTGTTTCGTGATGAAAACCGAACACCGGTCAAACTGAAGGATCTTCCCGACTATATGAAGGAATCAACGATAGCGATCGAAGACAAAGATTTTTATAAGCACGGCGGTATATCAATTGTATCGGGAATGCTTCGTGCCGTAAGAGATACCGTGAAGACCAGCAATCTTCAGGGAGGATCCACCATTACGCAGCAACTGGTAAAAAGTGCATTGCTGACTCCCGAAAGAACCATACAGCGAAAAGCAAAAGAGATCATTCTTGCAGTCTGGGTCGAACAGATTTTTTCGAAAGACGAGATTTTGGAAATGTATCTGAATCAGGTCCCGTACGGAGGATCATCTTACGGTATTGCACAGGCATCAAAAACATACTTTAATAAAAAACCGCATGATCTTGAACTCCATGAAGCGGCAATGCTGGCCGGTCTTCCCCAGGCTCCGACACTGTACTCACCTCATACCAATCCCGATCGTGCAAAAACCCGCCGTGACAGTGTGTTGAGAAATATGTTTGAAGAAGGGTATATCACTGAAAAACAAATGAATGAAGCGATGAAAAAGGAAGTAAATGTCCTTCCTCCGAAAACCAATATTAAAGCACCGCATTTTGTGTTCGAGGTCAAAGAACTTTTGGAAAAAGAGTACGGATTGAAACAGCTGGAAGAAGGAGGACTGAAAGTGACGACCACTCTTGATCTTGACGTGCAGGCTTCGGCTGAAGCTGCTTTACGGGAAGAAATTGATGATTTGCAAAGACTGAATGTCACAAACGGTGCAGTTCTTGTCACACGCCCGCCGACCGGTGAAATTCTTGCAATGGTCGGATCAGTTGATTACTTTGACGGATCGTCAGGAGCTTTTAATGTCACGACCGCCGGAACCAGACAGCCGGGATCATCGATAAAACCGATAAACTATGCAATCGGTATCGACCGGGGTTTGGTAACCGCATCATCCATGTTCCTTGATGTTCCCACCTGTTTTTCCAATCCCGGACAACCGAAAGCATTCTGTCCGAAAAACTATGACAATTCATTTCACGGACCGGTACAACTGCGATACGCTCTGGCAAATTCTTACAATATTCCTGCAGTAAAGATGCTGGCTTACAACGGGGTGGAAGATTTTATTGCATCATCATCAGCATTTCTTATCACGTCTTTCAAGGATCCTGATAATTACGGGTTGTCACTCACACTCGGCGGAGGTGAAGTGGCGATGACTGAAATGGCACAGGCATTTTCGGCATTTGCAAATCGTGGAAAGCCACGGGCTCTGAATTATGTTTTGAAAGTTGAAGATAAAGCGGGAAAAGTACTGTATGAATTTAAGGATCCGAACTTTGAACAGGATGTACACAAACCACTTGAAAGACCGAACAGTCTCGTCATCAAAGGGAAAAATGCCATTTCAGAGGGAACGGCCTTTATCATCTCCCATATTCTCCAGGACAACGGAGCCAGAACGTCAGCCTTCGGCCCGAGTTCTGAACTTGTCATAAAAGACCGTACAGTTTCAGTAAAAACGGGTACGACAAACGACCTGCGGGACAACTGGACGATCGGTTATACGCCGAACTTTCTTGTGGCAGTTTGGGTCGGGAACAATGATTTTACGCCTATGGCACAGGGAGTTGCTTCAGGACTGACCGGTGCTTCTCCCGTATGGAACCGTGTCATGACCGGACTTCTCGAGGATCAGCCTGATCTTCCCCCCGTCAAACCGTCATCCGTTGTCGGCATGCAGGTCTGCAGCGATACCGGCGTAATTGCAGGCAAACAGGGCGAAGGATACAACTGCCCGACCCGATTTGAGTATCTGATCCAGGGCACCAACTCGACAGCGGACATATCGAAAAAACAGGTACCGGTGAATAAAGATACCGATCAGTACCTCCCCGATCCCAACAATCCGGCAGTTGAAATGAGAGAAAAGACCGTTTTGAAGGACATGTTCGGTGAGTACTGTATCGATTGTAATCATGAAGGAGAAGCGCGACAGACAGTTACAGTCCAATAACGATGATATCTCTTATCCAACGTGTCACACAGGCTGCGGTTTACACCAACTCCGCGTGTTTTTCAGAGATCTCCCATGGATATGCGATCCTTGTAGGTATTTATGAAGATGATACCCAAACTGATGTTGAGAAAAGCGTGAACAAAATTCTCAATCTCCGTATAATGTCTGATGAAGCGGATAAAATGAACCGGTCAATTCTTGATACAAAAGGTGAGGTCCTGCTTGTCTCACAATTTACCCTTTGTGGTGATATTTCAGGTGGGCGAAGACCATCTTTCATCAAAGCTAAGAAGCCTGATGAAGCATATAAACTATACAAATATATGATCGAACTATTGAAAAAGCAGGGACTGGCGGTTAAAACAGGGAAATTCGGTAATTATATGGATGTCAGAATCCACAATGACGGACCCGTCACAATACTCGTTGACAGTACTAAAATATAACAATATGAAAACAGAATACGGAGAAATTCGGATATTTCCAACAAGAGACATAGATGCGCGTATTGCCGCAGTTGAGGCATTTGAGAACATGGCCGAACGGTATCCGATACAGGGAGCTGAACATATTGTCGGTCAGATCCTCCAAAGCCTGATCGGACTCGATCCGGACGGGGCAATCACGGTATATAATACAGCCACAAACCGTATCCTTTAATTACTTCTTCAATACTGTCTGATATCCCTCACAGCCGTTATTGAGCCATTGTGCGACCCGGGTCACAGTGGTTGTAGATACTCCCAATTTTTCCGATATCTCCAGACATGGCAGCTTTCCTTTCTTCAGCAGCCGAGCAATCTCGAGACGCTTGCTGAACTCTCTGATTTCTGCCGGCGTCATAAGGTCCCTAAGATAATTCAGAACATCCTGACGGTTCTGCAATTTCAGAAATGATTCAGCTAATTGTTTTTGTAAATGATCCTCCGGTTTGTATTTCATAGTCATAGTATAAATCAAATGCTGAATAAGTTACGAAAGATATGGCACTCATAGGGAACTAACATCTATGAGTAAATGGGGAGGAGATCAGCTTCGAGTAATTAGGAGTTATGACTGGCAGTACAATAGAGATCTTATGAAAAAGATACGATCTCTATCAGACTACAATCAGTCAGATGTAGCACAAATCAGAAACGATGTTCTGACATTTGCAGAGAAGTACGGGATACAAGCTGCAGTTGATGCATATGGGATATCACGAAGGACATTGTTTCGATGGAGGAAGAGACGGCGAGATTCAGAAGGGCAGTTGGATAGCCTGATACCAGAGACAACCAAGCCAAAGACACCCCGACGTATGGAGACTCACCCGAAGGTCATATCCTTTATCAAAGAGATTCGAGAACAATACTTTTGTTTGGGAAAGGAGAAGATCAAGCCCTTACTTGATGAGTATTGCCTACAGGAAGGAATTTCAACTATATCTGAGTCAACCATTGGAAAAGTGATCAAAAGACACAACCTGCAGCGCAAGACCTACCGGATCTATCACAATCCAGCAAGTGGCTTTGCAAAACGGAAAGTAAAGTACCGACAGAAGGTCAAGCGGTCTCCCAAGGTGGAAGATACCGGATACATTGAGATTGATACCATCACGAAGTTTGTACACGGAATCAAGCTGTATGTCTTCAATGCAGTGGACATCAAACTCAAATTCCAGTTCTCCTACGGATACTCAAAACTCAACAGCCGAAACGGTGCTGATTTTATGAGAAGACTGGAACTAGTATACCCAATACAAGATGGTATAAAAACCATACAAACAGATAACGGCCTCGAGTATCTGGGAAACTTCCATGACTATCTGGAAGAAAACAATATCCCACACCTCTTTATCTACCCCAGATGTCCCAAGATCAATGCCTTTATTGAGCGAGCAAACAGAACACTCCAGGAAGAATTTATGAACCCCTACATCTATACCAAGTGGACCGGTATCGGATCATTCAATCGTCACCTTATTGAATACCTCGTCTGGTACAATACAAAGCGAGTTCACAAAAGCCTGAACAATATTTCACCTATGGATTACCTATTATCTATTTTACCTAAAGAGTGCCATATGTATGGAACTCATACAACAAGTATATTTTATCATGTTAACATATTAATATGCAATTCATTGAAAATTCTTTAGTCACAATTCATCATACCTCGCTGAGGCGGGGTTGATCGTTTGTGCTTTAAGAACTTTAGAAACCCCGCTTCCCGCGGGGTTTTTTTATGGCAATTTTTTACAACTATGTTACAAGAACAATACTCAAACAGTGTCAGTAATACAGAACTGAGTGAATTTCAGAGTAATCCTGACTTTCCTGCTTTCTACTCTGACAAGATATTAACAAGGCTCTAGACTAGCACATTAACAATTTGTAATAGTTCATTGTAAAGGATCGATGGGGATTTGCTCCATCTCCATTCACACTCTTTCAAGTGTAATGGAAAGTTTTTCTTTACACCATTGAACTTAACGAGACGTCTTTTACAAAAGGACCAGAATGACTCTATGCCATTGATATGGACCCCTTTTGTATTTGAGAACTCATTTTTCTTGTGATTGATTCTCAAATGTTTGTCATACCCGACATCAACAAGTCCGTTGTATCCGCTCCACGAATCTGAATATACAGTACTGTTCAAGTCAATCTTTCCCTTCATAACAGCATGTAGCGTTCTTCTTTTACAGTTTGGAATGATACGAGTAAATACACGTCCTTGACGCTCATATATCCCAAATACTACCTGCTTAAATGACGTCCCACGACCTCTTTTACTTGACTTGCCTCTCATCCTTCGAGGTCCAAAGTATGATTCATCAATTTCTATCTCACCACCAACATATCGTTGCATCTGGTGCACTTGGTGATGATATATGAGTTGACGAATATTATTGTAATATTTGTTGACTGTATTGCGGTTGAGACCCAAAATACCAGAGGTCTGTGTAGCACTCAGATCGTGTGCAAAACACCATAGTATCTTTTTTCTCTTGTATTTTGATATCGGCCTATTGTTACAAACCATACCTCTAGTTTAGCACTACTCTGCTAGTCTAGAGCCTTAACAATTCCTCCAAACGGCAATATGCTTATTGAGGATATTCCCGGTTTACCAATTATGGATGGTAGTTACCAGCAATTAGCAGTATTAAATAATCGTGAACTTACCGTTTTTAAGGCAGCTGACTTGACAAGAGAGCTTGCAGCTCGTCTCGATCAGATCCCTAAAACAGCTGCTTTTATTTTTCCGGGGAATGGTTCACGGATCATACAAGATATTATGCAACTCTCCTATCCTGAGATTTTGCAGGATAGATTATGTATGGCAGTTAAAACAAAACGCACTCTTGAAGACGGTATTTGGTCAGTATCTGTAGAAGTACCTGAATTGAGTGAGGAACTAAAACGGTGTACTGATTGGATAATTGTTGATGATGTTGTCCTCAGCGGACAAACAGCCAGAACAATACAGCAGGAAATAATTACCAATACAGGAAGAGATAATGATTCTTGGACAGTGGCATCATGGCTTTCACTTGATCCGAAGCGTCGCAAGAAGATGACAAAAACAAAAAGTCCTTCATCAGTTGAAGGGTTTGATGCCGTTTCCGCCGTATATACATATAAAGGCGGAAACGGCATTCCTCCCTGCAATAGTCTCTCTACCCTTCTTTTTGCCGATGAGAAAGGCCAGGCAGTGCGTGACAAACTGAAGTCTACCTACTTTCCGGAGGGCTTTGACCAGTTTTTACAGAAGCTAACCTATGGAACGGCTTAATAACGGATACACAGAAATGGGAGAAAAGCTGAAACAGGCAAAAGGCATCATCTTTTCCGATGTTGATGGTGTCTGGCTTGATGAGACAAAAAACTTTGCCTTTCCCGACAATAACAGTCTTGAAGCGATTTTAAGGGCACAATCACAAGACTATGTTTTCGTTTTAAATTCAGATACAGGCGGAGAAAGTTTACTGCAGCTTTCACGGGAAATGGGTATCACATCCGATCTTTGCATCGCGGAAAACGGCAGTTATATCCAAACAGAAAATGATGTTTGGATGATTCAGGAACCTGATCCGAGAACATTTATGTCCGGACTGAGGATACGGTTTGCAGAGATACTTTCTTCATCTGGAACTGTTTGGCAAGGAGATGCCACAAGAGCCGTTAGAAAACGGGAATTGAAAAACGACTCTCCCCTTTTCTTGGTAAATACATCAAGACAATGCAGTGTCGGAATTTACGCACGACAAGCCGGGATGACTATTGACAGGGATCTAACAGAAAGTGTTTATCAGACTGTGACAAAAGTATGCTCCGATGTGCAAGGTGTCGAAATCTCTCAGTATCCTGAAATAGGCAGCTGTTTGGTCAGGACAACAAACAGACCGTCAAAGGCGGATGCCGTCTCCCGACTGTTGGAGCTCTCCGGATTTGGCGGACCGTGCTTTATGATCGGAGACAGCATGGCTGATGCTATGAGAAGTCTCGATAAAAGAGTTATCACCTGTGCCGTTGGGAATGCATCACCGGAATTGAAAACAAATGCAGATGTTATTAATGAAACGGCAGTTTTGGACAGAAGTACAGCAGAAATTATCAATTCTATTATTAGTTCATAAACTTATGCGACAGCAACACATTCTTATAACAAAAGGCCAGATAAATAAATATGTCCTATTACCCGGCGATCCGAAACGGATTTCAGCTTTTAAGCCATTTCTTAAAAACACAAAAATAATTTCCGAAAACCGGGAGTTTGTCCTGATGAACGGGGTATACAATACAGTCCCGATATCGGTTTTATCGACCGGGATCGGGTGTCCGTCGACTGCAATTGCCGTGGAGGAAGCAATCAATGCCGGGGCTCAGGTACTGATTCGGACCGGGACCTGCGGCGGTTCTTGGCGTGGAGACATTAAAGCCGGATCACTCATTATTCCGACAGCAAGTGTGCGTGATGAAGGGACTACAAAAGAATACATTCTGCCGGAGTTTCCTGCCGTAGCTGATTTTGATGTAGTTTCAGCATTGAGAAAAGCGGCGAGAGATAACAATATCCCTTCTTTTGTCGGAATCAACCGCACCCATGACTCGTTTTACGGGGCTTCAGAAAGTATTAAAAAATGGGGTTCGTATTTTTCTGACCCTCGTTTTAGAACAAATGAAACTCCGATTCTCAGCTCGGAAATGGAGGCTTCTGCCCTTTTTGTGATCGCGAGTCTCAGAGGAGTAAAAGCCGGAGCGATACTGGCTGTAGATGCATCACCTGAACCTTTGAAAGATCGACTTAAGGGTACGAAGCTGGCCGTAAAAACATATGACAATGAAACAATTCGAGACAAAACAGTAAGCACAATGATCAGGACGGCGCTAAATGCTGTAACAATTATGGAAGCTACACCCGTTTTGACTTGATATAAATAAAGGTCGAAATGAGAAGAAATATACCCAGACCGTAGGGAGAAAGGAACAGTGAAAAAAATAATCCCAGAATGGCAATCATGAAGTATCCTTCATATGTCACACTGCTTTTTAGTGAGCGGGTAATGAGAAGATATACAAATAACGCAACAAGCGACCCGAATTTGAACGGTGCAAGAGGTATGGAAAAAATATAACTCACGACCAATAATACGCCGAAAATAAATGTGGCGACATCCTTCTCATCGAAAAAGAATCTATCCAGTCGGAAAATCATACTTGATTTGTCAACTTACTAACTCGAGCAAAAACCACCATCCTTTACCAAAAATATAATACTGATCGATAAAGTATGCAATCAGAAATGCCAGGAAACCGGTCACCAGAACAAATAAAATTTTACTTTTCAAATGGCGCGGCATCGGGACTCTCATACTTTATTATATGGATAAAAAAAATAAATCACAATGACAATAAAAATAGTACAGCTGTACAAAAACATGACATACATGCTACAATGAACATATGGATAAACCTTTAGCAGATCGTCTAAGACCGCACCAGTTGAAGGAATATATCGGCCAGGAACACCTTCTCGGAGAGGGTAAACCTCTTCGTCGTATGATTGAAAATAAAAAAATATCTTCAATGATCTTATGGGGTCCTCCCGGCTGCGGGAAGACAACCATTGCCCGACTTCTGGCCCAATCAGTTGATGCCGTATTTATCCCCTTCTCGGCTGTTACAAGCGGTGTCAAAGAAGTACGGGAAGTCATAGCCGATGCCAGACAACGGAAAGAATTTTTCAAACAGGACACGATTCTGTTTGTCGATGAGATTCACCGTTTCAACAAAGGCCAACAGGATGCATTTCTCCCTGCAGTTGAAGACGGTACGATCACTCTTATCGGCGCCACAACGGAAAATCCCGGATTCGAGGTAAATGCACCGCTGATATCCCGCGCACATGTCTACGTTCTCAAACAACTCACTGATGATGATATGCGAAAGATTCTGAAACGGGCTGTCAAAGAATTTCCGCAAAACAAATTTGAAAAGAAAGCACTGGAGCATATCATAACTTTCGCAAACGGAGATGCCAGATCTGCAATGAACGCGCTGGAACTGGCCGCCTCAATCGCGCAGCGTGTCAATCTTGAAGTCGCAGAAGAAGCTCTCCAGCAGAAGTCACTGTATTACGACAAAAAGGGTGATTTTCACTATGATACGATTTCGGCTTTTATCAAAAGCATGCGCGGCAGCAAACCTGACGCCGCGCTTCATTACCTCGCGCGTATGCTAAAGGCCGGAGAAGATCCGATGTTCATCGCCCGCCGCATGGTCATCTTTGCCGCAGAAGACATCTCAAACGCCCAGCCGACAGCTCTTGTAGTCGCAACTTCCACAATGCAGGCCGTACATATGGTCGGGTTGCCCGAAGCTCAAATCATACTTGCTCAGTGTGCGACATATCTAGCAACAGCAAAAAAATCCATTGCTTCTTATGCCGGACTGATGGAGGCCATGCATGATATTGAAACAATCAAACTCGATCCTGTCCCGATGCATCTCCGGAATCCTTCAAACAAAGTTATGAAGCAGGAGGGATACGGAAAGGGTCATGTGAGATATCCGTGGATGGAAGAACGTGAAGGAAAGAAAGTGGATCAGGAATATCTGCCGGCAAACCTAAAAGGAAAGAAATACTACAAACCGGATTGGAAGTAATGAAATTAATAAAAGAGTGAAGATATCATTTTTTCGCGACTTGGGAGGTACGCAGGAGGCTCCATAACGAGCACGCCCACAGAGCTTAAAAAATGATATCGAACGGATTTGAAGGAGTGCCAAAACAAGTCCAGCATGACATTATTTCTCTGACAATCTTCCCTAATACATTTCTCGTTATGAGCAAACGAAATGTTACACTGCACCGAATTTCTCTTTTACTGTCACAGCATTTTTATCCCTCTCCGAAATAATCATATCTTCTCTCGGGATCGGCCATTCAATCGCAAGCTCCGGATCAAAGAGAGACACGGCAACATCTCCCAAAGGATCTCTTTCACTATACAGTTTGTCAACGAAGTAAATGTAATCAAGCGGCCCTTCCAACACTACAACCGAATTCCCCAAACCCTTCGGAACAAAAAGACCTCCGTGAAGGCTCTCTTCATCAAAACCCAGAATAAATGTTTCCACCTTCTTAAATGTCGGTGATTCCGTCCGAAGATCCACAACGGCACAGAATGCTTTGCCTGAGGCAAGAAAAATGCATTTGTTCCAGTCCTCTGCATGAATACCCCGCACTACATTCTTTTCGGATCTGGCATGGTTTATTTGCTTTATTGAAAAGTCCGTCCCGGTAACTTTCTGGATAGACGGAACGTGTGCTACCTCGGAGAAAAAACCACGGTCATCACCCAGGAGCTTTCTGTCAATATACAGAAGACCTTCAATTCCGGTTTTATAAATGGAATCTTCAATAAGTATTGCATTGTCAAGTGAAAAAGTAGTATTCATATGTACAGATTATAACTGAAAACCACGACAAGAGCCATTAGGGAAGGTCTTTGTGTTCATTGAAGTATTCCCTGGCATCCCGTTCATCCTGCTGCATCTGAGAAATAAGAGCCTCCTGCGAATCAAATTTCAGGTTTTCCCGGAGTTTTTTCATAACGGTGACATCAACGTTCATTTCATAAATATCCTGGTCAAAATCAAGAATATATACCTCAGCTTTTTTGTCATTTTCTCCGAATGTCAACGGTCTCCCTACAAAAACAAGTGCAGGATATGATCTGTCAGTGATTTGAGCATAACCGACATAAATACCTTCTGGAGTTGACGGATCGACATGAATATTTGCCGTCGGATATCCGAGATCTTTACCCCGGCCGAGGTGGCGAAATACTGTACCTGAGAATGAGAATAAAGAAGTCATAATGTCTGGAGCGGATTTATCAAGTGTACCAACGACTAACGTCTATAAACCAACAGTCTCTTTTGGTGGCTGGGGAGAGAGTCGAACTCTCGACCTATCGCTTACCTGCCCGCCGAACTGTGGCTAAGGGGAGAATCGAACTCCCGACCTAACGCTTATGAAACGTTCGCTCTAACCACTGAGCTACTTAGCCTTTCTCAGGCAGGCGCGGTGAAACGATCGCTCTAACCACTGAGCTACCCAGCCATGCTTCCCATCGACCATCTCGAACTTGTAGATTATAATATATTCTATGACTGTAAACAAGCCGACTGAAAGGGAGATAGAGCTTTCTATCATCATCCTTTCATACAATACTGAAGCTCTGACACGGCAGACAATCGAATCAATTTATGAATCGACGGAACTTGATACAAACAGCTTCGAAATAATTGTGCTCGACAACGCTTCAACCGATAATTCGTTACAAATGCTCCGGAAACTTGAAAAAAACCATCCTAACCTCCATGTCATAGAAAGTAAAGAAAATACCGGTTTTTCAAAAGGAAATAACATAGCGTCAAAGCAAGCTAAAGGCACATATTTTCTGTTTCTCAACTCAGATGTCATCGTTCAGGAAAAAGGAATTGATAACCTCCTGAATTACCTCAAAGATCATGACAAAACTGCCCAATTTGCCGGCGGAAAGCTGCTCAATAAGGATATATCAGATCAGGCTTCTTGCGGTCCGTTTTATACCCTTCCGGTTGTTTTCGGTGCACTGTTTTTACGGGGAGATTACTGGGGTTTGACTCGGTATTCGCCTGATGAGGTCAAACGGGTTGATTGGGTATCGGGAGCCTGTCTGTTGACGAAAAAAGAGTATTTTGAACAAGTCGGAGGATTTGACGAAGGAATATTCATGTATATGGAGGAAATAGACTTGTTGTATCGATCTAATAAGCTGGGCTATCAGACGTTTTTCGTGCCTCAAGCCCGGTTTATTCATCTCGGCTCTGCCTCAAGCGGCGGCAAAACGTACCCGATATTACAGGTGTATAGAGGCTTTTTATACTTCTATAAAAAGCACTACGGTCCCGCTTCTGTTACAGTTCTCAAAGGTATGTTACAATTGAAAGCACGGATAGCTATGATTCTCGGTAAACTCACCGGAAAGAACTATCTTATAGAAACTTATGGAAAAGCTCAAGAAATCGCTTCAATGGCTTGACAAGCATCTGCTTAAAATTCTTGTCATTGGATTTATTTTTATAATACCGCTATATCCGAAACTTCCCCTTCGGATGATCAACTATACCTTTGTCGCCATTCGTCTCGAAGATATTTATGTGGCATTGATGGGACTGGCATTTCTTATCCAGTTTTTCCGGAAGAAAGTAACGGTCCCTTGGAAAATGTTCTGGCTGTTTGTTGTTTTCTGGGTAGCACTTTTTGCATCGTTTATCTGGGGTTATTACGTACAAAAAACGGTGATAATTGATCATTTAGGTTTTCTTCACAGCATAAGACGGATTGAGTACATGCTTATCTTCTTTGTAGCATATACGACAATCCGGTCAAAGAAGGACTTTTTCCTGTATATGAAGCTCATATTTATTACGCTTGCGATCGTATCCGTGTACGGATACGGTCAAAAATTCCTGGGTTGGCCGGCTGTGCAGACCATGAACCCTGAATATGCAAAAGGATACCTCCTTGTCCTGGACTCATGGTCAAGAGTTTCATCAACGTTTGCCGGACATTATGATCTTGCAGCCTACCTCATTTTACTTATGCCGATCGTTATCGGTTTCTATCTTCACAGCGGTAAAAAAATGTACTTAGGACTCTTTTTGCTTGCTCTGGGAATACTTGTACTCACTGCCTCCAGAGCATCGTATATAGCCTATCTCGGAGCAATTACAATGTACCTTATATATGTCCGACGATTTAAAATACTCGTTTTTGTGCTTATAGCTACGGCGGTATTCACGCCTTTGTCGGACAATCTTTCCAACCGTCTTACGCGGACTTTCCAGCAATCAAAAGTATTTGTAGACAGTGAAACCGGCGAAACTTTTGTCGCAAGACAGCTGCAACCTGATGATTTGCCGCCGGGTGATTTCGGTGCAAAACCGAATACCATCCCCGCAATCACGACAGGTAAAGGGTCTACAACTCTCAAGCCTGAAGAAGAGCTGGCAGCTAAGAAACAAATCCGTGATGCACTGATAGAAGAGGCTAATCAGCAGGGAAAACAATACTCTCCTGAGGAAATCAACGCAGCCGTGGACAGTATTTTTTCCAGACAAATACCGATTACAAAGTATCTGCCTGATATCTCAATCTCCACACGTCTGCAGGTCTCATGGCCGCGTGCATTTGCGGCATTCATGAGGAACATCTGGCTCGGAAGCGGTCCGTCATCCCTCGGAGAAGCAACTGACGGAGACTATCTGCGTTGGCTTGGGGAGATGGGTCTTATCGGTACATCAGTGCTCCTTGCAATATTCGGAACTATCGGTTGGTATGTTTTTCAGGCTGCCCGGCACATGACCAGCAAAAACTCTTATCTTTTTCATGCTTTTGTGGCTGCTTTTATCGGAGTTTTTGTGAATGCATCCTATATCGATATTTTTGAAGCATCAAAATTGGCCTATACTTTCTGGCTCGTTGCGGGGATATTTTATGCATCCGTTCCGTTATTCCTGAAACGGTCAGTTCAACCCGAAAAACTGAAGATTTAATGAATTTGCTATGAAAAAAAAGGATTTTATCATTCTCTCAATCATTCTTGTTGTAGCTCTTGCTCTGCGTCTTTATAAGATTGATACTCCCCTTGCCGATCTGCATTCATGGCGTCAGGTTGACACCGCTGCAGTCGCCCGCAATTTTGCCAGGGACGGGATCAATATGCTGAAACCGACCTACGATGATATCTCAAGTATACAGACAGGGCATGAAAACCCTGAAGGTCTCCGTATGGTCGAATTTCCAATCTATAATGCATTATTTGCGGCAATGTACCGGTATCTGCCGATTACAAGCCTTGAGATATACGGGAGACTGACATCAATATTCTTTTCTCTTATAACCATTGCAGTTCTGTATTATTTTGCGTTGAAGGAAAAAAATAGGACTGCAGCGATAGCTACAGCTGTAATTTTTTCCGTATTCCCGTATTTTGTATTCTTTTCTCGTGTTATTCTTCCCGAAACGACTGCTGTTTCATTTATGATGCTGGCACTCTTTTTCCTGTATCATGCCGTAAAGAAAAAAGGTCATGCAATCTTCCTTTTTACCCTCGGAGGTGTATTTTTTGCCATGTCTATACTTACCAAACCAACGACGATTTTTTACGGACTTGCTGCTGCATATCTGTTTATTGATGCTTATAAATTTGACGTATTTAAAAGTTGGAAACCGTATTTCTATTTTATTATTGCGCTCATCCCTTTTGTAGCCTGGCGCGTGTACATCACTCAGTACCCTGAAGGTATTCCTGCTAGTGCTTGGCTTCTCACGACGGTCAATACCTTTGAAGGTCCGAAAGAAATATTTTTCCGGCCGGCGTTTTTCCGCTGGATGTTCATGGAGAGAATCGGACTTGCAGTTCTCGGTATTTACGGTGTGGTCTTTTTTATTGTCGGAATCGTGGGAAAATACAAAAGATTATTTATCCACTCTGTTTTCTTTTCCGGAATGCTGTATCTTTTTACGTTTCAGGGAGGAAATGTACAGCATGAATATTATCAGACCATCCTGCTCCCAGCAGTCGCACTGGTATCAGGCGTTGGCCTTGCACAACTTCTTGAGATGCCGGATAAATTTGTCCACAAGTTTATATTGTATCCGACACTTTTTACCGTTTTTGCCTTTTCCGTATTGTTTTCCTATTACAAAGTAAAAGATTATTATGTGTACCCCAATGATCTTCCCCGTATAGCCGAACTTATCAAAATTTTCACTGAACAAGACGATAAAATCGTCACTGACCGCAGCGGTGACACTACTCTTCTCTACCTCGCGGATCGCAAAGGCGCTCCGGCAATCTATAAATCACCGTCAGAATTAAAAGGCGCCGGATATAAATATCTTGTTACGACAAATGAAGGGGAAGCACAAAAACTTAAAGACGAAGGATACAGTGTGGTCGTAGAAAACGAGATGTTTACTATGATTGCGCTTTAATAATTTCGATACTCCCACCATGAAAATATTGATGCTGACACCGTATCTTCCGTATCCTCCGGCGTCCGGCGGACAAATCAGAACCCTATATCTTCTTAAGTATCTCGCTCAAAATCATTCCATAACACTTGTCTCCCTGTACAAAGATGAGAATGAAAAGAAGTATGCAAAACATCTCAAGTCCTACTGTACTGAAATTCATTTGTGCAAAAGGCCAAAAAAACCCTGGCAGCCGAGCAATATCCTGAAAGCGGTTTTTTCCAATCTGCCGTTTCTTATTGTCCGAAACTATTCTCAGGAAGCGGTACAAAAAATTCAGGAACTGTTGGAAAACAATACCTTTGACGTGATTCATGCTGAGACCTTTTACATCATGCCTCACATCCCGAAAACCGATGTCCCGATTATTCTGGTAGAACAGACGATCGAATACAAAGTCTATCAACATTACATTGCATCACTCCCCAAGCTCCTGCGTTTCCCTCTCAATCTTGACATCCTCAAACTAAAGTGCTGGGAAAAGCATTACTGGGAAAAAGCCGATCTGGTAGCTACGGTGTCTGAGTTTGATAAAAATGAAATCCAGCAAATACTTCCTTCTATTAAGCCCGTCATCATCCCCAACGGAGCAGGTGACGAAATGTTCGTTGACAAACTGCCGGAGAATGCAAGTAAGCATCCTCAGCTTCTATTCATGGGCAATTTTTTTTGGCTGCAGAATGTAGAAGCCGCACAATATCTGATATATCAGGTTTTTCCCGAACTCCACAAGAAACTTCCCAATCTCGAACTTATTATTGCGGGTCAAAACGTGGGCGAAAAAATCGTCACATCTCATAAAAAAATAAAAATAGTCAATCTTGACCCCGGTGATGAAAAAACGGTTAAAGACCTGTATCATTCGGCGACAGTGTTTATCGCCCCGATTTTCGGACCGGGAGGAACACGTCTCAAAATACTGGCAAGTATGGCAGCGGGTCTTCCCGTCATATCAACTCCCGTCGGTGTCGAAGGTCTGGGAGTTACGGACGGAGAGCATGTCATGATCGCACGGGACCCGCACGAATTTGTTATAAAAACGGTCGAGGTAATCAATAACCGGACGCTGTACCATGATATCCAATCAAAGGCATTCAAACATGCAAAACAGAATTTCAGCTGGAAAGCAATTGCTAAAAAGCTGGAAAAAGTTTATAAAGATGTCATAGACAAATCATAACAATCTATGAAAATCGGAATTGATATATCTCAAATTGTGTATAAAGGATCAGGTGTAAGCCGTTTCACGGATGGATTGGTCCACGCAATCCTGTCGTATGAAGAGACGCACCACTGGTCATTTTTCTTTTCATCCTTCAGGCAAAAACTTGATCAGGCATTGGTAGAACGCATCAAATCAAAAGGGTTTGATCTGTATACCTACCCTTATCCTCCCACGTTTCTTTCAACATTGTTCAATGACTGGCACGGGTTTTCCGGAATGATACTCAAGCATAATAAGCGGTTACAAAAACTGAACTGGTTCATCACTTCAGACTGGACGGAACCGCCCGTGCCGACAAAAAAAGCAACAATCGTCCATGATCTGGTTTTCAAAAAATTTCCGGAGACTGTCCATCCATCCATTCTCAACACTCAGGAAAAGAGGCTGGGTCATGTCGTCCGGGAATGTGACCTGATCTTTACTGATTCTCATTCCACGGCACAAGACCTTATCTCAGAATATGCCGTTGAAAAAAACAAAATTACAGTAAACTATCCCGGAGTTGAGACAAGCGAAAAAACGCTCGGAAACGCTGAAGATATTATTGAGAAGTACGGTATTCACAAACCATACATCCTTGCAGTCGGCAAACTGGAACCAAGAAAAAATATTGAAAGACTCATCAGAGCATTCGGCCAATCATCGACAACGGCACAACTTGTGATTGCCGGACCGAAAGGATGGGGGGAAACAGATGTGCAGCAGACCGAACACATTGTATTCCTAGGCTTTGTGCCTGATGAAGATCTGGCACTTCTGTATCACAATGCACTCTTTTTCGTGTATCCGTCACTTTACGAAGGCTTCGGGTATCCGATCATTGAAGCAATGAGATATCAGTGTCCGGTAGCTTCAAGCAGTTCTTCATCCATGGGCGAAATTGCAAAAGATGCAGCGTTTCTTTTTGATCCTGAGAATGTTCAGGAGATTACTGGAGCAATACAAACGTTATTTGACGACGAAAAACTTCGTGCCGCACTTATCAAAAAAGGGATGACCCGGGCTGAAAAATTTACGTGGAAAGAGTACTATAATACACTTATCAAACAGTTATCTTCTCACGTATGATTATCGGCGTTGACGGAAATGAAGCAAATGTCGAGCATAAAGTCGGTGTTTCCGTATATACTCTCGAGCTTTTGAAATACTTCGCGAAACATGCTGACAAAACGACACAATTTAAAATATTTCTTCGGAATGAACCGAATGATATGATGCCTGATGAAGGACCGTATTTTTCCTATGAGATTGTTCCAGGACAAATGCTGTGGTCACAGATATTTCTTCCTTACCATCTCCGTTTTAAAACAAGGATCGATATTTTTTTTGCTCCGGCACATTATTCACCCCGCTTTTTATCCGTTCCCTTGGTCTTGACAGTGCATGATCTTTCCTACTTCATGTACCCCAACGAATTTCTGAAAAAGGACTTGTACAAGCTGACGAACTGGACGAAATACTCGATAGACCATGCAAAAACGATAATCGCAGTTTCCAAGACGACCAAAAAGGATATTCTGAAATGGTATAAGCTGAAGGATCGAGATGTCCGAGTCATTTATAACGGATTCCGCAAACGTAAACAAAAGAAAACCGATGTTAATATCCTCAAAGAATATGAACTGCAAAAAAAGAAATATATCCTCTATGTCGGTACTTTGCAGCCGAGAAAAAATATTCAGACGTTGATTCAAGCGTATGCAGCATTCAGGAAGGATCATCCCGATTTTAAGCTTGTTTTAGCCGGCAAAAAAGGATGGCTGTTTGATGCGATCTTCCGGGAAGTGCAGTCTCACAATCTCGAAGAAGATGTAATATTTACCGGATATACCTCCGATGACGGACTGATCGATTTATACAATAATGCTTTCTGTTTCGTGCTTCCCTCTTTTTATGAAGGCTTCGGGATTCCGATTCTCGAGGCTATGAGCCACAATATTCCGGTCATAAGCTCACATGCATCCAGTCTCCCCGAAATCGGCAGTGAGGCGTGCTTATATTTTGACCCGCACAGTGCGGATGATCTTCATGAAAAACTTGATGAGATTTACAACGACAAAAATCTCTATCAAAACCTGATAACAGCGGGTAACGCAAGGGTCACGGAGTTTTCATGGAGTAAATGTGCAGAGGAGACACTCCAGGCTATTAAAAATACCATAGCTTCCGAACATGAAGTATAACATCATCCCGGACGATTTCGATCCGCAGCAATTTAATGAAGCGGCACATCATCCTCTTCAGTCCTGGCAGTGGGGCGAAGCGAGGAAAAGCACAGGGACATCAGTTGTCCGTATCGGCGGGTTTGAAGAAAACAAACTTGAAGAAGTGTTTACAATGTCCTGTCATCCGCTTCCGAAGCTGCCGTGGAAGGTCGGATATATACCCCGTTCTCCGCTTCCGGGAGAACAGCTGGTCCAGTTTTTGAAAGAATACGCAAAGCAAAACTCAATTTTTTTTATCAAATTTGAACCTGATGTATGTAAAAATGATGCGAACAAGCTCCCGTCTGATCTTACAAAAGCTCCGCATCCTCTTTTCCCGGCCTGGACTCAAAAACTTGACCTGACGAAATCTGAGGATGAGCTGATGAAGCAGCTGAAATCCAAAACCAGATATAATGTCAGGTACGCAGAGAAAAACGGAGTTACGGTAAGGGAAGACTCAACCGATGAAGGATTTGCGAAATTTTCCAAACTGTATTTTGATACCGTTGAAAGGCAAACATATTACGGACATAACCGTTCATATCACCAGAAGGTCTGGCAGGCCATGAAAAACGGAATCGCTCACATCCTGATTGCCGAATATCAGGGTGAGCCGCTTGCTGCATATGAACTGTTTTTCTTTGATCACAAACTCTATTATCCTTACGGGGGATCATCTGATAGACACCGCAACCTGATGGCATCAAACCTTCTGATGTGGGAGGCGATCCGTTTCGGAAAACGGATGGGAGCGACCGAGTTTGATATGTGGGGTTCCCTTGCTCCGGATTATGACAGAAGCAAATCGTGGGCTGGTTTTACCCGTTTTAAAGAAGGATACGGAACTGAATTTTATCAGTTCCAAGGGAGCTATGATTTAGTCGTAAACCCTGTCATATATCCTGCCTACACGGTTGTATATGCCATTCGGGACTTGATTCTGAAGCTCACATAACCCATAATGAAGATACCCTATCATGAAACGCTTCGTGCAAAAAAAATATATCATCATTGTCTTATTAATCCTTCTGTTCTTCTCCCTCTTACTAATAAGCAAGTCCGCATACGCATATTCGCTCAGCAACAACAAGGCACTTTGAACTTTTCTCTTCCGACTGATGAACCTGCCCCTTCATCCTCAATCGTCCAGTATACCGAATCACTTGAAAGCGGTGTCCGGCAGGTAGATTGGGTTTATGACAATATGGGCAGATGCTGGAATGCGTGGAGTGCACCGTCATGCGGTCTGCAGCAACATGAAGGAGGCGTCGTCATTCCCGCTATGCAGGATCTTGATCATGACGGAGATCCGGACATCTCATGTTCACAGGGGGGGACAGAGCAGGGCACAACGGTCACAAACACTTCAGACAAGCCGATCACCTTGAGTTGCGAACGATACGTATGTACAGCCTGTGCGACCGGTGACGGTATTCATGCACAGTGTGACGGCGGTACGGATCCCAATGCCGAACGTATTGTCGAATCGGTTACCCCACTCCGGGATGTACTGCGACCTGTACAATGAACGGAGTTTACGGAAGCTGTTTACCGGACCGTGCACCTACAGTACCGGCCGAACCTACTTAGACTCCAACGGAAGAACCTGATGAACCGACTTCTGCACCGTCACTTACCCTTGCACCCTCTGCCACACTCATGCCGACTGCAACAACCGCTCCCACATCTACAAATGCACCTTCAGCGACCACTGTCCCGACATCCCGGCCGACAACTGCTTTATCCCCGTCGCCTACCATTGCCGAATCGAGAGGGCTGCATTTGCCTGTTGCAATAGATTACAGCAGTTACAACGCTTCATACAATCAGTATCCGCCGACTTACCTGTATGCCATGATGAACCGTTCATACAATGCGCAGCAGACACAGAGAGGCATTCAGGGGCTGACCGGAATTCAGGGAAATGTCGTAAAAATGATCATGATTTCAGAGTACAGTGGTCTCGAACAAATTCTGACAAATCACGGCGAGGAGCTGAGAGCAGCCGGAGTCACGTGGGTAGGATACAATGCCGAGCGGGACGGCAGAACTCCTGAGTCTGAACTGCAGAATATCTTTTCTCCGAATGCTACAGTCAATGTAATAAACAGAATGGGAAGACTGACGGAACAGCACGGATTTAAGCTGATGCTCGGACCTGTCACGCCTATGTGGAATGAGTTCTTCAACCGTTCCGATAAAGACCGTGTAGCTGATGCTATGTTCGGTAATAATTGTTATCTTGACGGTGTCGCATTCCAGTAGCAAAAACAAATCAGCCGTACAAACAAAGCGGAACGGGCAGGCATCATTGCTGAGAGGACGTCTTTTTTCCGCGAACATGCCGAGGGATGTCAGAATTTTGAATCAATGGTGCAGATCATGTCTTCCTGGTGTCAGCAAAATGCTTCATGGGAAGAATGCAGAGGATATTATCATTTACTGAAGGATTTGGACGGGGCTTCAGAAGTCAATTCCATCGCGATCTGGGCAAGCGGTGATGAACGGAATGACCTCCCCGAATTCATTGAGTTTTTGCGGCAATAACATGGATACATATTTAACTATAATTCAGTACCAGTCAGAAGCAGATCAGGTAATGCTGGTCAAAAACAGCAGTAACATTTTTTTCTATGAAGAAAACCCTGAAACGGGAATTAATGTCATGATAGCAGTTGTCGATTCCAACCAGCTTGCTGCTCTTCTTGCTAAAGGATACATTGTCCCGACAGTCACACAATCTCCCAATATGAATAATTATGACCTTATTCAGCTCGACTATAAGGGACAGGAATCCTTTTATGCCAAGGCCGGTGATGTGTTCCTTATTTCGGATACTATTGCCCTTGTCCGGTATGATGAGGGGATTTCTAGACAACAAATAGGAGAAAGTGAGGATTCGGCAATCATACCTTTTATTGATATAAGAAAGGATCTTGCTGAGAAGAATAATATTACGGAAACTGAACTGGCAAATGAAGTGATAACTCCTTCCGTTTCTCCGGCTCCCGCTGCGGAAAAAAATCAGTCTAGTGATGTGAGTTACGTGTATATCGGAGCAATAATCATTTTCGTATTACTGATTGTTATTGCTTTCGTCTATTATCACAAGACGAAAGCAACGGACAATTAGTTTACTTTTTCTTCTTTCGGAAGCGAAAGATGTGCATGTTCAGGAAACTCTTTCTTCTTGTTCGGGAATACAAGTGCTTCCTGCAAAACATCGTCAATTTTCTTGGCAAACACGAAGTGAATATCTTTCTTCACCTTTGCCGGAATATCAACAAGGTCTTTCTTGTTTTCTTCCGGAACAATGACCGTCTTGATCTGTGCACGGTGTGCGGCAATAACCTTTTCTTTCAAACCGCCGATCTCAGTGACACGACCGCGAAGAGTGATTTCCCCGGTCATTGCAACATCACGTTTGACCGGAATTCCGGTCAGAGCCGAGACGATTGAGGTCACAATTGCGACACCTGCCGACGGACCGTCTTTCGGGACAGCTCCTTCAGGTACGTGTACATGGACATCCGTTTCCGAAAAGAATTTCCTGTCAACTTTGAATGTGTCCCACCTGGCACGGATATAGGTTAGCGCCGCTTGACAGGATTCTTTCATCACGTCACCGAGATTCCCGGTGAGAGTAAGGCTTCCTTTTCCGGGCATTGTGGAAACTTCGATAAAGAGAATATCCCCTCCTGCCTGCGTCCACGCAAGACCTGTTGTAATCCCGACCGTATCTTTCTCTTCAATCATCTGAGAAGAATATTTGTACGGTCCGAGATATTCCTGAATGTCGTTTTTACCGACTGATACTTTTTTATTATTTGTTTTATTCTCAACGATCTTACGGGCAATCTTCCTGAAAACGGTTGCAATTTGTCTTTCCAACTCACGTACTCCTGCTTCCCGTGTGTATCTTCTGACAATCATCTCAAGCCCCGAGTCAGTGACCGCAACCTTCTTTTCAGGAATGTGATGGGCACCTCTCTGTTTCGGAATCAAATAATTTTTGGCAATACTGAATTTTTCATCTTCTGTGTAGCCTGCAAAATGAATGATCTCCAATCTGTCACGGAGAGCCTCCGGAATGGTATCCAGAATATTGGCCGTTGTGATAAAGAAAACATGTGAAAGATCAAACGGCACTTCAAGATAATGATCTGAAAATGAGTGATTCTGTTCAGGATCCAATGCTTCAAGAAGTGCTGCCGAAGGGTCACCCCGGTAATCACGACCGATCTTATCGATTTCATCAAGCATAAAGACCGGATTGTTCGTCCCTGCCTGTTTGATTCCCTGAATCATACGCCCGGGCAATGCGCCGACATACGTCCTTCTGTGACCGCGGATTTCCGCTTCGTCACGAATCCCTCCCAGTGAAATTTTGACAAACTCACGTCCCAGTGCACGTGCAATAGAGCGACCGAGAGATGTTTTTCCGACACCCGGCGGTCCGACAAAACAGAGAATTGACGGCTGACTTTCTTTCTTGTGTACGGTAAGTTTATCTTCTTCCTTTCCTTTTGATTTCGCTTTTTTCTCATCCTCCTCCATTTTCTCAAGCTTCATTACGGCCAAAAACTCCAGAATTCTCTCTTTTACCTTTTTCAAACCGAAATGATCTTCATCAAGAATTTTTTCCGCAATCTTAAGGTCAATATTCTGTTCTGAAGCCCGTTTCCATGGGATTTCCACCAGCCAATCAAGATAAGATCTGATATAGGATGCTTCCGGATTAAATTGAGACATCTGCGAAAGTTTCTTTAATTCTTTCATTGCCTTCTCACGGACTTCTCTCGGCATTTCCGCTTCTTTGATTTTACGTTTGTATTCATCAACTTCCTGATTGTCGCTCTTGTCACCCAGTTCTTCCTCTATTGTCTTCATTTTTTCCCGAAGGAAGGTGTCGCGCATATTTTTCTCAAACTTCTTCTGCGTCTTGTTGGAGATATTGTGTTCAAGTTCAAGGACTTTGATTTCTTTATTGATAAACTCAACTTCCATTTCAAGTCTTTTTTTCAGTACCGTTTCCTCAAGAAGTTTCTGCCTTTCTGAAGTTTTGATATCAAGTACCATTGCGACCTGATTGGAAAAATTCAGCGAAGACTGAATATTGAGAATATTCATCAGAAATACGAAATCAATCGTCTTCCCGAGATTGATGGCTTTTTTAATCTGACTTGAAATGTATTTTACTACCGCAAGTACCTCCTCGCTTTCCGTTGCTTCATCTTCAATGACACTGATATCTCCCATAAAATAAGGCACGGATTGCGTAAATTTCTCGACTTTTACTTTTTGCAGACCTTTGACCAAGGCATTGATCTGACCTTTGTCTCCCGTTGCCACTTTGTCAATCTGAGCAATGACTCCGATGTCGTACAAATCTTCAGTAGAAGGATCATCAATTTCCATCTTTCTCTGCATGACAAGAACGACTTTTTTACTGTCATCCATCGCCTTTTTCATGGCCTCTACGCTCTTGTCGCGGCCGAAGACAAGGACATTTTCTGCCGAAGGAAACACGATACCGTCACGGATTGCTATGATAGGATAATTTTCTGTTTTTTTCTTTTGTATTTCTAACATATTCGTATGTTTTTTTGCGTATAAAAGTTTGTAATTTTTTCGGAATATTAGCAGTATAGATTATCGATTGCTAAATGTCAACTTTCTGTATGAGTTCCATACATATGGCACTCTTTTAGTAAAATAGATAATAGGTAATCCATAGGTGAAATATTGTTCAGGCTTTTGTGAACTCGCTTTGTATTGTACCAGACGAGGTATTCAATAAGGTGACGATTGAATGATCCGATACCGGTCCACTTGGTATAGATGTAGGGGTTCATAAATTCTTCCTGGAGTGTTCTGTTTGCTCGCTCAATAAAGGCATTGATCTTGGGACATCTGGGGTAGATAAAGAGGTGTGGGATATTGTTTTCTTCCAGATAGTCATGGAAGTTTCCCAGATACTCGAGGCCGTTATCTGTTTGTATGGTTTTATACCATCTTGTATTGGGTATACTAGTTCCAGTCTTCTCATAAAATCAGCACCGTTTCGGCTGTTGAGTTTTGAGTATCCGTAGGAGAACTGGAATTTGAGTTTGATGTCCACTGCATTGAAGACATACAGCTTGATTCCGTGTACAAACTTCGTGATGGTATCAATCTCAATGTATCCGGTATCTTCCACCTTGGGAGACCGCTTGACCTTCTGTCGGTACTTTACTTTCCGTTTTGCAAAGCCACTTGCTGGATTGTGATAGATCCGGTAGGTCTTGCGCTGCAGGTTGTGTCTTTTGATCACTTTTCCAATGGTTGACTCAGATATAGTTGAAATTCCTTCCTGTAGGCAATACTCATCAAGTAAGGGCTTGATCTTCTCCTTTCCCAAACAAAAGTATTGTTCTCGAATCTCTTTGATAAAGGATATGACCTTCGGGTGAGTCTCCATACGTCGGGGTGTCTTTGGCTTGGTTGTCTCTGGTATCAGGCTATCCAACTGCCCTTCTGAATCTCGCCGTCTCTTCCTCCATCGAAACAATGTCCTTCGTGATATCCCATATGCATCAACTGCAGCTTGTATCCCGTACTTCTCTGCAAATGTCAGAACATCGTTTCTGATTTGTGCTACATCTGACTGATTGTAGTCTGATAGAGATCGTATCTTTTTTCATAAGATCTCTATTGTACTGCCAGTCATAACTCCTAATTACTCGAAGCTGATCTCCTCCCCATTTACTCATAGATGTTAGTTCCCTATGAGTGCCATATCTTTCGTAACTTATTCACTTTCCTAGAAAATGATACCAGAAAAATGAAGATTTAGAAGGGAGATTACACGAATTCGTTCCCGAATTTTTCAAAATCCGTAAACCGCTTCCGAAGCGTCAGAGGCTCAGCCAGTTGAGGTATCTGCTCATGGTATGCGGGACGTTCAGATTTGTAGAGAACACCCAGCGGAAACTTCTCCTCTAGAACTTCCATACTTTTATTCACTGCTTCGACAGCATTTGTCGGATCGTATGTTTCGTCAAGCTTGTATGTCTTCTGCAAATAATACTGATAGGTATTTACTTTGTTAAATGTCACACACGGCTGAAGGATATTGACCAGTGAAAATCCTTTGTGTGAAACCGCTTGCTTGATCAGATCAATCACCAGACGTGCATCACCGGCAAACCCTTGTGAGACGAACGTGGCTCCCTGAGTGATAGCAAGTGCAAGAGGATTGACGCATTGTTCGATGATTCCGTGCGGAGTCGATTTTGACTTGAAACCTTTCTCGGCTGTAGGTGCGACCTGTCCCGTCGTCAAACCGTATACCATATTGTCATGTACGATGACGGTGATGTCATGATTTCCGCGACAGGCGTGCAGCAAATGGTTTCCGCCTTCTCCGTACAATCCTCCGTCGCCGCCTATTGCTATGACCGGCATATCGGGTCTGGCGACTTTCATACCGATTGCCGATGCGATCGCCCGTCCGTGTAGTCCGTGCATGGCATATCCATTCAAAAAATCATTCATGTTTCCGGAACACCCGATATCAAAAGAAAGAAATACCTTCGATGCATCAAATCCGAGCTGCTGCAGCGCGGTTTTTATTCCGACACGAATTCCCCAGTCTCCGCATCCGGGACACCAGGTTGGGGTATATGCATCAAACTGTACATTAGACATAGTATTTCCGATAACTCATAATTACATTTGCTCCTCAAGTTTTGCGAGCACGGATTCTTCAGTTCCGGTTACGCTAACAGCTTCTCTTTTGATCCCGAGCACATAATCTCTGATTTCTTCCGGCCAGAACGGTCTGCCGTCATATTTAAGCAATTTTTCCTCAAAGGTAATTCCCGTCTGTTGTCTCAATAACTGTCCGAACTGTGCATGAGAGTTGTTTTCTACAAGAATATGCCTCTGTGCTTTTTTACCGGCAAAAAATTCATGTAAGGATTTTTCATCCAAAGGATACATATGCGTGAAATGGACAAAGCCATATCCTTTTTTGGTCTCATCGGCAAGCAGTCTCATCGCATCCAAAACAGGTCCTTTCATACTGCCCCATGAAACGAAAATTGTGTCAGCCTCCGGGTCACCGTAAAATGTCGGCAAAACGAAATCATTTTTAAAATATGTGCCATATTTTCTGTTTCGTTTATCCACCTGAACAATACGCGCTTTATCATCCTCAGTCGTATGGGAATCTTCAATATGTTCATAGGAATTTGCCTGATAATAGATTCCTTCCTTGCCCGGAATCAGCATTTCTGAAATACCGTCTTCTGCGTCTTTGTATCTCAAATACGGATTCATCTGGGTATCAGTGACAATTTTTCCGCGATTGGGGACATACTCAGCAAACATTTTGTCGATTGCTGCTTTATCAACATCTTTATGTGATTCGGAAAGATACTTATCCGAAAGCACAATAACGGGAACCTGATAGATATCGGCAAGATCATATGCTTTCAGTGTCAGCTCCGCCATTTCATCAATATCTCCGGGTGCCAAAACGATTTTGGGGAACTCACCGTGTCCGGCATGAACGGCAAACAGAAGATCTCCCTGTTCGGTCCAGGTCGGAAGTCCCGTGGCCGGTCCCGGACGCATGGAAAGAAATACGACAATCGGAATTTCCGCAACTCCGGCATATGACAAAGATTCCACCATCAAAGCAAACCCTCCTCCGGACGTACCGACCGAAGATCTGACTCCCGCATACGCTGATCCGAGCGCAGAATTTATGACGGCTATTTCATCTTCAGGATGGCGAACCACCATACCGTTGTCATACTGCCATGCAGCAAGGATCGATAATATCGATGAGGCTGGGGTCATGGGATAGGACGCATAATGACGGCAGTCAGCGGGAATACAGGCCAGTGAAAACATTTCGTTCCCGGTCATTACCATCTTTTTCGGAGGATTATCATGGCGTTTCAAAACATCCAATGACTGGATCGGTCCTTTGATGATATAATCATGCCCGATTTGCGCAAGTCTGAGATTGAAGTTCACGACTTCATCACCTTTGCGGTCAAATGCTTCATGAATCATGTCCTCAAGAAGTTTGAGATCTCCCCCAAGAAGCGCCACACTGGCAGCTACCGCGACGGTATTGATCATCTGCTGCTGGATCTTTTCATCTTTTCTAATCTGATTAAACGGAACGGGGATTTTTTTTACATCCATCTCGATCTCAAACATCTCAGGATCATAGATGACCATACTTTCCGATGTCAGACGATGCTTATGAAATTCATAGGTGTCTTTATTGAGACAAACCAGAAGATCAACATTCCAGATTGATGAATGGATTTCTTCATCTGAGAATGCTACTTCGTACGTATTGTGCCCGCCGCGGATGAGAGAAGGATATTCCGTGTAGTCAAAAATGTGATAGCCGGAGCGCGTTGCAATTTTAGAGAATGTCAGACCTGAAGTCATGATTCCGAAGCCTGCTTCTCCGCCGATTTTCCAATTAAATTTCATTCAAATTATCAAATAGTTGATAAATACTCCAATACTTCATGCTACCTTTTTTTTACCGGGACTGCAACTCAATCATTCAGTCGTAGCAGCACGGATCCTTGTATCCGCAGTTCGTGCAGGTAGCGTCGCGGCCTCCCGGCATACCCTTAATTGTTTTTAATCCGCACTCAGGACATGTACGTGCATTACAGTTGCAATGACCGCAATTGCATGTATGTTCTGTAGTCGGTTTTTTATCGGGTTTCATTCGAAGAATTGAGAACAAAGCGCAGTAACCAAAATTTGTGAGTGAAGTGGATGTTCGATTCGCCATCTGGCGAAGAGTTCACTTCCGAACAAATTTTCGGTTACAAGCGATGGTCTTAGGTTAGGTTAAATTACTGAGGAAAAATTTTATTTCCGTCCTTATCTTCCACAATGATTGCCGCAGTCGGACAACCTCGGGCAGCATCGATAATTGTGTCGTTCGAATCAGCCTCAGCCGAATCAAGAATGATAGCTTTTGCCTCAGAATCCATAACAAATGTGTTCGGGGCGATCGCAACACATGTAGCTGCACCGATACACAAGTCACGGTCTACATGAAACTTAAGATCACGAACGGTGACAGGTCCTGACGGACTTGCCGGATTTTTCAGCTTCTGATCATCTGACATAGAACAAAAAGAAATAAAATAATAATTACCGGGAAACGGCTTTGATAAGTGCTTCCCAAGAAAGAAGTGCACACTTCATCCTATTCGGTGTCAATTCTATCCCTAATAATCCTAACACATCTTCTTTCTTAAGTGACTTCAATTCTTTCTTTGATTTACCTTTGGCATACTCTGAAAGGAGGGATGCCGAAGCGGTTGATATGGCACAGCCTTCTCCCGTAAATCCCACTTCATCGACGACTCCTTTTTTATCATGAATCTCGAAATGAAGTTTATCTCCGCATAGCGGATTATTAACATCAACTTTTGATGTCGGTTTACTCAACGGAGTATTATTTCTCGGGTTCTGATAATGATCCAGAATAATCTCCTCGTAAATACTCATACAGTTTTTTTTAGAAGTGAAACGGCCTTCTTCAAACCGGTAATTAACACATCAATATCATCTTCGTTGTTGTACAGATAAAAACTCGCTCTGGCGGTCGCTGCAAGTCCCAGTGAGTCATGAAGCGGCATGGTGCAGTGATGTCCTGCCCTGACACAGACGGAATATTCGTCAAGGATCTGGGCAATATCATGAGGATGAATACCGTTTAGCGTAAAAGAAACAATCCCCGCCCTTCTTGATATGTCGTGTAGACCGATTATCGAGATCATTTCTCCGAATTCATCGTTGAGAGCTGAAATTGCTTTTTCCGTAAGGTTTCTTTCATGTTCTGCGATAGCCTGAAAACCGTAATACTGCAGATAAGCAATCGCTTCTTTCAACGCAATTACTTCGGCAATAGGCGGTGTCCCTGCTTCGAATTTATGCGGGACATCAGCAAATGTGGTTTCTTCAAGTGTTACTTCACGGATCATATCCCCGCCATACTGGTAAGGTTCCATTTTCTCAAGAATGTTTTTCCTGCCCCAGAGTACTCCGACTCCCGTCGGTCCGAGCATTTTATGTCCGGAAAAGACAAGGAAATCACAACCCAAATCCTGAACATCAATCTCATGATGAGGAGCAGCTTGCGCCGCATCAACAATCGTAATTATGTCGGGATTTATTTTTTTTGCTGCAGTAATAATTTCCTTGACCGGGTTTATTGTTCCGAGCGTGTTGGACACATACGAAAGTGTCAGAATTTTTGAATACTTTGTGACAATATTCTGAAAATCAATAACGGGTTTCCCGGATTTGCCGTATGAGACAATTCCGAGTTCATGCTGATCATTGAGACCGATTATTTTCAAAACGGCACCGTTTTTTCCTACAAGCTGCTGCCAGGGAACAAAATTGGCATGATGTTCCATAACGGTTGTCACGATCTCGTCTCCTTCCTCAAGAAGTACTCCTAACGATGAGGCAAGAAGATTTAATGCTTCAGTAGTTCCCTTTGTAAATATAATTTCTTCGGGTGATTTAGAGTTTATAAATAACGATACAATTTTTCTTGTTTCTTCATATTCTTCCGAGGCTTTTTCAGCCAGTTTATAAATGCCTCTATGAATGTTTGCAGTGTACTTTTTGTAGTAATCATTCAGTTTATTGATCACTGATATCGGTTTTAGGGAAGTTGCTGAAGAATCAAGGTAAACCAAATCAGGGTTATGATAATACATCGGAAAATCATCTCTGATTTGCTTCGGATTAAACATGATGAATTATAAATGTATAACTGCTTTCTTCCCGGTTAACTCACGGCTTCAAAATCCGGGACTTTTTCTCTTACCTTATTATACACTTCGTCAATAAATCCCTTTACCAGCATGTCACGGGCATCTTTTTCCGTGATACCTCGGGTCCGCACATACAATAGTTCATCCTTATTCAGTTTGCCTGTCGTCGAACCGTGAGTACAGAAGACATCATTCGCCAAAATCTCAAGAAACGGACGGGAGTCGACAAATACGCCGGGATTCAAAATGAGATTTTGGTTTTTCTGATAAGCATGGCTTTGCTGTGCTGATTTTTCAAGTCTGATAAGACCCTGATAAATGAATTTTGATTCATCTTCAAAAACACCTTTGATGAGAAGATCGGAAAGTGATCCTGGCGCGGTATGGTGCTGGATGGTTTCGATATGAAACTGATCGGCTTTTTCCCCGGTGAACAGTCCGTAAATATAGAGTTCCACACCGGATGCTGCCACTTCAAATGTCAGTTTCCCCGACCGGTTATGAAAAAAGGCGACATACTGGCCTTTTTCATCAATTTTGACATGATCCTCAGTTGTGTTTGTTAAATCAATAAATTTCATATTATTTTGCTAATAATGTCGTGCAAGTCGAGGGCAGAATCTGGAACGCGCCCCTAAATTCAGCGTGCCATCCTCACCCCACACTTCCTTCCATCTCTAACCTGATCAAACGGTTTAATTCGATTGAATACTCCAGGGGAATCTCCTTCGTCACCGGTTCCATAAATCCAAGTACCAACGCACTCTCGGCATCAGCCTTAGAAAGACCCCGTGACATCAGATAAAACAGTTTCTCATCCCCCAGTTTCTCAACCGTTGCTTCATGCTGAATCTCAATATCATCTTCCTTAATCTTCATAAAGGGATATGTATCAGAGCGTGATTCTTCATCCAAAATCAGCGCATCACAGGACACGAAAACCGATGAATTTTTTGCACCCGGAGACACCTGTACCAGTCCCCGATAAGACGTCCTTCCGCCTTCTTTTGAGATTGATTTCGATACGATACGGGACGATGTATTGGGAGCGAAATGAAGCATCTTTGCTCCGGCATCCTGCAGCTGATCTTTTCCTGCAAACGCAATCGAAAGCACTTCGCCGCGGGCACCCTCTCCATGCAGATACACACTCGGATATTTCATTGTGATCTGACTGCCGATATTGCAGTCTACCCATTCCATAAATCCGCCTTCCGCACAGTGAGTGCGTTTCGTAACCAAATTGTAAACATTCTTGCTCCAGTTTTGGACTGTCGTATAACGCACATGGGCATTTTTCTTGACAAAAATCTCAACCACGGCAGCGTGCAAAGAGTCTGAAGTGTAAATCGGAGCGGTACAACCCTCAATATAATGGACATCGCTTCCTTCTTCCGCAATGATAAGGGTACGTTCAAACTGTCCGAACCGCTCGGAATTAATCCGGAAATATGCCTGTAACGGAAGTTGTACCTTTACACCTTTCGGAACATACACAAATGATCCTCCTGACCAGACTGCAGAATTCAAAGCGGCAAATTTATTGTCGTGCGGCGGAATCAGTTTACCGAAATACTCCTGCACAAGCTCGGGATGTTCGCGAACGGCAGTGTCCATGTCGCAGAAAATCACTCCCTGTTTTGATAAAGCTTTATTTACACTTTCGTATACTACTTCAGACTCATACTGAGCAGAAACTCCCGCCAAAAACTTTTTTTCAGCTTCAGGCACACCGATACGATCATATGTTTCTTTAATCTCTGCGGGTAATTCCTCCCACGAAGATGCCTGATTTTCCGTCGGTCTCAGGTAGTAGTAAATATCATCAAAACGGATTTTTGAGAGATCAGGACCCCATGACGGCATCTTTTTTTCACCGAAAATCTTATATGATTTTACCCGAAACTCCGTCATCCACTTCGGTTCCTTTTTTATCGCAGAAATCTGCCTTACCTTTGCTTCGTCCAAGCCTTTCTCCGCCTTAAATACGGCCTTCTCCGGCATGGAGAATCCATATTTGTAGTCAAATTGTATATCTTCCTGTTGTTTTGACATTGAATGAAAAAATGAAATAATTGATTTGTATAAGTGTGCGTAAAATGAGCAGAGCAATGCGCGATCGTGGAGAACTCCGACAACTCCACTAGCGAACAAGCACGCGTAATACAAACAATTATGAGTTTTTTATACTTTTTTATACCCCTCATCCTCAATCTTCTTCGCCAGTTCCGGCCCTCCGACCTTCACCAGTTTTCCGTTCATCATCACCAGAACATAATCCGGTTTCAGATGATGAAGAATACGATTGTAATGAGTTATGACAATATAAGTTTTGTCTCCTTTATATTTGGTAAGAAATTTTGAAATAGATTTTAAGGAATCAACATCGACTCCGGTATCAACTTCATCAAAAATGAGAAGCTGTTTTTCAAGAACCGCTGCCTGCAGTACTTCCATTTTTTTTCGTTCTCCTCCTGACGCTCCTTCATTCAGCGGGCGATTCAGCAATTCTTCATTGATGCCAAGTTCTTTTCCATATTTTCTTGCTTCCTCACGAATCTTCAGAGGATCTTTTTTTCCTTGAAGTGCAAGCTGCAAAAGCTGAAAAACTTTCACACCGGAAAGTGACAGCGGGGTTTGAAAAGAAAGAAAAATACCTTCTCTTGCTCTTTCATCAGGTTCCATTTCCGAGATCTCCTCACCGTTGTACTCAATCTTTGACTCTTCACTGACTTCATATGCAGGATGACCCATAATCGAGTATGCAAGAGTAGATTTTCCCGAACCGTTCGGTCCCATCACGGCATATGTTTTTCCTTTTTCAAATTCAAAATCGATTCCCTTGAGGATTTGTTTTTCTTCGATACTGACTTTTAGATTTTTGAGTTTTAGCATAGTTTCTCAAGTATAACCAATAATACGGTTAAAGCGAAGTAATCAAAATGTGTGAAGCCGGAAAAGGCGAAACGTCAACTGCAGATATGAACGGCCTGGGCGTGCGCCTGGAGGCAAGCACATTTTCGGTTACAAGCTCCCTTACGATGGCTAGTCTAACCGATCAAAGAGATGATTGCAAGAGTGACAGTCTCGGAACCCGATCCAGTTCCTGTTCGTTTTCTACAAAAATTCCTTTTTCTGCACGCATTGCTCCGACAATCCCGATCATCGCAGCATTATCATAGTTCAAATATTTCAGAGCAGGAAAATATGCCGAACCTCCGTGTTTTTTTGCCAGCTCCCGCATCAACTGCCTCAGGTACTGATTAACGGCAACACCCCCACCTACAAGAAGTCTGTTTATTCCCGTTTCCGCCATCGCCCGTTCCGTTTTCTTAATCAACGTTCTGAAGACCGCTTCCTGAAAAGAACTCGCAAGATATGCGATTTCCTTGTTTTTCTCTGTATCATCCATCTTTCTGATCTTATAAAGGAGCGCTGTTTTCAATCCGGAAAAAGAGAAATTTAAACCACCTGATTTCATCATCGGTCTGGGAAAAACGTACTTATCGGTGTTTTCTACCTGTTTTGCCAATCTCTCAATCACCGGACCTCCCGGATATCCGAAACCAAGCATTCTTGCCGCCTTGTCCAAGGCTTCTCCCGCTGCATCGTCGACTGTTTCTCCCAAAATGGTATATGTTAGATGGTCTTTGAATAGCACAAGTTCTGTATGACCGCCGGAGACTAATAATCCTAGATAAGGAAACTTAAAATCGCGGTTTGGATTTCCTTTACTATTCTGTACAAAAGGAGAATACAAATGTCCTTCCATATGATTTACCCGCACAATAGGTTTGTTGTATTTTTTCGAAAGTTCCAAAGCATATCTTATCCCGACTTCAAGGGCAATAGCCAGTCCCGGACCGTAGGTCACGGCAACGGCATCTACATCGCTCATTTGTAATTTTGATTTCCTGACAGCTTCATCAACAACCCATCCGATCCGTTCCTCATGTGCACGCCGGGCAATGGACGGGACAACCCCTCCCCATTCTTTATGCATCAAGACCTGAGAATAGATGACATTCGAAAGCACACGTCGACCCGAGACGACTGCTGCAGCCGTTTCGTCACAGGAAGTATCGATTGCAAGTACGGTTTTTGACATATCGTATTATACCCTATCAGGAAAGGATAAATTACTCTTTTGAGAATGCGGAACCTAATCGCCTGGTGCTGATTACAGCATCATCAACGTAAACGGTAAACGCAGAAGGTGAAATTCCGGCACCGTAACTGTTGACACTCCAGCTATTGAAACTGTCCTCAAATTTCGTACGTACTCCGTCAATGTTATAAATTTCCTGCCCGTCCTGCCAGACAATTATCTGCCCGTCAAAGCCGCTTGACTGGCTGAGGAACATCTCAAGATGAACCCACTGTTTTGCCGGAACATTCAAAGGAGATGAAGTAAACTGCTTTGATGTGATACTGTCTTCAGCCATAGGACCGGCAACCGCTCCTTCGCCGCCTTTCCAGCTCAGTTATAAGTATTGTTCACCATTTTCCCGGGACATCAATCGTACGGACCAAAATACAGCGCTTGGTCCCCCAATTTGGGAATTTTTTTTTGCCTTAAACTGCATGATATTTGTCCATCCGTTCACCTCATATTGTTCCGGGAAATAAAGCCAGGCACTGTAATAATAGTCTTCTCCGGATCGGGCTTCCGGGTATCTGAACTGACGGCATCCTGAATGAGGAAACCAACTGCCAATCGTCATTTTGAGCGAATATTTCCCGCTATGAGCTACATCCGTACTGACACCGTTTTTCGGTCGGATACACAGGCCCGAATCCTGCCACGTTTGCTCGCTTTTGCGTGACATCCACTTCGTAGCATCTCCCGTTTCATGATCTGCGTACCATACGACATGACCTGTGCTTTCCTGAGGAGCGGAATTCTGAAAAGTGTTTGAGTCATATCTTTCCGAAAGTGAAACATCCGGAGCCAATAACTTGTCATAGATTGTCAGAATTATCAGAATCATAAAAACAGCGAGGATCAGTTTCTTTTGCTTGCCAATTGCGGAGGATATGTTCGAAAACAATGAAGACATAGTTTTATCATACTATGTTTTAGGAAACACATCAGCAACTCATTCTTTTATTTCTATTTCCCGTTCAGTTTCACTCTTGTGTCTTATCTCGACAAAAATGACCTGCGCCTTTTGTTTAAACGTCTCGTAGAGTTTTCCGAGTTTTTCTCCCCACTCGACAACCATAATTGAAGGCTTATCAACATAATCTTCGAGACTGAGGTTTTCAAACTCCTGAGGATCGGTGATATTGTAAAGATCGGCATGAACAAACCGTTCATACTTCAATTTATTTCCTTCAGGAATATCATATTCGTAATATACGACAAATGTAGGGGAGACTACTTTCTCAATGCCTAAAAACCGTGCAATTCCGCGGGACATTTCCGTTTTCCCGGTACCGAGGTCTCCTTTTAAAATAATTACTACGGGCTTTCCCGATGCTTTTTTCATTGTTTTATCGATGATAAATTCACCGATTTTTTGTGTTTGCTCAGGAGATTTCGAAAGATACAAATCCTTTTTATCAAAGAGTATTTCCCCCTCCCGCAGTGTTTTTGTCTCATCACCGGTCAGATCAACTACGGTTGAAGGTTTGTTTCTCGGAAGTTTTCCTGCATCAACAATAAGATCTATCAGTTCTTCTTTCTTTTTCGGAAGCTGATGTAAGAAAGACTCAATAGAATAATGAGGATTACTTCCGCCGAGATTGGCAGAGGTCGCCGTGACGGGTGATCGATACTTCTCGATCAATTCATTTACCGGTGCGAAATCCGGAATACGTATCCCCAATGTCCCCGTTTCGGATTCCAGTGCGGGAACAAGAATATGTTTTGACGGTAAAACAACAGTGAACGGACCAGGAAGAATGGTCTCAAGCAGTGATTGCTGCTTTTCAGACAATGTTGAATACTTTTCAATCATTTCCATATCCCGTACAAAAACGGAAATCGCTTTGCCGGGAGGACGGTTTTTGAAAGCAATAAGTTTATCGACTGCCCGTTCCTGAGTGGAGTCCACAAGAAGCCCGTACACTGTATCTGATGGAAATACGATAAGCCCTCCGTTTTTGAGTGTTTTAACGGTTTCATTTATTACGAAATCTTTACTTTCTTTTGTTAAGTTTAGTATGCGTGTCATACGCACGAAAAATACGATAATTATTAGCAGTTGTAACTCTGGTCCGCTTGTATATTCTAACAAAGATCTGATAGAATAGTGCGGTATGAAAAAACCAAAAAAAACTGAAAAGAATATGCCAAAGATGAAAGAAATTAAAGTCAATCTCGATGTGAAAACGATATTTATAATCCTGTTTGCTGGATTCTTCATATATACACTTCTCTCTCCTTTCATCCATACTCAAACTGCCTCAAAAGAAAAATCTCTGACTGAAATCATAAGTGATATAAAAAAAAAGAGTGTAGATAAGGTGATCGTTGAAGATACAAAAGTCACGGCAGTCTATGACGATAATGAACAGGCAATCGCCTACATTGAGCCGGGAGATAACTTCAGACAGGTCTTGAATGATGCGGGGATACAACTCGATACGGTGAATCTGCAGGTTGAGGATACACAGAGCGGCATTGAGATGTTGCGGTTTTTGGGAAGCGTGATTCCGGCAATTTTGTTATTCGTATTTTTCTGGTTTATCTTCAGACAGGCTCGGGGAGCGCAGGATTCTGTATTTTCATTCGGACAATCCAAAGCAAAACGTTTTAATAAAGAAACTTCAAATATCACATTCAAAGACGTTGCCGGTGTAGAAGAGGCAAAGAAAGAACTTGAAGAAGTCGTTGACTTTTTGAAAAATCCCGGTAAATACCGCAAACTCGGCGCAAGACCGCCGAAGGGTGTCATGCTTGTCGGACCAGCCGGAACGGGTAAAACGCTTCTTGCAAAAGCAGTCGCCGGAGAAGCAAGCGTTCCGTTTTTCTCAATTGCCGGATCTGAGTTCATGGAAATGCTTGTTGGAATCGGCGCCGCACGTGCCAGAGATCTCTTTGCAAATGCCAAACAGAATGCACCTTCCATTATTTTTATTGATGAAATTGATGCGATCGGACGAGCCCGTTCGACAGGAGTGATGTCTTCCCATGATGAACGTGAGCAGACACTCAATCAGATCCTTGTTGAGATGGACGGATTTACACCGAATGAACAAGTGGTTGTGATCGCCGCGACAAACCGAGGGGATCTTCTGGATTCTGCCCTACTCCGTCCGGGACGGTTTGACCGACGTATCCTTGTGGATTATCCTGATGTGGAAGGCCGTGCTGCAATTATTTCCATCCATGCACGAAATAAGCCGGTCGCAGATGATGTGAAATGGGAACGTGTAGCAAAAAGAACCGTCGGCTTTTCGGGCGCTGACATTGAGAATATGCTGAACGAAGCTGCAATCACAGCCGCACGTCACAACAGGGATAAAATCATTATGGAAGATATTGAGGACGCAGCTACAAAGGTTAAACTCGGTCCTGAGAAAAAGAGACTGCAGACTGAGTACGATAAGAAGATCACCGCATATCATGAAGCAGGTCATGCAATTGTTTCTCATTATCAGGAACATACCGATCCTGTACATCGAATCTCCATAGTCTCCCGTGGCATGGCTCTCGGATATACTCTTATCCCGCCCGAAAGAGACAAACTCCACACATCAAAAACGGCTCTTATCGAACGCCTTGCCGTCATGATGGGCGGTCGTGCAGCCGAAGAAGTTGTGTTCAAGGAGATTACCACCGGCGCAGCAAATGATTTTGATCAGGCTACCACAATAGCCCGGAAAATGGTCATGGATTTCGGAATGAGCAGTCTCGGCCCGGTAAATTTCGGAGCAACAACCGATATCACGGATTATCGACAGGGCTGGCAGGGCAATGATATTTCTCAGGAAATGCTTGCCAAAATCGATCATGAAGTCAGCCTGATACTCAAAACCGCATATAAACAGGCAGTTGAACTTGTAAAAAAACATCGAAAACAGCTTGATGCGGTATCGGATGAGCTCGTCAAAAATGAAAGTATGGATCAGGATCAGTTCGAAAAGATTGTCGGAATAAAGAAGGCCTATGAGGATAAACTCAGTGATGACCAAACCGACACCAAACCGAAAAAGTCTCCGAAAAAATCCGAAGCCTAGTCTTTCCATTCGACGGTATTCAGAGTACAATAAATATCTGTTATGAAAACGCTACTTCTTATAGACGCTCATGCAATGATCCACCGGGCATATCATGCCCTTCCGGATACACTTGCCACCCGTGACGGGACACCCACTGGGGCCATTTACGGGTTCTTTCTTATGATGCAGAAAGTCCTTCTGGATTTTCGGCCTACTCATCTTGCGGTATGCTTTGACACCCCGAAACCGACATTCCGCAAAAAACTGTTTGACGGATATCAGGCAAAGCGACCTCCGATGGAAGATGCTTTGAAAGTACAGATTCCGAAAATAAAAGAGCTGTTGGACAAAGGAGGGGTGACGCGACTTGAGAAACCGGGTTTTGAAGCCGACGATATCATCGGGACCATTAGCGAAAAGCAGAAAAGTGACTTTGACCGGGTACTTATTCTCACTGGAGACCGTGATCTCCTGCAGCTGACTGATGACAAAGTCTTTTTAATTGCACCGAAACGGGGAGTCACGAACTTTGATCTTTTTACTCCCCATGAGGTAAAAATGAAATTCGGTGTCACACCGGAACATATCCCAGATTACAAAGCATTGGCAGGAGACTCATCAGATAACTATAATACAGTTCGCGGCATAGGTCCGAAAACCGCACAGAAGCTTTTGAAGATAGAGCCGACTGTAGAAAAACTGCTTGAACACCTAGATCTTGTCGATAATGAAAAATGGCGAACAATTCTTTCGGAACACAAAGAGCAAATACTTCTTTTCAAAAAAATAGCAACCATCGTACGTGATGTAGAGGTCAATCCGCCCAAGTCACAACTCGCATTTTCCGGTTTTCGTGACGACATGAAAGCAGAACTCAAAAAGCTGGAACTTTTTTCTCTGGTAACTAAGCTTTATGAAAATATTGAGTTACAGCCTGTTAAAAAGGAAGAGAAGAAGAAGAAGGAGAATAACTCCGATCAAATTGATCTGTTTTCCTGAAACATTGCAACTTCCCCGAAAATCCTGTATCTTTAATACTCCCATATGATAGCCCCTGACACTCAACAAAATCTGTTATACACCATATACTTTATCCTCATTCATAATTTTGAAGCGATTCTCTACTCTGTCGGCATTATTATTGCTTTGATCATATCTTTGTATAAGCCCTCCCGAGGTAAAATCCTGATCATGTGGGGGTTTATTATCCTTCTTTTTGCGTTTGAATATGACAAGCACATTCTGGAACCCTTGAGACAGCAAACCATCGGATCCCTCATTACCGAGCGGCAAAGCTTTCGGATTGAGCATACGATTAATTATGTAACGATGCGTGTGTTGCCGAAGGCACTTCCGTTCTTCGGCTGGATGCTCGTCATCGGCGGGATTTTTTTTGACAAAATCATCAAAGCGATACAGCAAAGATTGCATCACAATAAGAAAGATTTATAATACAACTACTATGTGCGGAATATTCGGATATATCGGAGATAAAAAAAATGCCGGGGAGCTCATCCTAAACGGCCTCAAATCGCTTGAGTATCGGGGATATGATTCCTGGGGAGTTGCCGTTAAAAAAGGCAATAATGACCTGTACATCGAAAAACACACCGGCAAGATCGGAGATGCATCCCTACCAGAGCTTTCAACCATGATCGGTATCGGTCATACCAGATGGGCAACTCACGGCGGTGTACAAAAAGCAAATGCGCACCCCCACATCAGCTGTGACAAAGAAATCGTGATTGTACACAACGGTATTGTTGAAAACTTCACGGAACTCAAGAGAGATCTTCTTAAAAAGGGACATATATTTAAATCGGAGACCGATTCAGAAGTCCTTGCTCATCAATTAGAAGAGCTTCTCAAGTCAGAATCTGACCTACAGTCTGCCGTCTACACGTTGAAGGCTATGATACGAGGTATGAATGCCGTGATTGCCTTCTTTCCTAAAAAAGGGACATTTTACATTTTTAAAAACGGCTCACCTATCGTAATCGGAAAAGGTAAGAATGAATATTTTATCGCATCCGATGCATCGGCGATAATACCCCATACAAAAGAGGTGTACTTCGTCGAAGACGGCGAAACGATCTGTTTGAAAAAAGATGAAATTACATTATTTGGCATCCATGGTAAAACAAAAAAAATAAAGTATATGAAACTGAGCTATGATGCCGAGGCAGTAACACGGGGGAAATTTGACCACTTCATGCTGAAAGAAATCTATGAACAGCCGACCGTCGTCACAAATATTGCTTCATCACAAACAGGTGCCATCAAAGAAGTAGCAAAAAGAATCCGAAAAGCGTATGGTACCTATCTGGTCGGCTGCGGAACAGCCTCATATGCCTGCCTTGCCGGAACATATCTTTTCTCAAAGATTGCCAAACGACATATTAATTTTTCCATCGGCTCAGAGTTTTCCTATTTATTGGACTTTCTGAAAGATACGTCTCTGGTAATAGCCCTTTCACAGTCAGGCGAAACAATTGATATTATTGACAGTGTCCAGAAAGCAAAAAAGAAAAAAGCAGAGCTTGTCGCTCTGACCAATGTACTCGGCTCAACGCTCTATCGCATGGCAGATTACAGCATGCTTCTATCGGCAGGTCCTGAAAAAGCAGTAGCGTCAACAAAAGCTTATACAGCAAAAATTGCATTCCTATACCTCATCGCGCATGAACTTGAGGGATCCCTACAACACGGCATATTGAACATACAAAAGGCAGTAAATGAAATTGATGGATTGCTAGACCGAAAAAATCGAATTAAAAAACTGACCGGACAAATAAAAAACCATGACCATATTTTTATTCTCGGACGCGGCGTTTCCTATGCGGCAGCACTTGAATCCGCACTTAAAATTAAGGAAGTATCCTATGTTCATGCGGAGGGTTTCGCGGCAGGAGAACTTAAACACGGTGTCATTGCTCTGATAGAAAAAGGGACACCGGTCATTCTGTTTAACCCTGAGGATGAAACGTATGAAGATAGCCTTTCTGCAGCACATGAAGTGAAAGCCCGCGGCGCGTTTGTCATCGGTGTCTCCAGCAAAAAAAGCGATGTCTATGATGAGTTTATCGAAGTTAAAAACTGTGAAGATGCGACGATTATCCCCAACGTGGTGATTGCACAACTCATGGGATATTATCTAGCTATTGCGAAAGGATTTGATCCTGACATGCCGAGAAACCTGGCAAAAAGTGTCACCGTGAAATAATTAAGGTTCCTCAAGTACCTCTTTTAGTTTGGAAAAATATTTCTTCACTTCCTTTATCAGGTTACTGTCTGCCTGTCGATCGATTAAGTATTTTGCGCTGCCGCCCATCTCATAAGTAAATATCTCTTTATCAACTTTTCCTTTTGTCAGAAGATGGATTGTTGCAATAAGATACTTACTCATTACCGTCATCCTGCCTTCTTTCTTGAAACGACGGAAGGAAAAATAAATTTTGGTTTGCGGTAACAGTTTTGCAGACACCCCTCTTTTCTTCGCCCGCTGCACAATTTCATGATCTTCGTAAACAAAAACCCCTTCATCGTACCCGCCAAGTGATGTAAAGAAATGTCTTTGGAAGACAGCACCGGGACCGTAAGTGAACGGCTTTTGGCTGAGATGGCTCATCTCTACAAATGAAGAAATTACCCTGAATAACACTTCATCGGGAGGTGTCCCGTCATGCGGCAAATGCAGGGGTAAATACAGTAAAAACTCCGAATCATGTATGTTATTAATCAGATCCTGAATAAAGTTAGAATCCAGCTTCATATCAGAGTCCAGAAAAAGCAGATAGTCACCTTTTGCCTGTTGCGCACCGAAATTTCGCTGATATGCAAGATGCCGTTTGTCAGCTTCAATAATCTGAATATTTATTTGATCAGAGAAGCGCTCGGCTTTTTCCCGTGTCTTGTCTTCCGAGTGAGCATCTACAACGATGACTTCAAAATCCTTGGAGGTCTGATCTGCAAGGTTTCGCAGTAATTTCGGAAGATAGACTTCCTCGTTCAATGCCGGGATAATAATGCTTATTGTCGGATTCATGAGTTTTATCTCTTTGCTCACCTCGTGAACAGGTATAATGATTAAGTAAGGCATATTATAACTTTTTTAGGTTAGTTGTTGGTGTGATGATGAAAAAAAACCTCTCCGGTATCGTGTTTGTCATAGCAGTACTTACTGTTGTGATATCAATCAGCATCTTCATCGTTCTCTTTTCAAGACGTGAAAGTGATCTCACAATTGATCATGAAACGACAAGAGATACAGAAACGCAGGCAAGCACTCGAACAATGAATGTAATGACGTTTAACATCAAGGGTTGTAGATTTACTGATGAGGCTTTTTATACGGCGATGTGGAATCGTATTGTTGATGAACTTATTACAAAAGTTGATGCAAATGGCAGAAGATACATTTATGTATCTCTAGCAGGGTTTGAGGAAGTGGATGATTTTTGTGGCGTTCGAAATGAGGATGCTCTAAACGGAGTAACACAAAACCCGACCGAAGATTATTATTTTATTCGATCACTTGAGCGCTATTTCGTCAAGGACAGAGATTTTTTTGTATATCAAAGAAAAATTAAAAGTGAACAAGGAGGGGATTTTAACTCATTCTCACAAATGATGTTTTCCGTTTATCCGATGGAGCTTCTTAGCCCGGAAACAAACTGGCCGTTAAGCGCAAAAATTACCATTCCTGATACTTCCCGACCTTTATACTTTCACGTTATGCACCCAAGAGGTAATTCAGCAAGCTGTAGCAGCAATACAGCATATTTAGATCGTGCTGAAACAATTTCACAAGGGAGTACCAATATTATTTATGCAGGCGATTTTAATGCCCGCTACTATTCAGGCGCCTGTAATTCCCCTCGTGTTAATGAGAATTACACCTTCTCAGTTCCTATAGATCCTCAAAATCCTGAAGCTCGCTTAGATATTATTGACTATGTTATGGCACATAAGCAATCTGATTGGGTCGTTGAATCAGCTATCATGGATCGTACTTGGGATGTGAAAAAAGATGGAATAGAAAGATATTGGTCTGACCATAACCCGGTTATTGCAACGCTGAAGTACACCGGAAGTGCGCCTGTCACAACCGAGACACCTATCACCCCGACAGCTCAAACCACTATTACCCCGACGTCAGCAACAGCAACTGCTACACCGACTACCAATCCGGGAACGAGCATCACACCTCAACCGACTTCTACTGTCACGTCAATCCCGCCAACTGCAACAGTAGTACCAACGGCTACTCTTACTTCCTCTCCAACACCCTCAAATTCTCCCTCTCCAACAGCAACTGCTACACCAACCTCAACGCCAACACCCACCGCGACACCGACATCTACACCCACACCGACTGCAACTCCGACTTTTACGCCTATCCCGACAGCGACACTAACTCCTACTCCCACCATACAACCTGTGCCGTCGGCACCGTCAGATCTCACGATCAATGACACTCCTCCCGGCTTTTCGCCCCTCACGATCCTCATGATTTCGCTCGGTCTTCTTTTCACCGGTCTTTTGCTCTAAAAGCGTGATACAATAACAATTATGGACGTTCTGAAGGTTCAAAACCTCACAAAACAATTCGGAAAATTTAAAGCAGTGGATTCAATCTCATTTACCCTAAAAAAGGGAGAAATACTGGGATTACTGGGTCCGAACGGTGCCGGAAAAACGACAACAATACAGATGCTTTTGGGCGTCCTGTCTCCTTCTTCGGGAATGATTTCCTATTTCGGCCGTGACTTTGATTCAAATAGAGAAGAAATACTTGAGAAAGTAAACTTTTCATCGACCTACACAAATTTACCCTGGAACCTCACGGTAAGGGAAAATCTGACCTATACATCGTATCTGTACAACCTTCCGAACAGGAAAGAACAGCTGTCAAAAATCGTTGAGGCGTTTCGTTTGCAAAAGCTACTGAATCAGACTTTAACCGAGCTTTCGGCCGGGCAGCTGACAAGGGTCAATCTCGCAAAAGCATTTGTGAATAATCCCACAGTCCTTTTACTTGATGAACCGACCTCAAGCCTCGATCCTGAGGTCGCCAAAATGGTTCGCGAATTCATTCTCGCAGAACGGTCAAAAAATGAATTATCAATCGTATTTACCAGTCACAATATGAGCGAAGTCGAAGAGGTTTGTGATCGAATTCTTTTCATCAACAACGGCATTATTGTCGCCGACGACACACCGGAAAATCTTATGAAATCACTTGACACCGTTCGTGTTCGGCTTGTTATGGATAAGACTTGCCTTGCTGCCCTTATGAGTTTCGGCAATCAATACCATGCCTCTATACAGAATAAAGATCGGGATTTTGTAGTCGAACTGAAGGAAAGCCAAGTCCCGGATCTCCTTTCGTATTTAGCTAATCACAAGATGAAGTATTACGAAATCAGTATTGATAAACCTGACCTTGAGGATTATTTTTTATATATTGCCGGTCAGAATAAAAACCGAGACTTATGATTTTACCTTGTCATTCCGGACTTGATCCGGAATCTATTGAATAATGAAAATACATCGAATATACGCCATACTGCTTCGTAATCTCTACCTTTTCAGAAGGAGTTATGATCGTTTGGCCGATTCATTTTACTGGATTACCCTTGATCTCCTGACATGGGGAATTACCGGTGTGTACTTCCAGTCATTCTCACCTGATTCTCAAAACATAGTGTTTATGTTGATCTCCGGTGTAGTTCTTTGGAATTTGGTCTATCGAACGCAGTCGGATATTAATGTCAGTCTACTGGAAGAACTTTGGAACAAGAACCTGATTAATCTGTTTGTGTCTCCTCTGAAGTTTAGCGAGTTTATAAGTGGCCTGGTGATCCTCGGAGTAGTAAAGGCCATGATCAGCCTGATGTTCGGGACACTTCTCGCCTGGCTGTTTTTCCATATCAGTATCCTCAGTTACTCAATACATCTCATATTCTTCTTCCTGTCTCTGGTACTCACGGGAATCTGGGTGGGATTCATGATCTCATCGGTTATCCTTCGATTCGGAACAAGAATTCAAACGCTTGCCTGGACATTTGTATGGATTGTCTCGCCTTTCTCAGCAATTTACTACCCGCTAGAAACACTTCCGCAATGGGCACAGTTCATTTCGCGTGCTCTTCCGACAAGTTATGTGTTTGAACAGGGACGTAACCTGTTGCTACACGGTCAAGTTAATTATCTGATGATCGCAATAAGTTTTGTACTGAATGCTGTCTATATTGTCGGAGCGTTTTTCTTCTTGAAATCGAGTTTCCGTAAAGTTCTCGATAAGGGACTCGTGAAAGTGTACTGATCTACATATTTGATAAGTAATTAGAGTTTGAGTACCGTTGACTGATAAAGAAACTTCATTATAATGAGGCTAATGTCACACCCAATAGAAGCCTTTCAAACCATGATTAATGAACGTAATCCCCGCTTCTTTGACCCAGTCTCCTTCGTGCAAAAAGATATTGACCGTATTTACAACCAAGAACAGGTAACAGTCGGTATGCCCATGGGTGCGGAAGTTATGTTGAATGCGCTGGCCCGTGAACATACGGTTGCCATTGTCGGTGCACAGCTCGGAGATGAGGGAAAAGGACGAATAGTTGACAATAAATTAGAGCAAATTCTTTCTATTCCCGGGATGCAGATGGCATATGTTGTCCGTTTCCAGGGAGGCTCGAATGCCGGTCATACCGTATATACTCCGGATGGTGTAAAAATTCCCCTTCATCAGGTCCCTTCGAGTATAAACGAAGACCGTGCAGTCGGTATCATGGACAGCGGTATGGTCGTCCATATGGAAGATCTAAAAACCGAAATCGAAGACGGCGAAGCGATTGTCGGAGACCTGAGGAACCGTCTCTATTTGAGTGAAGAAGCAAAACTGGTTACCGATCTGGAAAGAGCCGAAGAAGTAGTAAACCGATTTAAAAGTTCAGGTAAGTCAGGAGGAGGTACAGGACGAGGCATCAGTCCCACATATGCCAATGACCTGAGTAGGTTAGGAACTCATGTCAAAGACCTTATGGCTGACAACTGGCGGGAGGTCTACGGTGCCCGATATGACCGATATGCGAAAGAGTTCGCAGTGCACAATTACGACATTGCAACCATGCAGGTACCCGATCTTCGCGAAACAAGAGACCAGAAAAAAGCAGTAACCCGAAATCTCGGGACAATGGATGAATTTTTAGACCGGCTGGAGTCGGTCAGGAACTGGTATATCGAGCGAGATGCAAGTCAGCCTGATAAACCTTCAATGATTCAGAACACATTCATCATGCATCAGGAAATGTACAATAATCTGAATGCAGGAGTATTGTTTGAAGGAGCACAGGCTGTCGGCCTCCATCACTCAATAGGAAGACTTCCAGATGTGACATCCTCAGATACCAGTATCAACGGTATTGCCGCGGGTACGAAGCTGTGGAAAGCACAGGATGTCCGCGAAAAAATCGGTGTCATGAAACTTACCTATATGTCCAGTGTCGGAAGCGTACACATGGCAACTGACTTGATGCTGCCGAGAGGTGCCGTAGAGGATCCGACAAAACTGACTGATCCCCAGAAATACGGGTTGTGGGTTCGTGAAGAAGCACATGAGTACGGGACCACAACAGGAAGACCGCGTGATATCTGTCTTCTGGATCTTGAACTTATGAGATACAACATCCGCATGGGAGGGATCGAGATGCTTGCCGGAACACATTTGGACATTGCGTGGGAAGATATGCCAATCAAAGTCTGTACACATTATGTCGATTCTACGGGTCAACGGGTTCCGTATCAGCCTGGTGTCGAACATCAGGAGAACCTAACCCCTGTATATGTAGACCTCCCCGGATGGGACGGAGCGGCCACTCAAGCCGCACGTACATTCGATGAGCTTCCCGATAATGCAAAGAAATTCCTGGCTTTTGTTCAGGCTCAAACATCAACACCAATCACGGCCGTCACCAACGGACCGCATCGTGACCAGCTTGTCGATATACCCCGATGGGAAATTCCGCCGAAGCAATTCCGGAGCGCAGACCGAACTCTCTGAGAAGGAGCATTCTCGTTCATATCTGACAAAAATGCGGATGTTGAAGGTTATACTAAACCTCAGAATCAAGCAATAATGGGTTTGTAAATGTACAAGGATACTGATCAGAAGGAACCCCTACAAAGGTCAGGATATCAATAACAGCTACAATGTCAGAATATCTTCATAAGATTCGTGTAGAATGTTGAAATGGAATCAAAAAGTACTACATCCCAAATTGTAAGAAAGAGCTTCACGCTAATGGTCATAAGACTGGTGATATTTGAGCTGATCTTAGAGTCAATATATATCGCTTGGCGATTCGGTATCGATGGCTTCCCCATATCTCCAGAAATGAAAATATCGCTGCACAGCTATACAACAGTTGTATTCATCATTGTAACCATATCACAAATCATAATTTTACTTAGAATTGTCTTACAGTGGATGAACGAAAGCTATGAACTGAAGAATAATGAATTGACGATTTATGAAGGCGTTCTTTCGAAAATATCAAGATCATATCCCTACAATCAAATCCAAACAATCACTGTGAGTCAAAGCATGTTTGGACGTTTGCTCAATTTCGGAACAATTGTACTGACAATTCCGACACTATCCCAAGATCTCGTGCTAAATGAAATACCTAAACCACATCTCTTCGCTGAACAAATTAAAAACTACTTGCCCAAATCAGACCAATCTGCTTTATTTTTACGAAGAAAGTAACCATCTTATCACCCCATCTCGGGATAATGGCATTTCTTGAATTTCTTGCCCGACCCACACCAGCAGGGATCATTTCTTCCCAGTGTTTTCTTTTTGGGTGCATTCAACGAGACAGCTTTCTGAGCTGGCTGCTGTGTCGGTTGCTGAGCCGGTTCTTTTTGCTTACCTGAGAAAGGATCAACTGCTGACGCCGCCTGAAACTGCATCGGCTGTTTTTGTTGCTGCTTTTCTTTGATTTCTTCCGCCTGTTTCGGTTCCTGAATCTCGACCCGCATGATGCGGCGGATAGATTCGTAATTGATATCAGACAGAAGTTTTTCGAACATCATAAACGCCTCATTTTTATATTCAACCAACGGATCCATCTGCGCAAATCCGCGTAAGTTTATCCCTTGTCTGAGATCGTCAATAGCGGTAAGGTGTTGAGTCCAATATTGATCAATAGTCGAAAGAAACAATGACCGTACGACCTGATTCCACATTTGTTCCCCCAACTTCTCCGCACGCGACGCATAATGTTTCCGTGCCTGCTTTGTCAAATATTCCTGAAAAGCCTCTTCATCATTATCCTCAAGGATCTTGTTCAGTTGTTCTTTTTTGATATCCAGAAGGACATCGACATCTTTTTCAAACTGCTCACGTATTTCATCCTGAGTTTCTTTCAACGCAAAAAAATTCGCACCCATCATCGCAATCTGTTCATCGATCACACGATACACAGTTTCCTGAAATGCCTTCGGGTCGGTCTCAGGATAATTTAAGAGTTTTCTTCTCAGCGAATAAATAATATCGCGTTGTCTGTTCAGAACATCGTCATACTCCACCAGATGTTTTCGGATGTCAAAGTTGAAACCTTCAACCTTGACCTGGGCCTGCTCGATCGCACGGGAAACCATACCGTGTGAAAGCGGCTGATCTTCCGGGAAATTGAGCATAGTCATCATATTTGCTATCTGTTCACCGCCGAAAATGCGCATCACATCATCTTCAAGTGAGACATAAAATCGTGTCTCTCCGTGATCGCCCTGACGTCCTGAGCGTCCTCTGAGCTGATTGTCTATACGGCGTGATTCATGTCTTTCTGTACCGATCACATACAGACCGCCGAGCTTGATGATATCTGCATGTTCCTTTTCCCATGCTTCATACGCCTTCTTGTACTCCGCTTCCGATTTGAAACTGCCCCGTTCGACTCCCCCTCCCAGGACGATATCGACTCCACGGCCGGCCATATTCGTAGCCACAGTCACGGCATGTTTTTTTCCGGCCTGAGCGATAATATGTGCTTCACGTTCATGATTTTTTGCATTCAAAAGTTCATGCGGAATACCTTTCTGCTTCAGAAGTCTCGAAAGGTGTTCGTTTTTATCAATGGAGGTCGTGCCTACCAAAACAGGTCGTCCTTTTTTGTACTGCTCAGCTATATCATCCACAACGGCATTGTATTTCCCCCGCATTGTTTTGAAAATCAGATCCGGATGATCGACACGGGCCATATCGCGGTGAGTCGGAATGACCAAGACGTCAGCGTTGTATATTTTATTGAATTCCTCAGCTTCGGTCGATGCGGTACCTGTCATGCCTGCCAGCTTTTCATACATTCTGAAGTAATTCTGAAGCGAAACCGTAGCCAGAGTTTTTGATTCCTGTTTGATCTGTACGCCTTCTTTCGCCTCTATTGCCTGATGCAGTCCTTCGGAAAACCTTCTTCCTTCAAGTAGCCGTCCCGTAAATTCATCAACGATGATGACTTCTCCGTTCCGAACGATGTAATCTTTATCTAGCTGAAACAAAGTTTGTGCTTTCAGTGATGCTTCAATATAAGAAAGTGTGTCGAAATCCTTCTCATAAATATTGTCAACACCCAGGATTTTTTCAACCTTTTCAATCCCCTTCTCAGTCAGATGTGCGGTTCTCAGTTTTTCATCAATCACAAAATCCATTTCCGGTGAAAGCTGTTTGACGATTTTTGAATAGTCATAATATTTAGAAGTATCCTGGTCGTATGGTGCTGAAATAATATGAGGAGTTCGTGCCTCATCAATAAGTACTGAATCCGCTTCATCGACAATCGCAAAATGAAAGCCCCGCTGGACAAGCTGTGCCGGACTTTGAGCCATGTTGTCCCGGAGATAATCAAATCCGAATTCCGAATTGATACCATAGGTGATATCAGCCTCATATGCCGCTTTTCGTGAGATAGGACGAAGATGCGCCAAACGTTTATCGGCTATATCTTTTTCCGTATATTCCGGATCGTACTGAAGTGACTGTCCCGAAATCATTGCTGAAGTCGTCAAGCCGAGGAAGTGAAATACCTGGCCCATCCATCCGGCATCGCGTCTGGCAAGATAATCGTTTACGGTGACAAGATGTGCCCCTTTGCCTTCAAGTGCATTGAGATACAAAGCGGCTGTTGCTGTCAACGTTTTCCCTTCTCCCGTTTTTTGCTCCACGATTTTTCCTTCATGCATCGCAATCCCTCCGATGAGCTGGACATCATAATGCCGTTGTCCGAGTGTCCTTCTGGCAGCTTCGCGTACGAGCGCAAATGACCAGGGAAGAATATCATCTAGCGTTTTTCCTGACTGAAGTTCTTTTTTGAGTTTTTCCGTTTCGTTTCTGAAGTCATCATCTTTTAGACCGCGTGCCTTATCCTCCAGAGCATTGATTTCATTTACAATTGCGCTAATTCTGTTTATTTCTTTCTGGTTAAAGTCAAAAAAGTTTTTGATGAAGGACAACATATGAATACAATTCTAAAACACAAATAATAATTTACAAGCTAAAAGAAGAGAAAAAAGGTATTATTGCAGGAAATACTCGTTCGGTATCACAAGCAGCCGTTCAGCGGTAAAACGGGTCTGACTGGTATTTTCAGGATTTCCTTTTACGACTACATGCACTGAGTCGCCTTCTTTCAACTTTGAAAAACCGATTTTTTCTGTTTCTAATGTCTTGATATTGAGCATTTTCTGACTGGTCTTGGATTCAACATCCAGGACATAGTCAGTCTTATCAACGGTCAAAACATTGACCGTAAAATCTTCTGATGTTACGTTTGTTATCTTGCCTGATATGACAAGATACTGTTGATCACGATAAACCGCATTTGCCGTGATTGAGTCTCCGATTTCGGGTCCCGTCACGAAAAGATAATCTCCTTTTTCGATATCATCCTGCTCCAGATCCGTCGTTTTGTTCCGGCGATATCATAAAAGTCAGTCAAGGTATCGTCAATAGATATGCTTATTTGTTTGCCGTCAGAATCAGTGAGAGTCCAGTCGTTGTTATCAATTTCAGCTACTATTCCGGATACGGCTTTTTCCGTTTCTTTCAGCTGCTCCACCTTTTCAGCAACTTTTTCCTTAAGTTTATCCACTTCCTCGGTCAGACTTCCTGAGGGAGTTGATGTCGGGGATTGAGAAAAAACAGGAACTGCAACAACGGTAAAAATAAGCAAAGTTAATGCTGTTACCGAATATTTCATATTATTCATCTTTGAGATAATAAATTCGTAACGTTTGTTCCTGCGGAGTACTGCTTCCTGAGTAAACACTGATCTGTATTACGTTTTCACCCAAAGCAAGAGGCATCTCAACTGAAAAATCTCCTTTTTCATTTTTCAAAATTTCTTCAGCTACCTGTGACTGGAAAACAATAAGACCATTGAGAGGAGCTTTTCCGGAAATCGTGACGGTGTCTTCATTGACAACGGCACCCGGCTCAGGTGAAGAAACTACAAGCTGTGCTTGTGAAGTGCTTGCCGTGACAGGCTGAGTTATGACCTTTTTATCATCAGATTCTATAGGAATTACTTTAGCTTCATCACTGTTGTTTGTCTGAAAAAGCACAAACAACCCTGCACCAGCACCCAATAAAATACCGAACACAATAGCAACAATGGTTTCCTGTTTCATATGTTAATTATAAATCAGTTCTCTCAAAATTGTAGGAATGGTTTCAATAAGATCTGCTACATTGTACCAAAGTCCTTTCGAAGACATAAGTTTGTCTGCAGCTTTCTTCTCCAGAAAAGACGCTATCAGGGCTGATGTGACGGGATCATTTTTAGCATACAACGAAACGATAAGACCTGCCAGTACATCACCGGTACCTCCTTTTGTCAGACCCTGATTGCCGCCTTCGATTGTGATAACTGTTTCACCGTCGGAAACGATATCCTTTATTGCCTTGAGGAGAATGACACAACGATGCTTCTTTGCCTGTTCTTTTACTACCTTTTCCTTTTCTTCCATTGGTAATTCCGTGACACGTATACCGAAGAGCCGTTCGAATTCCAGTTGATGCGGTGTCAGAATAGGCAAAACACTGCAGTCTGCGATCCATCGAAGCTCCATCATCTGAAGAGCCCCGGCGTCAAGCACGAATTTTTTATCTGGGAACTGAGACAATGCATACCTGGTAATCGCTTTTGTATAGGTTGCCTCATCGGTGATTTTTATAATCTCTTCATAAGATTGTAGGTTTTCGATATGAACCTGCTCATCTGATCGCACCATTCCGGGACCAATCAGTATCGCATCGTCCTCCTCAATATATGACGGAATGTCCTTTTGGTGTACGACAATTCCGTTTCTGAATGTTTTTTTAAGTGACAGCAATATCTCATTATTCTCAGTCGTTGAGGAGTAATGTACCATGTCAGCGAAATGCGACGCAATTTCTGCCGCCCACAAAGATGCGGCATGAAAGAGAGCCGACCCACCGATAATCATGACTTTGCCGTTTTTTCCTTTGTGGGAATCTTCGGACGGGATATAGAGTTTGTCGAGAAACGTTTTTACAGATTCTGCTTCTTCAGTTCGTATTTTCATATGATGTTCTTTGTCATGCTGAACTCCCGCCTGCCAGCCCGAAAAGCTGGGAATATCGCTGCTGACGGGCATCGCTAGGCAAAGCATTGCGGGCACGATGTTTCAGCATCTAACGGAAACAAAGATCCCGAAATAAATTCGGGATGACAGCAGTGAGCTCTGATATTTTCGTGCATTAACTACGCTCTACCACCTACTGCCTTATTTGCTATAATTATACCTTATGAAGATTTCACATCGCGACCTCCGCAATAAATATTCTGCATTTTTTGAAAAAAATAAGCATGTCGAAGTTCCGGCAATCTCGCTTGTGCCGCAAAATGACCCGACTACACTGTTTACCGGATCGGGAATGCAGCAACTTGTCCCCTATCTTTTGGGAGAAGAACATCCTCTGGGAAACAGACTTTTTAATGTCCAGCCTTGTATCAGGGCTCAGGATATCGAAGAAGTCGGTGATAACCGTCATGATACATTTTTGAGATGATGGGAAACTGGTCTTTGGGAGATTACTTCAAAAATGAACAGTTGAACAATCTATTTACGTTCCTCACTGATCCCGAGATCGGGCTCGGTCTTGACCCGAAAAGACTATATGTAACGGCTTTTGAAGGAAATGATTCGGCTCCTCAGGATAAAGAAAGCATTGAAATCTGGAAAGATATATTTCATAAAGCAGGAATGGAAGCTAAAATCGGTGAACGGATTTTCCTTTATGGTGCTGAGAAAAACTGGTGGTCACGGGCGGGAGTACCTGAAAATATGCCGGCAGGTGAACCGGGAGGTCCGGACAGTGAAGTCTTCTACCAATTTGATGTCGAACATGATCCTTCATTCGGAGAGAAATGTCACCCGAACTGTGACTGCGGCAGGTTTATGGAGATCGGAAATTCTGTTTTCATGCAGTATAAAAAGATGGACAACGGGACATTTGCAGAACTTCCGAAAATGAATGTCGATTTCGGCGGAGGTCTGGAACGGCTACTTGCCGCGGCAAATGATGACCCCGACATTTTCAAGACTGATGTTTTTTCATCGATAGTCAAAGGAGTCGAAAAAGCCACGGGAATTTCATACGGACAGGAAGAATTTAAGCCTGCAATGAGAATTATCGCCGATCATCTGAAAACAGCTACATTTATCATCAAAGACGGCATTACACCATCCAACAAAGAACAGGGTTATATCCTTCGTAGACTTCTTCGTCGGGCACTTGTGAAAGTGAGAGCCTTGAATAACGGATTTTCGATCGATTCCATATCCCCAATTATCGAAAAAGTACTTGAGACCTATGATGGAATTTATTTTGATATCAGTAAAGATAAAGAAACTATTATTCCCGTCATCACACAAGAGATAGTGAAGTTTCAGAAAACGCTTGAGAAGGGATTGCGTGAAATCGAAAAACTGAAAGAGGTAAATGCTAAACAGGCGTTTGATCTTTATCAGTCCTATGGATTTCCGCTGGAAATCACGCAGGAAATTCTGGAAGAACGCGGACAAAAGATTGACCGCAAAGCATGGAAGGAAGAAGTCCAAAAACATCGGGAAAAGTCACGGTCTTCAGCTCTGGATCGGTTCAAAGGCGGACTCGCTGATCATTCGGAACAGACAGTCAGATATCATACGGCCACACATTTGATTCACCAGGCCCTTTTTGATATTTTAGGAGATTCTGTCCGACAGGAAGGCTCAAATATCACCGCAGAACGTCTGAGATTTGATTTTTACAGTGTGAATGCACCGGCTGAAGATGCAAAACAGCAAATCGAAGAGATTGTAAACGGAAAAATCAAAGAAGCTCTTACTGTTCAGAAAGTCGTATTGCCGAAGACTGAAGCGGAAAAAGTCGGAGCTCGATCATTTTTTAAAGAAAAATATCCCGATCAGGTGAATGTATATTTTATCGGTGGTGACGCAGATCATATCAAAGATGCTTATTCCAAAGAGTTCTGCGGCGGTCCTCATGTGACAAATACAAGTGAGATCGGTCACATCACCATAGAAAAACTCAAAAAAATCGGAAGTAATATGTATCGTGTGTATGCAAAGTAGCTTATAGACTGTAGATGGTAGGTTGTAGAAAATAATGAATGATGTAATATTATGTTATGTCATCATATAAGGATCTTATTGTATGGAAAAAGTCGATCAATCTTGTTACAGAAATATACACTGTAACAGCTGCATTGCCTACTGAAGAAAAATTTGGCCTTGTATCACAGATGAGAAGAAGTGCAGTTTCCATACCTTCAAACATTGCTGAAGGTCGGCGCAGAAATTCGCAAAAAGAGTATAAACAATTTTTAGCAATTGCTTATGGTTCTGGCGCCGAACTTGAAACCCAAATAGAAATTGTTAAGCGCTTACCATTTGGTTCAACAATTGAGTTTCGTAATACAGATTTTTTGTTATTAGAAGTTATGAAAATGTTAAATGTTATGGTCAGTAGGCTCGACTAACTACAGCCTACAACCTACCACCTATTGCCTATGAAAAAAAATCTCATATCTTTCGTTGACCTGATGAAAGTTGATATCAGAGTCGGTGAGGTTACGGAAGCAAAGAAGGTTGAGGAATCGAATAAGCTTATTGAACTTACCGTCAACTTTGGGGAAGATTACGGAATCGCAACCATTTTTACAGGAATGCAGAAATGGTATACGCCGGAGGATTTTCAAGGAAAAAAATTCTTATTTGTAGCCAATCTTGAACCGAAAAAAATGATGGATCGTGAGTCACAAGGTATGATTCTTTCGGCTGTCAAAGACAACGAACCCGTCATTATTCCCGTCAGCCAGGATCTGGAAAACGGAACCGAAATCCTGTAATCATACTTTCTTTTTTAAAGAAAGTCTTGTATGATGTTTTCATTCGTTAACTATCTATTATTATTTTTTTACCAACAATGGCAAGTAAAAAAGACGAAAAGTCAACAAAGTCCACCGCTGCGAAACATCCGATGGAACATAAGAATGACCAAAATCATTCAGATACTACCCCCGCGCAGGATCGCGCAATCGACTCAGTTATGAACCGCCTCAGTCAGCAATTCAATCTTTTGACTATTTTGATTGTTGCTCTCTTCCTTTTCCAGGCATATACCTTTTATCAGGTAAAGGATATTCAGAAAAACGGAACAGTTGCCGGAACCGGCGCTGCTCAGGAATCCCCTCTTTCAGAGGAAAAACTGATCTCATACGCTGAAGAACTTGATCTTGATAAAAATAAATTTATTCAGTGTCTTGATGCCGAGCAAACAGCATCAACCGTACGCGCTGATATGGATCAGGCTGCAAGTCTCTCAGTCCAGGGTACACCGGGCTTTTTCATCAACGGAAAATTCTTGGGCGGTGCATTCCCCTATGAGACTTTCAAAGAAATCATCGACAAGGAAATCGCCGGTGAACCGTCAAATGCCTGTACCGATTACTCGGAAGATCTGCAGCAGTTCTGTAGTGATCCTGAAACAGCAGCTTTTAAGCCGGAACCTGTCGAAGTTGCGGTCAATAATTCACCAATCATCGGTTCAAGAAATTCGAAAGTAATAATCGTCGAATTCTCTGACTTTGAGTGTCCGTTCTGTGCGCGAGCATACTCTACGGTCAAACAGATTCAGGCAGATTATCCGAATGATGTCGCTATCGCTTACAAACACTTACCTTTGACACAACTGCATCCGAATGCAGAACGTGCAGCACAGGCATCCGTTTGTGCTCAGGAACAAGGAAAGTTCTGGGAGTATCATGACAAACTGTTTGAGTCTCAGGGAGCGCAATAATACTTAACGCAATTTGATAGAAAAGGACGGGAAACCCCGTCCTTTTTTTGTAGGTCACTATTCCCGGAAGCTGTCATTTACTTGGAAGTTTGCAAAATCTAAATGCATATTAACCGGTGTTGCCCATGTACTGTCACTTCCTCCGAAGAATGTAGAGAAAAATACTCCACCAAACTCGAGGTTTTCTACTCCTCTATACCTCATTCCACGCTGATGTAAAACCTCTTGATCATTCATCCAAACCTGAATTCGCCCGTCGTCCTGGCCCGGTTCATTTAAGCGTACCTGTTGACGCATATCCAACCATTCTCCTTTGACGAAGCTCCAGTTACCCAAACCATAGTGGATTCCGTGATCAAACGAATGTCCTCCAATTTCCGGCGAATATACATATGCTGACCCACGCCCGTCCCTATTCCACATATATCTTGTTGAAAACCCATTAGTACCATCTGGAGGGCGTTGACCACTATATACTTCACCACCATAAAATCCCGGAAGTTTTCCTCCTTTTACAAATGAAAAACTCTGCGGAAACCTGACAGAATAGGTTAAATTAAGCCTCTCTTTATTTTTTCCATTGTGAAGGAAGAGCGACATTAAATTGACCGCCACCAACAGGTGCTCTTTCGTTTTTTGTAACTGTCTGGCTGGCTGAAGAACCGGCAGGGTACCGCACACGAAGCACATATGGTGAACCATTTTCATGCCATTTAAACAGCTGAAGATTCTCCAGGCCAAACCACTTCTCTTCATCAACAAGCTCTCCGTCTAACCCGATTGCAGGCAGGACTTCATTCTGAAGTAACTGTTTATTGATTTATCCAAAGTCATAAAGGAGCTCCAGGTCAGAAACCTCAGGAGTTGTAGGCACCATAGTTTCAGTGGAAACCTGCTTTGGAGATGGGATACCAGTTGGTGTGGCGGGCAATTCATCTCTACCACATGATGCCAATACAAGTGTACCCGCTGCCCATAGTAATAGCTGCCTTCTTGTATACGTTCGTTTTTTTCGGTATTTTTTATTAGTTCGCTCATGGCAGATAAATAACCTGTATATTGTATGCTCTACCGCAACAAGATCAAAGTAGATACAGTAATTGCTACTTATTTCTTACCTATTTCTTACATATTGCTTACTTTTATTCACTTATTATTGCCCTGTAGAAATGGTTCACTTAGTTACGCAATTAAATGAACTATTCCACGGAATTGGCAAGGTGCTCCGACATTAGGTAACGGCAGACCGAAGAATAATACGTTTAGTACGAACGAAATCAACAGGAACTGGCAGTTCGGAATAAAGCTAAAAGAAGCGGATAACAATACATTTGACGGGAACCAATTGATTGACAACTATAAATCCCTGACCGTATATTCCAACAATCCGACGGGAAACAGCTTTGTAAACAACACGTTCTCAGGAAGCGGAGGGTATGCCATGAAACTTGATAACGCGACAAATACCGAGGTCACCGGAAACACATTCACAGCAAACAAGTATGCGCTTCAGGTTTTTGGCGGATCAAATCATACCATCAGCAAAAATCTGATTTCAGACAGCACCTATCAGGGTGTTCGGTTCGAGAATACAACGGGCAATGCCTTTGACGGAAACACTGTTGAGGGAAATCCGACTGGACTTGCCTTACTGACATCAACCGGTAATGCGATCACGAATAACTCATTTAACAATAATCAGAACTACGGTATTCATCTGGTAACTTCCCCGAACAATACCCTTTCCGGGAATACATTCTCAGGAAACGGGACAGATGTGTATGAACAGTAAATAAGAATTGTGCCGGCTCTTTGAGCCGGCACTTGTTTAGACTATTTGTTTGAATAAGTAAAGAAGATTGACAACCATCTCCCCCGGCTTGCCGTCACCGATACGGGTTTCATCAATCATGACAACCGGAGTGATTTCGTGACTGGAGTTTGTGATAAACGCTTCATCTAAATCAGCTAATTCTGACTTGTTGATAAAACGAAGTTCAACGGGAATGTTTTCGTTTTCCGCGATCTCTAAAATCACTTTTCTGGTTATTCCTTTCAAAATCCCTGTTTCTGCCGTGACAAGTTTGCCGTTTTTGACACCGAAGAAGTTACTTCTGGTTGCCTCATAGATATTCCCTTCAGAATCGGTGTGAAGGATATCTACAGCTCCGGTTTGCTGAACTTTCTGTATTTCGACAATGCTTGCCGCATAATTTGTCGATTTAATATCCGGAAGTTGCCTCATAAGAGATGAGGTGCATACCTTAATCCCCGTTTCATATAAAGATTGCGGCATCTCTTCACCTTTTGCAAAATAGACAAAAAATGTCTGATCCCGGGCAGGCATAAATCCGTCAGGACTTAGTCCTCCTGTTTGAATAAATTTAATATATGTATTGGCAAAACCATTCATTTTAATCCCTTCGAGAATAATTCGCGTCATATCTTCTTTTGAGTACTTCGGTGTCATCCCCATCAGGCGTGCAGAGTTATAAAAACGATCAATATGATCCTCCAGGCGAAAGGGTACCCCTTCATACGTACGAAGAAAATCAAATATTGCAAAACCGCGCAGAACCGCAATATCCTTAATGGAAATACTAGCTTGTGTATCTTCAACCCATGTATCGTCAATAAAAAGTTTCATATGGAAAAAAAGTTATAACAATGATGTAGTCGTGATTTCCAGATATATCATGCTCAATTTCGTGATTAACACTAAGTAAATTCTCGATGATCCAGTTTGTGTTACTTCGATAATCGTGAATAAAATGAACCAATGAATAAGTTACGAAAGATATGGCACTCATAGGGAACTAACATCTATGAGTAAATGGGGAGGAGATCAGCTTCGAGTAATTAGGAGTTATGACTGGCAGTACAATAGAGATCTTATGAAAAAGATACGATCTCTATCAGACTACAATCAGTCAGATGTAGCACAAATCAGAAACGATGTTCTGACATTTGCAGAGAAGTACGGGATACAAGCTGCAGTTGATGCATATGGGATATCACGAAGGACATTGTTTCGATGGAGGAAGAGACGGCGAGATTCAGAAGGGCAGTTGGATAGCCTGATACCAGAGACAACCAAGCCAAAGACACCCCGACGTATGGAGACTCACCCGAAGGTCATATCCTTTATCAAAGAGATTCGAGAACAATACTTTTGTTTGGGAAAGGAGAAGATCAAGCCCTTACTTGATGAGTATTGCCTACAGGAAGGAATTTCAACTATATCTGAGTCAACCATTGGAAAAGTGATCAAAAGACACAACCTGCAGCGCAAGACCTACCGGATCTATCACAATCCAGCAAGTGGCTTTGCAAAACGGAAAGTAAAGTACCGACAGAAGGTCAAGCGGTCTCCCAAGGTGGAAGATACCGGATACATTGAGATTGATACCATCACGAAGTTTGTACACGGAATCAAGCTGTATGTCTTCAATGCAGTGGACATCAAACTCAAATTCCAGTTCTCCTACGGATACTCAAAACTCAACAGCCGAAACGGTGCTGATTTTATGAGAAGACTGGAACTAGTATACCCAATACAAGATGGTATAAAAACCATACAAACAGATAACGGCCTCGAGTATCTGGGAAACTTCCATGACTATCTGGAAGAAAACAATATCCCACACCTCTTTATCTACCCCAGATGTCCCAAGATCAATGCCTTTATTGAGCGAGCAAACAGAACACTCCAGGAAGAATTTATGAACCCCTACATCTATACCAAGTGGACCGGTATCGGATCATTCAATCGTCACCTTATTGAATACCTCGTCTGGTACAATACAAAGCGAGTTCACAAAAGCCTGAACAATATTTCACCTATGGATTACCTATTATCTATTTTACCTAAAGAGTGCCATATGTATGGAACTCATACAACCAATTGACATAGGTGATACTCTGTAGTATACATATAACATGTGTATTTTAGGGACTTCTGCATGTCTTTAAAAAGTACACGAAAATAATTATTTTTCTAGCTTAAGACGAATATCACTGTAAGCATGTGAGAGGTGTGTTGTGGGAAAAAGTACATTAACAACTTTCATGAACCAAATATTCCTTTGTTTCGCTCGGGGATGATTGCGGTGTATAGGAGTAACGAATAATCAGTACTTCTCTATTCCGCAATCATCATATCCCATGGTCTCAAACAGACCGGCGGACAAAGGGTAGATGATCAAATGAAAGGAGATTTCTTTACAACTGAATACCGTAAGTATGTCCGCTTTTCCTGTATCCAACTTTAGCAAGAGAGGATTACTCCAATGCACGTTCGAACTACAAGTAGGTTCTGGATTCTGTCCCTCGTGACAGTGATCCTAATGAACCTCGTCCCGATGGGTGTCGTAAACGCAGCGCCGAACGCTGTTGCGATCACCGTCATGCCCGTCACAACTGCTCCGGAAGCTTTTACCATGGATGTCCAGCTGACCACGCCTCCGGCTGGTGGACTCGAATCGTTTAGGCTCGTGCTGGATATCCCGGCCGACCTGACGATCGTCGGTGTCACCAAAACCGGAACAGCCATGGATGGAGGGCTCATACAGCACTCCGTGAGTGGCAACCAACTCACCGTGGCCGGCGCAATCGCCACACCGATCAACACTGCGAACGCTGTCATCGTCAAACTGCAGCTTGAAATCCTGCAGATCACCGATGATATCGAATACACAATCAGCGGTGTGGGTCGTGTGAACGAAGTGGATCTGCTGCCCGGCGCAGTCACCTCAGGTATCGCCAGGATCGAAATGGTCGATCTGACCGGTACTCTTACCAGTTGGGACGGCAAAGATGTCGCAGGAGCACATGTTACTCTCACCGGTGCAACGACCTCTTTGGACACAACCACGGATGCTTCCGGTACCTATGCACTACGTGTCGGTAAGGTAGAAAACCAGACGGAAAGTTTTGTCTGGGGTGAACCTATCGAAACCGATACGTACATCAGCGAGCAGGATGCTTCAGAAGCTTTGAAAACTGCAGTCGGAACGTCAAGTTGCCCCACGCAGGCCGGCGACATCACCGGGAACGGTGAAGTCACAGAGCAGGATGCAGCTAATTTCCTGCAGATTGCTCTTGATCCCGCAAGCTACACACCACAGGTGACCTTCGTACCCAATGACGTCTCTTTACCGAACTTTAGGACTGATAGGGTACAGGACAGCACTTCGTACATCCTCGGGGACTGTTCTGGGAATTACTCGTGGCTTTCGGGCGTCACCGGCGGTATGGTCATGAGCATCGCTGCTCCGACCGCCACTGTTGAGGGCGATACCATCACTCTGAACTTTCCCGACGCTGAGTCCACGAAGTTCTATCTGGATGGTTTGCCTGAGGATTCCAAGCTCGAGGTCGCGATCTACGATCTGGCCCGCTCAGCTGAAGTAAACGCAATGGCCGCTACACGCGGCAATATTGTCGTTGTCGCCGCTGCCGAAGCAGGCTTCATCGTGGAAGTGAAAGTCATGTCCTCTAATCAACAACCCGTCGTCCTCAGTTTGCGCGGACGCACCAACGAGTCAGCGTATACTGAATGGGGTGTTGTGAACGTGACTCCTTCACAACGGTTGGAGTACGTGTTCCTTCCCGCAATGATGCGGTAAGTTGCTCCGTATCATCGGTTCATGGTTAAGTTGATCTAGAGGTGGAGGCGGGCGTGTACGCCCGCCTCCACTGACTTTCTTTATAAAGCCCTTACATTTTATACCCTATAGCATTGACGTGCGTATCATTATTGTGTATAGTATCACCAATCGTCCCTAAAGCATGGGAAGTACTCACCCCTCAACAAAGGAGGTAATCGTGGCAAAGCGTGTACAGTGTACCCATCAAGGCTGTAAAAAATGGATGGTAGAAGACTACAGAGAATATGAAGGCAGAAAAGCTTGGACCAATAACAAGGTGTACACTCTGTATTTTATCTGTCCGGACGGCCACACAGATAATTGGAAGGAAGAGATCGTAGGAACGGCCAATGATCCGGACTGATAGATCGAACCTTCACATCGGTCTTGGGCTACTCGAAAGAGCGGCCCAAGACCACTATCCCTTCAATAACTTTTTCCAAATTTCCCATAAAAAAGACCCGGATAAACCGAGCCTTTTGCCTGTGACCCCGATGCACTTTGTTTCGAACTCTTTCTCCCTTGGATTCATAAATTAATGCTTGCATATCCTCAGCAAGAAGAGAAAAAAGAGAAACCTCAAAGTTTACCTCCAAGGTCTTTACCCACTTATTATATTAAAAAGATTAATTAACCCCTATGTTTTTTAACAGGTCTAAATCATATAAATCTGAGTTATTTAACGAAAAGACATTTTATGAGAAATTTTTGAAAGACTTGGAGTTAGCTAAGAAGGAAGTGGTAATTGAAAGCCCTTATATTACTGCTAACAGAATGGAAACTTTCAACCACGTCTTTCAACGTATTTTAAATAAAAAAATTAAGATACATCTAATAACCCGAGATCCTGTTGAACATGATGATGAGTACTTAAAACATCAGGCAGTAAACGAGATACTCAGATGTAAAGAGCTTGGTATGCAACTTACACTTCTTAATGGCTACCATCACCGCAAGTTAGCATTTATAGATAGAAAAATTCTTTGGGAAGGAAGTCTAAATATCCTCTCCTACAATAAGAGTTTAGAAATTATGAGAAGGATAGAAGATGAATCTTCAGTAAGACAAATGCTCAGGTTTATCAAACTTTAATCTTAGCGATTCTCTAGTGGAAACTTCAATTTAATTTTTAACGCTTTAGCAATTGAATCTACAACATCTACAGTAGGATTAACTTCTCCACGCTCAATACGAGCATAGTAATTTACATGAATATCCGCCTTCTCAGCTACTTGCGCCTGAGTCATATTGGCCTTTATTCGAGCATTTTTTAGTATTTTTGCTAGTTGTTCTTGTGAACCCATATTTTATTACCTCTCCTGGTAATTATACAACCTTTCTGGATAGTTGTATAAAGAAACTTATTTTCTGATAAAATAGAGAAAATGAGCACAAAAACGTCTCCTACTAGCTTCATTTCTTGGGAAGAAATTAAACCATTTCTCGATATTGAGAAAAACAAAGATTTTCTTGAGAATATTGATTCTAAGACACTTCAATTAATATTAGATGAGAATAGTAAATCTCATGTAGTAGAGTCTGTTTTGAAGATGCTTAAAAAAAGAGAGCCCGAAAATGCTACTCAAGAATATGCAGAAGAACTTGCAGAACTTATGAAGAAAACAGCCCTAAATTTTTTAGAAGAAAAAGACAAGCAGTATTTAAAATTGGCAGTAGAGCAAGCAAGAAAATCTGTTGATAAGGGCGGCTTTCCTGCCGGTGCTATTGTTGTAAAAGATGGCAAAATTATCTCTGAAGGTATTAGTATTGGATACCTTATAAATGATCCTACGAGTCATGCTGAGACTGCATCAATGAGGGAGGCTTGCCAGAAACTAGAAACCTCTGATCTAACTGGATCCACTTTATATGCATCTCTGCATCCTTGTCTTATGTGTTTTTCAGTAGCTAACTGGTCGGGTATTTCTAGGATTGTATATGGATGTCGTAAAACAGAAGATATGGTACAGAAGCGATACTATGAAGGGGTTACAGATGTAAGCAAGGTTAATGAAGAAAATACCAGAAAAATTGAAATAGTTTGTATTCCAGACTATGAACTAGAAATGCTTGATTTAATTAAAGTTTGGGAAGATAAATTTTTAACCTAAGGTAGTTTCTTTTCCAAAATTGCCTTACAAAAATCTCTATCTGAATCTGATAAGTAATCTAAGATATCCGGAACTTTGGACAAGTGATGTGGTTCTGATTTGGGAGCTTTCCAAAGTATTGCAACTCCCTTGTTAAAATCTGGTGTGAATCCATAGCGATCAAAATCAACTTCATGCGGATCTTTAAAACCTCCCCAACGTAAAACATCTCTTCCAGCATAATAACTTTGTGTAGTGGTTGGGAGAGGATATGCTGGAGTTGTTGCAAGTGAAGTCATAGCAGTACATATCCCTGAACCTAAAGTACATATATAGTCGGGTGGAGTGGTTATGTAACCTTTTTCAATGATATCTTCAGTCAAAAACTTGTCCCAATCACTTGAGGTATCATTAATGAAATTAAGAGGTACTGTGCCGATTGCAGTAGCTTTGTTTACCATAAAAATAAGAACTATTGAACAATATATAGATAGATTTTCTTTTTTTCTACTTGTTTAATTTTATCACCCATAATCTCATAATAAACCGCTTCCTCGCTCAACTCACCTTTAAAAGTAGCAAAGTAAGGATTTCCCTTCATTTCATAAATCAAACTCACAACACTTGGCACTTCCATCTTCTCTTCTCCTATAATCAAATAGTTTTTCTTGTTATAAAGATCAATTTCTCCCATATAAACACGGTCCTTAATGACCGAAAAGTCTGTAACAAGATTCTGAGAAACGTAAATCTCTGTTTGTTTATTTGTAGCTGTATCTATGCTAACCAGCTTATTTTCTACAGTATTAGGATTAACTTTTGTCAGACACAAAACTTCCAGTTCATTTTTAATAAATCCTTTCTCGCAAAGTACCCCTAGGTCTTTGTCATTTAAAAAAGTAGATTTGCCGTCATTTCGTAGTTTAAAACCATCAGCATAATCTAACAGTACTTCTTGAATGTCCTCCTTTGTTTTATCCGTCAGGTTATAAACATGGGTTATTTGCTCTGTTGGCTTAATAACAAACAAATACGGATAATGCACTGACACCCGATTCGGATACTGGGCAATGTTATATGTATCATCAAATGCATAGAGTGTGGAATTCTGAATATAAATTGAATTATTTTGTATTTCTGTTTCTAGTGAGGGTTGTTTCATAAAGTAATACCAGCCTGCCAGAAATATTCCCAGAGCAATTACTACTCCAAACTGCAGAAGCCTTCTTTGATTTGAATTTAACGGATTTAGCTGTATATCTTTCATAATTACTGTATATAGTTTAATGGATTTACTGCTTTCCAGGTATCACTATCTTTTGTATGGACTTCATAATGCACATGATCGCCTGTTGCAAAGCCGGTTCCTCCCATAATCCCGATTGGTGTGCCTGCTGTTACTTTTCCTGATTCAACCAGCACAGTACTAAAGTGAATAAAGACTACTTTTATAGATTGATCGTCATTTGTAATTTCTACTGTTTCACCGCCGTACTGATCTACATAATAATTAACCGTGCCATTGATAGTAGCAAACACTGCTACTTTGCCTGTTTCTTTAAACGTTTGACTGTTTTTGAAGTATTTTTCTGAAGGAATCAAATCAATCCCAATATGGTTCTTACCAAACTGCAGGTAATAATTGGGATCTAAAAAATAAGCTGTTACTTCTGAGTAACCGATATCTCCTCCGCCTAGTGGATTTTGTTTTGGTACAGCAGTTGAGATAAAGCTAGTGTCTGGAGGTATATTAAGCGTATTTTCAACAAAAAGTGATTTTATGCTTTCCATGAATCCATTACTAAGAAGCATTGGAGACATTAAAACGGTGCCGACAAGCATAATAAAAAAGAAGGCTAATATAATGAGTGAAGCTAAGAATCCGAGGATAGGTACTTTAATTTGCGAAACTACAACGCTAGGTAAGGGAAACGGCGCAAAGATATTTACAACAACTGTAATTAGCAAATCAATTACAAATCCAATGGGATCGTTCTTTAACTGATTGAGTTTTTGCGCATAATTTAGAGCCTTCATAACTTAATCGGTGAATACAAGCGGTTTTTCAAAGGGCAATACAGTAATATTCAGCCGTACGTGCTCACCTTCCCTAAACAGAATTACTTCTCCAATACTCAAATGTCCCATTTGTTTCTTCTCTTCATCTGTCATTGGGTAAATAGTTCCTATCTCTGATAAAGCGGCGTATGACTGCTTTAGCAGAATCTTTGTTTCTGAGTTGGTAATAATGGCTTTGCCGTAGTCGTTATGCAAAAAGTCTTCTACATCCTGAGTGATAGAAACCACACCTACATTTCTTTTTCTTGCCTGTTTTACCAGCTCTCGGTAAAACACAGCCACTTCCGGATCAACTAACAGCTTGTGTGCTTCATCTATAAAAAGCATGCGCTTTTTATCGTTATTTTTATTCAGTAAATTCCAGATAAGAGAAGTTAAAAGATACATTGCTGGTTCTCTCTTTTCGTCTTTTCGCAAATTATGCAGATCAAGAACAATAATGTCGTTATCGAGTTCAAGTTTTCTGTCAGAGTTAAAAATTCCTCGCAGACTTCCTGTAGATAGAACGCTTAAATCTTTTTTCATTGGGTGATCTCCCAACAACTCAAGCATGTTTTCAAAGTTAGGAGTGCCGGAATCATAAAGCTTGATAAGTGTCTCATCGAGTAAAGCGCCGTCATAATGATCTGCAGGAATGAAAAATCTAAAGAAGGTTTTAAGTGTTGAGATATGGTCTAAAATATCATTCTCTCTAGAGCTATTTATGTAAAACGGATTAATGCCGTTGTCTCTTGAAAACTGAATTACCTCACCTCCAAGTTTTTTCGCTAAACCTACATACTCGCCTTCGGGATCTATAGCCAGTATTTGAACTCCCCTCATATAGAGCCTGTTCATAAGTACTTTCGAAGTCACGCTTTTTCCAGAACCGGAAACTCCAAAAATATTGACGTTATTGTTTCGTGAGGTAAATGGATCAATAAATACAAGGGATTCGTTGTAAGCATTTACTCCCATAAAAATCCCATCAGGATCATTTAGCTGTTTGGAAACAAACGGCATCAAATACGAAACAGCGGTAGACTGTAAAATTCTATTTTCCTGCAAGTGGTCTTGGGTAAAAGGAAGAAAGTTTTTAAAGGCTTGTTTGTGACCAAAAGTATATTGATTAAAGGTTAAATCCATTGAGCCAGCAATAGTCTGAAGTTCTTTATGGTATGCTTTTAGCTCGTTTTCATCTTCTGCTTCCAACTGCAAATATAAAGCATACACAACTCCTTTTTCTTCCTCATGTACAAGTTCATCAATAAAGCTCATAACTTCACTTATGTTTTTGTCCAGCTGCTGATCTCGGACTTTACCGCCTTTAACTCTTTCATTCTGCTGCATTTCCAGCACTGATAATCTTTGTCTTGCTTTCTTTAAGAGTTCAGCGCTGGAAGCAGGCTCAATAAATACGCTGAGGGTAAATGGCAGTGGAGAAGTCAAAAGTCTAAAGAATATGTAGGGGCTTAAGTAAGCAGGAATATCAGCAAGATAATAATATCTTCGCAGTTTTTCACCAACTTCAATATGAGAACCATGCTCTTTTATATATTCGCTTTTGTAAAAACTGCTGTTTGTGCTATCAACTGTAATGCCGTTGCCATCCTTTTCTACATTAAAATGAAACCTTGCTCTATTGTTATTTAATACTTTTTCTCTATAATCATCCGATTCTTTTTTGTACTGGAATAGGTTTCTGGCGAATCGAATATAATTACTGCTTTCTACTCTTCGAGGCTTTTTTACTGATGTAATTTCGTTTGATATGAATGGCGTTTTCCTAATTACCTCAGCCTGCTTATCGATTATTTTCATTAAGCGCTTAACTTCCTCTTTGAGTGCTTGAGTTGCCGCATCTTTGGGGAGTTTTGATTCGCCATTGAAAAACTGCTTTTCGATTTTCTTTATACCCTCAAGGCGTGTTTTAAGGTGCTTGTATTCTCGTTTTAGCTTGCGCAGTTCATCTTCCTGTTTTTCGCTGCTGTAGCGCAAATCAGATACTTGGTCTCTCAACTGAAAAGTGAGATTAAAGTTTTGAATGCTTTCTATCGTTTCTTGTATGGCGTTTTGTATTTTTTGTTTCATCGCAGTATATTTTTCACAAAACTTGCTAATTCATTATTTTCGAGCGGTCTTATAGAAATTTGACAAAGAGATAGGTTAGCGGCAAAAGCACTGCTTATATCAAACAGCTTCTTAACTGCATTTTTCTTTGAGTCAACACTCTTAGGGTTACATGGAACAGCTATAACCGCATAGTGCTTAGTGATAAGAAAGTTATTGGTTTCTACCAGTTCAGTAAGGTTATCGATATATTCTTTAATCAATGGTTCTCTTTCTTGTGAGGCGTTATCGAAAAGCGAAAAGAAATGCCTTGAGTAGTCTTTACTCGAAGCCTGTTCTTTTTTAACAATAAATTGAATCTGATTCGGCAGTGTATGAATAGCTTGTTTAAGTTTTACAAAAAAGTGTTCTCTGTCCTGATCATTTAACAGTGCGATATCAAATGGCTCAACTTCAAACACCTGCACTAGGCTGTTCTTTCGGATTATAAAATTATCCTGAATATCAAAATCTACAAAGTAAGGTTCAAGATTATGCGTTCGCAGTTCTTTTTTCTTTGTTTTAAAAGAGATAGCTCGAGGAACTACTTTATAAATAGGCTGATTATCTACTTTCTGTGTAATAAAGGCCACAAAAAATATTATTGAAACAAACAGTGATGATAAGTAGTACGACCAGCTGAAAAAATGCAGCAGGTAGAAAAACACTACATACAGCAGTCCGGCAATTATCAAGCTGCCGGAAACCACAAGAGCAGTATCTGTAAAAAACAGACTTCTTAAAATGTGAGTTCTGATATCGTCTTTATATATCCTTACGCTTCTCATAAGATTTTTTTGAATATAAACGTATTACTGAATCGCTTCCTAATTTAGCCTGCCGCTCAACTATCACCCCTTGAACATTCAAAGCCTGATTTCGTTTTTCAGATAAATCCAAAAAATGTTTTATCTTGTGCGGAGCGCTGGCTTTATTGATATAGGCAAAATCAATTTCCTTGCCTTTTTTCTTGGCTTCCTGCATTGCGTTAAAGTTGTGCGGATTAGGATTATGTTTATGAAAACTTGATAGATCTATAAACTGTTCATTTTTTAGTTCTACATGCTGAAGTTTCTCTTGGGGAACACCGTCCTGTACTGCTTCTGTTGCGGTTGGATAATAGGTAATTAAACCTGACCGCTTATTTTCGTGTTTGTAAGCGGAACCGGAAATAGAAACAATACCCTGCTTCTGATTTTCCTGCTCAACTGCAAAGCCCTTTTGTGATAGCCTTTCTGAAAAAGGAGCCGCTGGTACGGCAGTAATTACTCCTTTAGTCTTAGAACTCTTTTGAGGGATATATGTATCAGTTCCTTTGGCTGAAAAATCATTACCCGTGGAACCGTTTGATAATTTCTGTCTCATAGGCAAAGCTTGGCGAATATTTCTTCCTAAAGCATTACTCAAGCTTCCACCTACTAGTCCTTTTCTGAAACTACCCGCACTAACACCTATTGGAGCGGCAATTGTTCTTGTAGAAACAGCGGCTAGCATGTTTCCAGACATTGCTGTCCATACATCTCCAAAGATACGAGCCACCAGCATGTTTACTCCTCCTAGGAAGAATAAAAAGCCGGTATAGAAAAACAGCATCCCTACACTAGGTCCTTGAGCTTCTAAAATACTTTGAAAGATATCTGTGGCTATAGAAAATCCAAGTACAAATGCTGGCTGCTGGATCAGAAAGGTAAACCAGGTTTTAAAGAAGGTATGCAAAATACTTTGAGTTCTCTCTGCTAATGCAAAAGGAATAACGATTGGATAAATTACTCCCAGAAACAGCAAGGTAGCAAAGCGAATCACAAACTGAAAGCCAATATATAGAAATCCGCAGAGTAAAAATAAAAAGGTGAGAGCAAATAAGAATATCTGAACAATAAACTTGCCAAGTGAACGGAAGATGCCGCTTTGCAGAGAAATATCAAAAGAAGGTATGCCAAACTTTTCTGAGCTTTGATTTTGCTCAATCTGCTCTCTCGACTTGTCGAAGTAATCATTTAAAAATCCTGTGAACTCTTGAGTTTCAGAAATTTTCTCTACAAGCAGATTGTTAAACTGCACGCTATAAGAAAGTACTGTCGGAACAGTGAGAAAAAGAGCGATAACAATTACAAAGCGTACAGCAAAAGATTTTAGTTCGTGTGCGTTATCAGACCCCAGTTTTGCAATTGCGATAGCTGAAATAATGATTGCCAGTACAGGTATGGCTATTTGGTAAAAAATATTTCTGTACTTGGTGACCCCTGGAATAGTCGATTCATCTTTAAGAGTTATTTGTTCTGCGAGAGGATCGGGAGTATAAAAAATAAATCCTCCTAAAAAGGAGTCAAAGCCGTCAATGAAATTTTTAAGAAGGGTGATGATTGTAGAAGGTTCATCTTGAACAGTGAATTCATTTGTCCATTGCACTTGCGGCTGAGTAGCCGGTTCAGGCGTTTCTTCTTGGGCATGAACTAATGATGTAGTAAAAAAGCATCCCAGTATGACTGCGCATACCAGCACCAATCTTTTCATATCGCTGTTTGTATATGGGAGACTGGTTTTAGCTAGCACCGCCTACGAACTGCTTCAATATGCTCGCAATACTTGCCGAACCGAAAACCAAAAGTCCCCCTATCAAAATATTAAATATCCATCCCTTTAGTCGGGATTTTCTTTCGGTATCGTCTCCGCTTGCGATAAGTGCAATTCCTAACGCTGCGATAGAAAGAGCCATTACTGGAAGTGAGAAGTATTGGAGAGTTTTAACTACACCCCATAGAAGTGCATCAAGGTTAGCAAACTGGATCGGCGAGGCCGTATCATAACCAGGTATTTCGTTGCCCATAATTTGTTATATTTCTCAAGGGGCAGAACTTATAATTTTAAACTATAAACTGAGCGAATTATAAACAGCAACAGAGGCAAAGTCAACATTATGTATGAGTTCCATACATATGGCACTCTTTAGGTAAAATAGATAATAGGTAATCCATAGGTGAAATATTGTTCAGGCTTTTGTGAACTCGCTTTGTATTGTACCAGACGAGGTATTCAATAAGGTGACGATTGAATGATCCGATACCGGTCCACTTGGTATAGATGTAGGGGTTCATAAATTCTTCCTGGAGTGTTCTGTTTGCTCGCTCAATAAAGGCATTGATCTTGGGACATCTGGGGTAGATAAAGAGGTGTGGGATATTGTTTTCTTCCAGATAGTCATGGAAGTTTCCCAGATACTCGAGGCCGTTATCTGTTTGTATGGTTTTTATACCATCTTGTATTGGGTATACTAGTTCCAGTCTTCTCATAAAATCAGCACCGTTTCGGCTGTTGAGTTTTGAGTATCCGTAGGAGAACTGGAATTTGAGTTTGATGTCCACTGCATTGAAGACATACAGCTTGATTCCGTGTACAAACTTCGTGATGGTATCAATCTCAATGTATCCGGTATCTTCCACCTTGGGAGACCGCTTGACCTTCTGTCGGTACTTTACTTTCCGTTTTGCAAAGCCACTTGCTGGATTGTGATAGATCCGGTAGGTCTTGCGCTGCAGGTTGTGTCTTTTGATCACTTTTCCAATGGTTGACTCAGATATAGTTGAAATTCCTTCCTGTAGGCAATACTCATCAAGTAAGGGCTTGATCTTCTCCTTTCCCAAACAAAAGTATTGTTCTCGAATCTCTTTGATAAAGGATATGACCTTCGGGTGAGTCTCCATACGTCGGGGTGTCTTTGGCTTGGTTGTCTCTGGTATCAGGCTATCCAACTGCCCTTCTGAATCTCGCCGTCTCTTCCTCCATCGAAACAATGTCCTTCGTGATATCCCATATGCATCAACTGCAGCTTGTATCCCGTACTTCTCTGCAAATGTCAGAACATCGTTTCTGATTTGTGCTACATCTGACTGATTGTAGTCTGATAGAGATCGTATCTTTTTCATAAGATCTCTATTGTACTGCCAGTCATAACTCCTAATTACTCGAAGCTGATCTCCTCCCCATTTACTCATAGATGTTAGTTCCCTATGAGTGCCATATCTTTCGTAACTTATTCACATTATTGCATAGGAGAGGGATTTTTGGATATAAAGGGCTGTTTATTAGGAAGATTTTTAATATAATACAGCTGTGATAAAGTCAGATGCTCCAATTAAAACAAAAAATGATGATTTACTCGGTAGAACTAAATTTTCCGAGTCACTAGGGAAAGCACTTCTACAATGGAACAATGAAGAGGGTATAGTTATTGGTCTATATGGGAAATGGGGTTCGGGGAAAAGTTCAGCTATAAATCTTGCCACTGAATACATTGAAACTGAGACTAAAAAGAAAAAGTACAGGAAAAAAGACAAGCCAATTATCATTCGCTTCAACCCTTGGAACTTTACTGAGCAAAACCAGCTCATTACTATCTTCTTCTCTGAATTGGCAAAAGCCATAAATTACTATGATAAAGGCGCTGACGCCAAGAAAGTAGGTCAAAAGCTTATAACTTACAGCAAATTTTTTACTGCCCTTTCCCTAGTTCCGGGACTTGACCCATACAGCAAAATAGTAGAAAAGGTCTTCAAGCAAGTAGGAAAAACTACGAAAGACTGGGGCGAATTACAGACTAAAAATCTGGAGCAGTACAAGGTGGAGCTCGACAAAGTAATTAAAAAGCTCGGCAGAAAAATAATCATTATTATTGACGATATTGATCGTCTTAATGAGAAGGAAATAAAGCAGATTTTTCAACTGGTAAAGCAGAACGCCAACTTCCCTAATACTATATATCTTCTGTCGCTTGACCAGGATAAGGCGTTGGAACAGATAGGAGAAAAAAATGAGTTCTTAGAGAAAATCATACAGGTGAATTTTCATATTCCGGCGGTAGAAGATTTACGTCTCCGTAAAATTCTATTTGAGGAGCTGGATGCAATCTTGAAGCCATTTCCTGAGGAATTCTGGGATGTCGAACGATGGGGTACAGTTTATCGCAACGGCTATAAGGACCTCTTTGACTCCGTTCGCAATGTGAAACGATACATCAATAGTTTGCAGTTCAATATTAGCATCAATGCAGATGAAATAAATCCATTGGATTTCTTTGTAATTGAAGCTATACGAGTTTTTTTTCCAACATTCTACGAAGAAATTGCCAGAAATAAGGAGCTGTTTGTTGGTCTCTTCTTCATGGATAACGAACGAGACCGAGAAGGACGGAAAAAGCAGTTTGAAAAAATGTTTGAACTCGTGAAGGAAAAAGACAGACGGATTGTCAAGGACCTTATTTTTGAACTCTTCCCACAAGTTGAAGCAGTATACAGAAATCAAACAGAAAGAGAGCAGGACAACTGGTTCAAGGAGAAAAGGATTTGCTCTGAGAAAAGATTTGGCAACTACTTCTATCTCACGCTGGCAGAAGGTGAAATTTCACAACAGGAAATGAATGTTATCACAGAGGCAGCATCTAGTCCTAAAGAGCTTTCTAGGATTTTGGAGGGTTTACTAAAGGATGGGAGAATTCGTAGATGTTTGGAACGCTTGCCAGAATTCATAGATGTTATTCCCAACGAATATGTGGAAAATTTTATTTTAGCTTTTTACAATGTCTCAGATAGAATTCCCAGAGAACGGAAAGGAGACTTAGATTTTGGTGTTGAGATAGAATTAGTACGACTTGGATATCACCTCCTTAAAAAACTTCCAGCGAATGAGCGTTATCAGGCCACAGAAAGAATTATCAAACAGTCTGAGAGTATTGAAGCTCCTGTCCACTTCCTATCAATAGAAGAAGATGAACATAAAAAGGAAAAAGAAGATAAACTCCATACACCTGAGGAGTTACAAAAACTTATTACCTCATCTGTAGCAAAAATCAAAGAATTTGCTAAAAACAGAAAGCTCGATACATCTCCTGGTATTGCATATATCCTCTACCGGTGGAAACGTTGGGGAGATGAAGCAGAAGTGAAGACATATACTAACAAGCTAATAGAAACGCCCAAAGGTATAGCATCTTTTATCAAAGCTTTCTCGTCTCATATTATTGGAACTAGGGATAAAAAATTTCGAATCGGATTTAAGGAAATATCAGATTTTATTGATTTGTCTGTTCTCAAGGATTCAATTAATAATCTGAATGAAGAAGAGAAAAAATCACTTGCTGAGGCAGAGCTTGAGTATGTGAATAGGTACATGAATGGTGTCGATGATGCTCTTCAAGGAAAAGTAGATGACTTTTAAGCTGTTGAATTATTATATATTCCATTACATATCGTGACTTCTGATCATTTCAAACATATTTATTACTACTATTCTTTCATTTTTTGCTCTCTTGCTGTGCATGTGTCAAATATTTACTATAATATTCATATGTCTCTTTGCCGTGATCAATTATCAAAATACATATAGAATAAAAGCATGAATAAATACCAACAATTAATTACAACGCTAAATCGATTATTTCAAACAGATCAGGAAGACTTGGATTTTGGTATTTATCGCATAATGAATCAGAAAAGAGATGAAATAAACTCTTTTCTCGAGAGTGACTTAAAGAAAACTGTTACAGAAGGCCTTTCTCAACTTGAGGAAACCGATACAGAAGCGCTTGCTCAAGAATTGGAAAAAACTGTCCATAGCTTAAAAGAAGCAGGTGTAGATCCAGATACGGCTCCAAAGGTAATAGAGCTTAAAAAACAGATTAACGCTTCAAATACAACAGTAGATGCAGAAAACGAAATATATTCTCACTTAGTAGACTTCTTTAGCAGATACTATCAAGAAGGTGATTTTATATCACAGCGAAGATATAAAGATGATGTTTATGCTATCCCTTACCAAGGGGAAGAAGTAAAACTTTATTGGGCCAATCACGACCAATACTATATTAAGACTACTGAAAACTTCTCGAACTACTCTTTTAAGCTTGAAAATGGCAATACAGTAACTTTTAGACTAGTTGAGGCCTCTACTGAACAGAATAACAATAAGGCTTCTTCCAATGAGGAACGAAAATTTAAACTTGCTGAAGAAAACTTTATTAAAGAAATTGAAGATGAGCTCGTTATATATTTTGAGTATCTTCCAGTAGGTAAAAAACCTTCTCAAGATCAGTTAATTGATGAAGCTGTTGGAAAGTTGCTTGATAAAGTACCAGAAGATTTTAGAGAACTAACAAAGACAGTACCAACAAAAAAGAATCCAGACCGGACTGTGTTAAAGAAAAAGTTGAAGGAATATACATCAAAAAATACGTTTGACTACTTTATACATAAAGATTTAAAAGGGTTTTTACAAAGAGAGTTAGATTTCTATATTAAGAACGAACTGCTGAACATTGATGATCTAGACACAGTAGTTGAGCATAACAAAGATATTTATGCAAAAATAAAAGTTTTTAAGTCTATTTCCTCTAAAGTGATTGATTTTCTTGCACAAATCGAAAACTTTCAAAAAAAACTATGGGAAAAGAAAAAGTTTGTTACACAGTCAGATTATTTGATAACTCTAGACAATATAGATGAAAAACATTATGAAGAGATATCAAAGAATAAGGAACAAATCGAGCAATGGAAAGATTTAGGATTTATTTCTGATAAAGATTCTATCACTAGAAACTACTTGAAAGATCACCCTTTCCTAACTCTAGATACTCAGTTTTTCCCAGAACTTAAAGACGAGTTGCTGGCAAATATTGAAAACTTAGATGAAAAAACTAATGGTCTATTAATCAATAGTGAAAACTGGCAGGCTCTAAATCTAATTAAGCAAGTTTACGAAGCTGAAGTAAGTTTCATTTATATTGACCCACCGTATAACACAGATTCTACGCCCATCATCTATAAAAACAACTATAGGCATAGCAGTTGGCTGAGCTTAATGAGAGATAGAGTTTATCTTTCAAAACCTCTACTAGGCTCTAATACTGCTATGTGTGTCACTATCGATGATAAAGAATACCCTCGGCTATTTCAGTTATTAGAACAAACCTTTGGTGAATCCGAAGTGTCCCCAGTTGTTATAGAGTACAACCATAGAGGAAGATCTAAAAATAACTTTGCTATTACTCACGAGTACGGCTTATGGGTTTTACCTGAAGGTAGAGCCACTATTACAAAACAAAAAGAACTTTCTTCTGGAGTACAAAGAAATCTAAGAAGAACAGGAACTGATTCAAGAAGAAGAGATTCCTGGAGTATGTTTTACGGTATAGAAGTTAACAAAGCAACTTTAGAAATAGTTAATGTAACTGATCCACTACCTTTGGACGAAGAAGTTCCCGCTCATATTAATGAAGAAACAGTAATGGTATGGCCTATTGATGATAGTGGACAGGAAAGGCGTTGGTACTACGGTAGTGAGCGTGTAAGAAACGAAGCAAAAGAAGGGACTGTATGGGCTAAAGAAATAAATGGCTCTATTCAAATTCACTATAAACAGCAACCAAAGCCAAAGAGCCGTAAGTCTGTTTGGACTGGGAAACATCTTGACGCTAGTACTTTTGGATCTGAGTTAATAAATGATTTTTTTACTAATCGAGTTTTTGACTTCCCTAAAAGTATATATGCTGTAAAACAGAGCATCGAAGCGGCTACTGATAGCAAGGAGGCCTTAATACTAGATTACTTTTCCGGTTCTGCTACAACAGCACATGCTGTCATAAAACTTAATAGAGAAGATCAGGGAAACAGGAAGTATATCTTAGTTGAAATGGGTAAGTATTTTGATACTGTCACTAAGCCAAGGGTGCAAAAAGTAATCTACTCAGACAATTGGAAAAATGGAAAACCACAAGACACAGACGGAGTTTCTCAAATTGTTAAATACATGAAGTTAGAATCTTATGAAGATACCCTAAACAATGTAGTTGTAAATAGAAGTAAAAAACAACAAAGCTTGCTTGATAGTAATAGTGAGCTAAAAGAAGATTACTTTTTACACTACATGCTTGATGTAGAAACAAGAGATAGCCAATCTTTGCTTAATATAGATGAACTTTCAGATCCATTTAATTATTCTCTACTTTTAACAACTGAGAATGAACAAAGGAGACAATCGGTTGATGTGGCAGAAACATTTAATTATCTTATTGGTTTGCATGTAGGTAAAAGGTATAAAAAAGAAAATTGTTTAATCTATGAAGGCAAACAGCACCAGTCAAATAAAAAAATAGCTATTATCTGGCGAAATACTAACGAAGTTGGGGATGAAGAGATCCAGAAGCTTGTTGAATCTTTCAGTAAAGAATGCGACATAATATATGTAAATGGTCAAACAGCTGTTAGTTCAAAAGACTGTGAAGTTCTTACTCTAGAACCTGAATTTAAGAAAAGAATGTTCAATTAGTTATGGCAATAAAAGATATTAAGCTCTCAGAAAACCTTATTCTCAATCGCTATGTCTTATCACTTTTTAATGAAGAAAAGATTGAAGATCTAGCACAGTACTTAAAAGACTCGAGACTAGAGACTTATGATGAGAATAACCAATCTCGTTTCTTAAACGAAATCCTTCAAAGATATAACGACTTAACAGAAAACTTTGTTAGAGACTTAAGGAAGTACGACCACAATATCTATCTGCACACGAAAAAGATAAATGGAAAGAGAACCAAAGATATTAGTTGGAAGTATTTTCAGTACCTAGGGCTACTTTTTACAGAAATTATTTTAGATAAATACTTCTCAAATAAAAAGCAACTAATAGCTGAATTAAACGAATTTAGTCAAAAGCTCTATCGACAAGATGAGACTAAATATGAAACATCGCCTTTTATAGAATCTGATTTTAATAAATTGGTTTTCTGGCAAGCAACTGGATCGGGAAAAACATTAATACTTCATGTTAATTATTTACAATTCAGGCATTATTTAGAACAGTATAAAAAAGACAAAGAATATAATAAATTTATTCTTCTCACTCCTAACGAGGGACTATCTTTACAGCACTTAAGAGAGTTGCAGGAATCTAATATTCCTGCTGAGATTTTTAATAAAGATTCTCAAGGAGGTTTGTTCTCAACTTCTAAAGATAAAGTTGAAATAATTGATATTCACAAACTTAAAAACAAGAGTGGAGATAAAACTGTTGCAGTCGATTCTTTTGGACAAAACAATATAGTATTTGTCGACGAAGGACATAGAGGTTCTTCTGGTGAAGAGTGGCTCAAAATGAGAGATAAACTAACAGTGGAAGGGTTTTCTTTCGAATACTCTGCGACATTTGAACAAGCGATAAGCCCAAAGGATAAAAGGCTTTTCAATCTATATAGTCAAACTATTCTATTAGATTATTCCTATAAGCACTTTTATTTAGACGGATATGGTAAAGAATATCGAATATTGAATATTAGTAATAACAACTGGAGTGAAAGTAGATTTAGGTACCTTTTTGCTAGCCTACTCTCATACTACCAGCAACTAAAAATTTACGAGTCTAACAAGGAACAGCTAAAGCCATTTAATATAGAAAAACCTTTAATGATCTTTGTTGGAGGGAGCGTCAATGCTGTTCGGCAGGAGAATAAGGAAAATGTTTCTGATGTAATAGACATACTGCTTTATCTTAAAAATGTCCTCCAAGAAAAGTCTGCCAGTATTAAAGCAATAGAATCAATACTTAAAGAACAGACAGGTTTAGTCGATGATTCTGGTAAAGATGTTTTTACAGGTCAATTTAAATACCTGCAAAAATCGAATCTAAGTGCAGAAGAGATATATAGAGACTTACTTAAAAAGATACTTCACAATAATAACCCTTCTGCACAATTTCAACTAGTTAACTTGAAATCAGTGGAGGGAGAAATTGGTGTAAGACTAGGATCAAATTCTCCTTACTTTGCCGTTATCAATGTGGGAGATGATAGAAAACTGCTTAAACTTTGTGAAGAAAATGGATTACAAACAGAGGAACAAGAATTTGCGGATTCTCTTTTTAATACTATAAATACAAATAATTCAACAATTAATCTTCTTGTAGGATCAAAGAAATTTACAGAAGGATGGAATAGTTGGAGAGTAAGCTGCATAGGGCTGATGAATTTAGGAAGAACTGAAGGGTCAGAGATTATTCAACTGTTTGGTAGAGGTGTAAGGCTAAAAGGGTATGATTGGTCATTGAAGCGATCAGCAAGTTTAAAAAAGTCAGAACTAGATGTTGAAAAACCCGATTATCTAAGTGTTCTTGAGACGCTCAATATATTTGGTGTTCGTGCTGATTACATGTATGAATTTAAAGAATATTTAGAGCAAGAGGGTATTCCAACTAAAGATCAGATTGTTGAAATTAGAATGCCAACTATAAAAAACTTTGGGTCGCTTAAGCATTTAAAGATGATTACTTCTACTGCTCCACCTTTTAATGATCCCGTGATTCTAAGTGAACCTACTAAGCCTAGTCGGAAAATTGAACTTAATCTTTATGCAAAGCTTACTTCAATATCTAGTCTAGATTCCACCTCTGCTTCAGTACAGAAAAATGAAATATCTCTAGATGAGCGCCTACTGGACTTTTTTGATTTTGATCAAATATTTTTTGAAGTTACGGGCTATAAAAATCAACAAGGTTGGAAAAATCTTGTTTTTTCCAAAGAACTATTAAAAGAATTTCTCAAGAATAGTGACTGGTACGAAATTTATGCCCCACAAAATTTATTTAATTTATCGATGTTCAATGAGATTGAAACAATTCAGGATGAGATTATTATTCCCTTACTTAAAAAGTACATTAAGTCCGTATACAACTATTATGAATCGAAATACGAAACTAAGTACAGAGAATACTCTAGCTTGTCTGATGCTGATCCAAATATAATTGAAGAGTACTTGATTGAGATTGATAAATCTGAAGAAGCTCTAATAAAAGATTTACAGGTATATGCAAAAGAAATCAAAAAACTTTCGGATGACTATGATAAATATGAAGATAAATTAAAGCTTCTTACTTTTAGCCGTCACTTATATCAACCACTGGTTTTTTCTGATCATAAATCCAGGCTTATTAAAGTTACACCTGTATCACTGAATCCTAGTGAACTACAGTTTGTTGAAGAGTTTAGAGACTTTTATAGAGATAACAAAGAGCTATTTGATTCCACAGATGTTTACCTGTTACGAAATCAGTCTAAAGGTACTGGAATTAGCTTTTTTGAAGCTAACAACTTTTATCCAGACTTTATTATGTGGCTAGTTAACGGTGAAAAGCAAAAAATTGTATTTATAGATCCTAAAGGAATAAGAGAAGTTGGAGGTATGTCAGATCCAAAGATTCAATTTTCTAATTCAATAAAAGGTATTGAAAAGGAACTTGCTAACGAAAAAATTGCACTTAATTCTTTCATCCTCACTCCTACTTATCACGATAATACTTGGTGGGGAAACGATTATACTGAAGATCAATTTTTAGAAAACAATGTCATCTTTATGAAAGGTGAGTATTTCCAAAGGTTATTTTCTAAACTATAGATGCCAAAGATTTAATATAAAGCTTATGTACTTAAAAAGAATCTCTATAAAAAATTTTAGAGGCATTGATAGTCTCACGAACTTAGAGATTTCAAACTTAAATACCTTTGTTGGGAAAAACGATTCCGGGAAGTCTACAATATTACACGCACTAAATTGTTTCTTTGATATAAAAAAATTTAATACAAAAGATGTATTTAAGGGAAAACCAGGAAATGAATTAAGTAGCATTGAAATATCTTTCTTGCCTTCTATAGAAATTGATGATTTGGCTTTAGATAGTAATTCTTTACTTACAATTAGAAAAGAGTTTGAACTTGTAAATAACAAAATAAAATGCACCGAATACTATAGTTGTAATGACTTTACGGATGCAGCATATCAAAATTTGTGGAATAAGAAGGAAAGTGAATTAAATACAATAGTCTCAGATCTAGGAGAAACTCCAAACCGTTCAGGCAGGGGTAAAAAGAATATTCTAAGAATAGAGCAAATAAAATCTGTTCTTTCTGATAAATCTAGGACTGATACCAAGCATGAGCTTGGCGATTTTCTCAAGAATATTGAAAAGACATATGACTTATCTCTACCAAGATTTTCTATCTTTGATGCTGAGCAGGATTTAAGCATTGAAGCTACAAACTTTCAGTCTCAATTTCGACCCATAATAGCCTCATTTTTCGATTCAGTTCAAGAAAAAACTTCTGAAATAGAATTGGGACTGGAAAAAGATCTTGCAACAGAGTTTGAGGAAATTAGAAAATACATGTCAAAAAATGTTTCAGGATTAAAAGGTTTAACACCTTCTACAGAGTTCGACTGGGTGAAATCTGTTAAAAAATTTGACCTCGATTTGGAATTTGAAGACCAAGAATTTCAAGTATCAATATCGCATAAAGGGACAGGCTTTAAGCGTTTATTAATGGTTGCCTACTTTGAGTATTTGGCTAATAAACAAAGCATAGCAAATCAGTTATTCGCGATCGAAGAACCCGAGACCTACCTACATCCATCTGCTCAAGAAGATCTTTTAAGTTCTATCATTAAGATTTCAGAAAAAACCCAATTTTTTATAACAACACATTCGCCAGTGTTCGCAGGTGCTACTGATGGAGAGAATTCTATATTAGTCACCAAAGATAATAAAGGTCTTTCACACTATTCTAAAGGTGGTGAGGATATTATTGAGCAAATAATTCATGAACTTGGGATAAGACCCGATTTTAACCTGCTAAAGGGAACAAAGTATCTTATTTTTGTGGAGGGGAAAGACGATATACATTTCCTAAGCTCATATGCTAATACAGTTTTAGGTAAAAGTCTTGAAGAAGATAGAATTCTATGTGTTATTGGAGGTGGAGGTTCTCTTAAAAACTATGCTGATCTGGATCTATTTAGAAAACTGAAAGGTAACAACCTATACTCAGTATTAGTAGACGGGGATGATAAAAAAAATGGTAAGGAAAAATGGGCAGAAAGCATCAAATCAAAGTGTGAATGTGATGGCGCAGAATTCGTAAAACTTTCAAAGCGCGAAATAGAGAATTATTGTCATCCAAGCAGAATAAAGAAATGCTTAATTTCAATTATCAAGAAACGTGAAGGTGAAAACACACAGAATCCGCATATTTCCGCGATTGAAACTTGCAATTTAAACATAAAAGATGACACTGATGTAGAAAAATATCTCAAAGAGAAAAAGCTATGTAATGAATTTAAATCTGGTGTAAATATTAGTGTTTTTAAGGAAATGACAAAAGAAGAATGGGAAGAGTGTGATAATAACAATGAGGTGAAAAACTTTATCGAAGGTATTTACAGTAGAATTTAAAAACCACACATATGTTCAAATGTTTCAATATTTAGAGGAAAAACAATCATATATAAACCGCTATGACCTTCAAACAATAAAGGAATGCTTAAACCGGTATTTGGATATTCGTGATGGGATGGAAAAACATAGAGATGAGTTACTGGCTAAAGAGCCTAAGGTTGACTTTGATAAAGAAGTACACAAGATATGTAGTTATACAGTAAATGCCATTAAGATTGAACGTTTTCGAAGAAAAAAAGTAACAATTGATGAATGGATAGAAGCAGACACAAGAAGACAAGATAAAATTGAAAACACACCTCCGCCTGAAAGTATATTCTGCGATAAGTGTAATTCTCCTACAAAAGTTATTCATAAAACTCTTCACAATGCATATGAGGAAGAACCAAAAGTATTGTTTCTGTTTGAATGTATTAAGTGCAATAAACGTCAGGCATTTTATGAAGATGGCTCACTTTGGGATTATGAAAAACCAAAATGTCCCGAGTGCAAAGCAGTATTAGAAAATAATTATGAAGACAAAGATGAAATCTTAACTGTCACTACCTTCTGCTCTAAATGTTCATATAAAGAAGTAGATGTTACTGATTTTAAAAAGGATCGAATTAAAAGACACAAAGAAGAGGAAAAAGATAAGAAACTTCTTGAAGAATATCGCACAGAGTTTTGTTATACAGAAGAGGAAGGAGCAAGGGCAGTTGCCAGCTTTGATGGACTAATAGCGTTAGCTAAAGAATTGAAAGAGCAGGAGAAGAAAGAGAACGATCCTGCTTATAAAAAAGCAAAAAAGCTGAAAAAACTTAAGCTAAATCAGCTAAAAGAATTAGTATCTAAAACTATTCAAAAAGAAGGGTATGCAGACTTGCAGTTTGATAAACCAGAAATGGACAGGTTTGTAATAGTCGCTTTTTCAGCAAGTGATACTAAAGATGACAGATCAGAGTATGACAGTGCTAATACTTTGAAGAAATCTCTTGTATCTGCATTAAAAGAAACAAATTGGAGACTGATGAGTGAAGGCATAAGCTATAGAATTGGCATTGTTTCCGGCACATTTAAAGCCGATGAAAGTGAAGACGACCTAATGAAACTTTTTCATCAGGAGTAATAGTAATCAACTAGTCCTTTAGCCAGTATTTCATCAGAATTTATTGTTCTATCTCCTAAAGCTTCATAGTTTAGAGCAAGAGGTAATTCAGTACAGCCTAAAATTATTGATTCCGCTCCTTTTTCATACAACTCATTTAATATGGCAATGTATTTCTGTTTATTTTCACCATTTTGTTTACCTGCTATTACATCACGTATTAGCTGATCAATTGAGCTAAATTGTTCTTGTGTAGGTAATATAGTCGCTATACCTTTATCCGTGAGTTCCCTTTGGTACATTTCAGATTTAAGTAATACAGAGGTTCCTAGTAATCCTACTGCTTTCAATTTTCTACTACTGCATTCCTGAGCTACCAGGTTTAACATTGAAACAAATTTAACGGTTGTTTCTTTTTTTAGATCTTCCAAAAGAAGATGCACAGTGTTGCTACCTATGCAAAGGACGGTAGCACCTGCATTCGTCAAAGATTTAGTAGTGTCAATAAGCATTTCTTTAGCTATGTTCATTTGCTTTTTATTTGATATAAAATCTGGGATTGGCACAGATTCAATAATAACTTGAGGAAAGTCATTATTATTCTTTGCTCCATACTTAGTTTGAGATAAATCTATTATCTTGTTGTATATGAATGAAGTTGCTTGAGGTCCAACTCCTCCAATTATGCCAATTTTTTTGTTAGTACTTCTCATACTCCTTTTATTATTTAATAACTTCAAAGCGTCCTTGCTTTACTTCTCTAGCTCCTCTCGTGACTGTAGCAATACCCACTCCAAGTTCTTCAGCTATTGCTCGCTGAGATTTACCCCTTTTTAGCTGTTTAACGATTTCTAGACGAGTATCCACAACTTCAAGCTCTTGAGGAGTAAATAAACCAATTAAAAGTTCTTTTAGCTCCTCTTCTGTATTACAAGATTTAATAACCTTAATTAAGTTAGTAGTAAGTATTTTATTCATAGTGTATTCACGTACTAGTATAATAGTACGTAGTATACCATACGTTTCCACCTTTGCAATACAAGGGGCCTTGCCCCTCATTTTGCAAGGGCTGCGCAAGTCACTCCTACGTCGTGACCCTTGCAAAATTTCACCCCGCTTTTTGAGATCCAGGTATGGGAAGCAGGCGGGCTGCTTCCCAACCAAAAATTATAAAATTACAAGCAGTCGCCGAGAAATTATGAAACTTTCAGCGAAAGCACAACAAAGTCTTGATCGAGTAGTAGAAAAGTTTAAAACAGGAGATATATCTGCTATCTCAAAAATTGCAAGAATTCAACTTGATCCCAATGCTCCAGCTATAAAATGGAGCCTATCAAATAAAGTACTAAGTATCATGCAAGCTGGAGAGCTTGACTGTAGAGGGTTTAGACAATGGGAAAATGTCGGAAGAAGAATAAAAAAAGGCAGCTCTGCCATATATATACTAAGGCCTGTCATAGTCAAAAATACAGTTGAAGACGAAAATGAGAAAGAAGAAATGCAGTGTATTGGGTTTGCTGCTGTTCCTGTATTCCCTGCTTCGTGCACAGAAGGAGAAAAAGACTTATTAGGATATCAGCCAAAAGAACTGCCAGAATTGGTCAAAGTCGCCGAGAAATTTAATATTTCTGTTCAATACTTACCCACTTTACCCGACAGGCTAGGAGATTGCAGTAAAGACGGGAATCAAATCAGATTAGGGACACATAGCCCCTCAGTATTCTTTCATGAGCTAGCACATGCCATTCATGCCCGAATTGAAGGAGAGCTAAAAGGAGGACAGACTGCCAACCAGGAAACAATAGCAGAATTTACAGCAGCTGTATTAATGGACGTGTATGGCTACCCGGATTATTCTGGCAATGCTTGGAATTACATTTCTCATTATGCCAAAGATCCGATTGTAGCCATTACCAAAGCAATGGGAACAGTTGAAAAGGTATTACAAGTTTTACTTGAAACTGAACAAGTATAATAAAGAAAGGAGGAAATATGATAAATCCACTACTTACAGAACCATTTGAAAGTGAAATTTTGGACTTGATCGACAATCAAGACGAGTACACCAGAAGCGATTTACAAGGCATTGTTACAGTACTTGTAAATAAGATCATGGAAAAAGGACACGAGATTTTAAAGGAATCAGATCAAGCTTGAGATGATGTGCAGCTCTGTTTCTTCTGAAGCTTGTACTTTTGCTGAATGCTTTTCGATGTATTGACGGAGTTTTTCAGATTGACTGATAAAAACAATAGTCATATCTGGTTGATCTTTGAAAAATTCGATGAATTGTTCTATACGTGATCTGATGGCAAAGCGCGGAGTATTTTCTTTGATGATTTCACAGGTGTAATGCTTGATGTTTTCATTATCGTTAACCACGTAAGCAAAACTTGGGAGTAAGTCGCGTATTAGACCATTGCTGGGAAAGTCTGACTGTGTGTAAAATTTAAAGCCTGGTAGATTTTGATCTTGAAGCTTGATGTAGACTTGAGCAATGAGTATGCACTGATCAATAAATGCTTGAGATCTTCTTTTCTCTTGATACAGTTTTCTTAAACTCTTCTTATCTGCTCCCTCGGCAGAGCTAAAAAACTTGATTCCGTTTTTGTCGATAAAATAGATTGCAGGTTCATTTATTCCCGCCTTTCTTTCAAATATTCTGCTTGTGTAATTTTTATCAGTGAGATCCTTGAGCCAGACATTTGTATTTTTAGGATCCTTGTGTCTAAGCATTGTTTGAATTTGAATACGATTGAGGAATCTGAATCTATGGAGTAGGAGAAGTATTTCTTTTTGTTTATTAGTAATAGTTGGTAGTTGCATAGTATATATAACCCACCTATGTATTCCTCCCTATGCAGTATGCGTGGAGGAAATAAGTTTCTTTTCTTATTTATAAGAATAAAGAGACTACAAAACTGTGCTAATTATAGCGTAGTCAAGGCGAAAATAAATAAATGAATACCCTAGTCGGCTAGGGCTTTATCTGCTCAAAAAAATTATTACTTTTTGGTACATTATTTTTCTTTTTAGGTAGTTTCTGGATAGTAGGTTTTGTATCTTGAACAGTTACCTGTGGTCTTGGCATGCCAAACTTTTTTTGAGAATTTGAAATCACTACATTCCGGATAGTCTCTTCATCGGTAACTAAAAAGTTCTCAATTTCCCCGCTAAATGTTGACTGAGGATGTAGAGCATTGATCTTCATATAGAAATTGTATGAGGGTAAATTCGGGATCTGTCCCTTCTCCACCTCAGGAGCAAAAACAGGTAACAGTTTTACTTCATCTTTTGGACTAGTAGTTCTAAAACAGATCAATGTGCCAGTGTTGCCTATGATTGTTTCTAGAAGGTCATTTTCAATCTGGACGGTGTTTTGATGAGCGAGAATCACGCTTAAACGATATTTTCGCGCCTCGGAAAGGATTTGAGCAAAAGACATTGTGGCAAAGTTTTGAAACTCATCAATATACAAAAAGAAATCTGGACGTTGTTGCTCTGCAATATGCACTCTTCTTAATGCTGTAAGCTGTATTTTGGCAGTAAACAGGCCTCCCAAGAAGTAAGCAGTATCTTCGCCTATCTTTCCCTTTGAAAGGTTACAAATAAGGATTTTTTTATTGTTCATAATATCCTCAAAATTAAGCTTGCTTTCTTTTTGATTGAGAATATTTCGCGTCATACTCGTGGTAAGGAATCGACCTAGTTTATTTGTGATTGGAGAAATCTGTTCTGCTTTTTGAAATGATCCTAGTTTCTCAAACTCATTCTTCCAAAAGGATTTAAGCACATCATCTTTTAATAAACCTGTTACTTTCTTCCTGTATTTGGCATTTGTTAAAAGATCATAGATTGTAAAAAGAGTAGGTTTGTCTTGTTCAAGTGCTGTTAAAATCACATTTCTCAAGATATGTTCCATTCTTGGGCCAGAATATCGAGCATCGTATAGTTTATGGAATATTGAGATAAGAGTTGACGTAATAAAGTCCTTCTCTCGCTGGAGTTCGACTTCTGAAAACCCATCTGGAATCTCTAAAACGTTTAAACCGATCGGAAACTCAATGTCATAAGGGTTGAAGTACACGACATCATCAAGCCGTTCTTTTGGAATAACTCCTAGTATTCGCTCTGCTAGGTCTCCATGAGGATCGATAATCGCAAGACCATTTCCTTTTTGCATATCTTGATAGATCATCTGTAATAAAAGAGTAGTCTTCCCAGTACCAGTAGCCCCGATGATGTAGGTATGACGTCTACGCTCCTCTAGTGTCACGCCAATAGGCGTTATGGTTTCACCATAGCTATTTGCAGCAAAAGTAATATCGAAATCATTACTATGCTGCTTCAGTGAAAGCGGTGCATGGAGTTTAGGACTTTTTACTTTGAGTAAGTCTTCCGTTTTCGTACTCTGGACATGTGGTAAATGGTATAGGCTTGAAAGCTCTGATATAGATAAAATGGAAGTTTGGGAATAAAAGATCAGCCTATTTCTTAACAAAAAGTAGTGAACTGATTTGAAAAAAGAAGTATTAATGAATCGAAAAATATTTTTTGTTCGTACTATCGATTGATAAGCAGTAGAAAATGAATCAAAGGATGCTAAAAGTCCTTTTGATCTTTCTGTGTTATTTGCGGTTTGTACATATGCTCTAATCTGCACTTCAAAGAGTGGTTGGCTGACTTTATTTGAAATACTCTTGATTAATTCATTCTTTGCTAATCCTTGGTTTTTATTGGAATCTTTACCTACGGAGTCAAAAAGCCAAGTTGGAAAAGGATTCTTTGTATCATTTATGAACCAAGAGATTAAAGTGATAGGACTAAGCACGATAAAGGCAAGCGTGCTGCCGAGTACGTTTAGTAAATGGGAAGAAGAACTACTCGAAGTTATGGATTCGTACGACTCGTTACTAAGAATTTTCTTTCTAACATTCTGGACATGACGAGACTTTGCAAAATGAGTTAAGTTGTCGATAGGAGTGCAGATAAAATGAAGAGCAATCACTTCGTTCTCTTCTAGCTTTGTTAGATATCCAGTAAGATATGAAAGCGGATCATGATGATGTATTTGAAATTGGTCTGCTAATGGATAGATAAAAGTATTTGCTAAAGCAAACTCTTCAATTTTGAAATTATTTTGAGGTTGTTTACTCAAGTAGTCCGGAATCTCTTTGATCTCCATACCTGGTAAAAATGACAATAGCGTCTTTCGTACGTTTCCTATTTCATCATTTGGAATTCTGAGAACAAACCTGATACCTTCAAGTTTGCTAGAAACTATCTCATAGCTTATAGTTTTTTTAATCCCAAGGAACTTTTCCCACCATGAGTAGGGTTTTTCCAGAGAGTGCAAAATCTCAAAGAGCTTGGTATTTGAAAGTGATGTCTTTTCAGCTCTATCTGTTGGAATTACTTCGAGAAATCCATAAGAAGTAATTACTGTCTTACGAATACGAATGATCGTTAAAATGATGTAGGCAAGCAGAAGAAGCGATAGTGATATGAAAATGAAAGAAAATAAGTTCAGTAATGAACCCTCTGTAATGAATGGCTGAAGATATGAAGGAATATCAAAACTTGAATTAGAAAATCCCATATATACCAAGAAAAATTAATGCTTGGAGTATAGCAAAGCCTATAGGAAAAGGAAAGAGAAAATATCTTTAAGTAGGGGGATGATTTACAGTTCTTCGTGGAGTTTGTGACGGCTCTACTATCCACTGAACAGGACACTTTGGATCGTAGTTGGACATTGCTATACATCTCGGTTGCCAGTCTGATGATAAGTGTTTTATTAGAGGAAATGTACTTAGATTTTCACAAACATTAAAAATTGCCCAGAAATGTTTATCTAGTAGGTCAATTACTGTAATTTTTTCTAATGAAATATTCTTTTTTGATCCATTTAGATCAGTAATTGTTACTTCATTAGGATAATTAAAATAAGGCTGATGAAAGGCAGTGCCTTTTTCAGTCTCTTCTAGATAAATGTCTGTGATATCAAAATCCTCTTCAATTTTGTTCTTTTTATCAGGATCTCCGTGCTCAATATAACCTCTGATCTCTCTAATTACTCCGAGATCTTCGTATTGTGTAATAAAAACTCCTTCGAGCCTGCGGTAGTTAATTGGATCTTTACTAAAAAATTTCTTCATATTCGGCCAGTTAGGACAGTCGGGCTCAATTAGTTTGAGTAGTCTATAAACATCTCTTTTACAAAGTTCTGCGTGGAAATAAAAATTTTCAACCAATTTTTTTCCATGAAATACTTCTTTAAAATATTCAATGTTACCTTTTCTTTCATAAAAGTCGCCTGACTTCACCCCCTCAAAGTATCTTTTGACTTCTTTACTGTAAGACATGATGTCATCTCTTAAGGAAAGCATATCTTCAGCAAGCTGATTTAAAACCTTTTGAATTTTACCCTTTTGCTCATCAGAAAAGGTAGTTCTTTCTAGGATTCTAAAAGGTTGCACCCAGAAGCGTGCAATCACAATATCTTCCGTTCCAACATCAATTACTTTTCTGTATGTTCCTGATATTTCGCCTTTCATAGATACTTTGTCTTCAAGATTAATTTTGTGATGGGTCATGGATATATTTTACAACGGATAATTCTATTAAATAGTTAATAAAAGAACATAAATACACTTGACAACTATCTCTATCTGGATATATACTATCTCTATAGATATAGTTAAACTATGCCATGCTAGAACAAGAATTACTTATACAAACAACAGAAACTATATCAGAAAACAAGACTAAGAAAACATTAAATTCTTCTGCCATTGGTTCTGTTCATACCACTCCCTTTAAAGCTTTTGATAATGCACTAAATAACATATTTTCTCAATCAGACGAAGTAAACAAAATTGCTAGGACAAGAAGACTGCTTGGCGAAACTGCTGACCATCTCACAGAAGAGCAGCTCAAGACAATAGTTACCGATTTTCAATTTCTTATCGATACTTGGCTTGATGCATACGAGAAAGAACTTTTTGATGGTGTTACATTACAAAATTTATTGAAAGGCACATAACTATGAAGGAGGCAAGTGAGGAAATAAAAAACGCAGTTGTATATCTTCGTGTTTCAACGGAGGAACAAGTAGATAACTTTTCATTAGATACCCAAGAAGATATCTGTACAAAGGACGCATTTCGCAAAGGCATCGAAGTTATAAAAATATTTCGAGAAGAAGGGCGATCTGCAAAAACCATCACCGGAAGACCAATCCTCATAGAAATGCTTGAGTATTGCAGAAAGAACAAAAAAAAGATTGACGCTGTCATTGTCTATAGACTTGATCGTATTTCCAGACAAACCGCAGACTATTTGGCAATAAGAAAGAAACTAGCTGAGTGCGGAATCACACTATTATCTGCAACCGAGCCAACTGGAAATAGTCCTACTGAAAAGCTGGTTGAAACAATTTTGGCTGGTTTTGCTCAGCTAGATAACGACGTAAGAAGTGAAAGAACTAAAAACGGTATGCGAGCACGTTTTTTGGCAGGATTGACAAACGGAACTGCACCACTCGGATACAAAAGTGTTGAGGGCTATGTAGTCAAGGATCCAGAGACCTGGGACAGTATTAAAAAAGCGTGGGATCTGATGGCAACTGGAAAAAAGACATTACAAGATATCGCGGATATTCTAAACGAATGGGGAGTTCGACAAAAAGTAAAAGGACAAGAGAAACCTTTGCGCCGTCAAACGATAAGCAGAATGTTTAAGAATAAATTCTATGCCGGTATTTTAACCTCATCCAGATATCCTGAGGAAGTTAAAGGTCAGCATGTACCAATGATTACAGAATCGCATTACTACAAAGTTCAAGCAGTAATTGCAGGGAGAAATAACAGCATCAAGCTTCCCATTGTCAAAAAAAACAGAGACAATCCAGATTTTCCCTTAAGAAGGATTGTTAAGTGCGGAAAGTGCGGTACGCCATTTACCGGCGGATGGAGCACTGGCAAATGTTCTAGGCATGCTTATTATTTTTGCAGGAATAGATGTGGAACACCTTCTGTAAAAGCTTATGAAGTTGATTTCACTACTGTTGAGTATCTACGCTCTATTACTCCAACTAACGAGTGTTTAGAAGCTTTTATAGCACTATTAAGAAACACCTATTATAAAAGAGTAGCCGCACTGCAAAAGAGGAAAACCCAAGCAGATGCAGAGCTAAAAAGACTGACGGAACTAAGACAAGCGCTCATTCAAAAAAACCTATCGGGGATCTACAGTGATGAAATATTTAAAGAGCAGAACAAAATTATCGAAGACCAAATGACTTCTATTCAAATGACAAAGGATGATGCGCTATTAGAAAAATATAATCTAGAATCAATTATCGAATTTATGAAGCAGAAGTTTGCAGATCTTGGTAAAACCTATCAGGAATCTGACAACAGCCAGATTAGAGTACTTTTGGGTTCGATATTTCCTTCTGGAATAGTGTGGAGCTATCCAGGCTATTCGAACCACGAAATAAGCCCTTTATATCAATACATTCTGCACTTTCAGAATGATCAAGTCGCGTTTGGTGACCCCAACGGGATTCGAACCCGTGTCGCCAGGATGAGAACCTGGTGTCCTAGGCCTCTAGACTATGGGGCCAAAATTGCTTCAGTAGTTATGCGACATCTTATAATAAGTTGGTGAATATATATACACATTATATACATACGTCACACTCAAACAGAGCCTCAGATAACCACTTATCACATTTGACAACTACTTATTTCTAAGGTATTATTCTAACATTCATCCCCAGAGACAGCAACTGTAAGTTAACGGGGATGCTTTTTTTATGACAAGCACAAAAATTCAATTTACCAAAGACGGATATAAGAAATTAGAGAGCGAATTGCAGGAATTGCAGACCACTCAGAGGCCTGCTGCAGTCGATCGTTTGGGGAGAGCCCGTGCGATGGGAGATCTTTCCGAAAACAGTGAATATACTGCAGCAAAAGAAGAACTGGCATTTGTAGAGGGCAGAATTAAGGAAATTGAAGAACTGATGAAACGCGCTGAAGTTGTCGAATCCCAACCGTCACACGGTATCTCTATCGGTGCCGAAGTCACGGTCGAGCGCGAAGGACGTGAAGAGACCTACAGTATTGTCGGTGAGTTCGAAGCTGACCTCATGCAGAAAAAACTTTCTGCTACCTCCCCTATCGGTCAGGCACTTATCGGAAAAAAAGAAGGAGACATGGTGGATGTAGAGGTTCCGGCAGGTACCATTCACTACAAAATCCTCAAAATCAAAAAGTAACGACGGACACAATCATACTTTGCGTCGTTATCCCCGACCCCGCTCGGGGATCCATTCTTGAATTATAATAGAGGAAATATTGTAGTACGCTGTTATAATAGCTTTATACCTATGAACCAACAATCAAGTGACCTCCTGGGTCAACGCACCCAACGGATACAAAACATGAAGAAGCTTCAGGAACTGGGTATCAATCCCTACCCTGCCACATCTCAAAAAGATGTATTTCATCAGACTGTAAAGGACAGTTATGATGAATATCAGGGGAAAACTGTCACTCTTGCAGGACGGCTTACCGGCAAACGGGAACACGGGAAACTGATTTTTGGTGATATACAGGATCAGAGCGGCTCAATCCAAATTGCCGTTAAGAAAGATGAACTTACTGAGGATATTTCCAAATCTCTTCTGGGTTGGAAAGAGCTGAAACTGATTGATATCGGTGATTTTGTACAGGTTGCGGGAATAATTGATAAAACTCAACAGGGGGAAATCACGTTGTTTGTAAAAGAATTCAAACTTCTTTCCAAGTGTCTCAGACCCTTTCCGCAGACATTTGATGATAAAGAGCAGCAATTCAGAAGACGATATGTCGATCTCGTGGTCAATCCCGACCGCAAGCGATTGTTTGAACGAAAAGCCATTTTCTGGAAAGCAAGCCGTGACTTTATGAACGATCATGGATTCATGGAAGTTGAGACTCCGGTGCTGGAGCATGTCACGGGAGGCGCAGATGCTCAGCCGTTTGTCACCCACCACAACATGCTTGATCAGGACTTTTACCTTCGTATCTCAACCGAACTTTATCAGAAAAGATTGATCGGAGGAGGATTTGAAAAAATATATACGATCGGACCGAATTTCCGGAATGAGGGGCTGTCAGATGAACACTTACAGGAATATTATCAGCTCGAATGGTATTGGGCATATGCAGATTACCGTGACAATATGAAACTGGTAACCGATCTTTTCAGATATCTTGCACAGAAGATGTACGGCAAGACGAAATTTTCCTCCCGCGGACATGAGTTTGACCTCTCTGACGAATGGAAGGAAGTTGACTATGTCCGGGCTATCAAAGAAAGATTTGATGTCGATATTTTTGAAGATACCGAGGAAAAAATGCTCCAAAAACTAAAAGAAGCAGGAGTTGAATTGTCAGGAGTTGTGAACAGAAACAGACTAATTGACAACCTCTGGAAAGTCATCCGCAAGGACATCGCCGGTCCGGCATTTCTCGTGAATGAACCGGCTTTTATGTCTCCTCTTGCAAAAGCCAAATCCGATGATCCGCGTCTGACTGAAAGATTCCATGTCATCATTGCAGGATCTGAGCTCGGCAACGGATACACGGAGATCAACGATCCGCAATATCAGTTGCAGCAGTTTCTTGGACAGCAGGCTCTTCGGGAAACGGGTGATGAAGAAGCACAGATGCTTGACATTGATTTTGTTGAGATGCTTGAATACGGCATGCCGCCTACAAGCGGTTACGGACAAAGCGAACGGATTTTCTGGTTTTTTGAAGATATTACCGGTCGGGAAGGCACCCTCTTTCCTCAACTCCGCAATGAAGTAGATAAGATCACGAAGGAAATATATCCTGAGGTGAAATTCGTTCAGGCTGCAAAACAAACAGCAAGATCAACCGATTCTGACGATCTTTCAGGATTGCCGACACGTGAGGAAGCTCATAAGCTGCTTGAAGAACATGTAAAAGAAGATTATCAAAAGCTTCATGCCAACATGACCGCACGTGCTATGGAACTCTATGCAAAAGAATACGGTCAGAATGAAGACTTGTGGTATATCACCGGACTGCTTCATGACCTTGATTATTTTGAACATCCTGACGAACATCCCAATGAATCACTGAAATGGTTTGCTGACTGGAAGTATCCGAACAGCATGATTCATGCTGTGGCGGCACATGCTCATTCATCCGGAAGGACTGATGTTGCACCGCAGACACAGCTTGATTTTGCCCTTATAGCTTGTGATGAACTGTCCGGGCTTCTCTATGCCTACAGTCTGATGAGACCGACAGGCTTTGACGGAATGGAAGCAAAGTCCGTGATGAAAAAATTCAAAGACAAGGCATTCGCAGCAAAAATCGATCGTGAAGAAATAAAACTCGGTGTCGAAGGGCTGGGTGTAGATCTTAAGGAACACATGCAAAAGCTCATTGATGTCTTCAGTCAGATGCCGGAGTTGAAGAAGTAAACTCACGATACATCAGGATCTCATCAATATATTCATCCCGATACCAGACACCGCCGGGAAGTTTTCCGTAATCCTTGAAACCGAGCTTTTGGTATAGGTTATGCGCTCTGTCATTGAGAGAATATACGTAAAGAATGATAAGCCTGATCTCCGAGAGGTATTTTGCACCTTCTTCGAAAACTGTTTTTGCCATTTCCTCACCGAGACCGACGCCGCGATATTCAGGAAGGACGGAAATTCCGAATGTTGCAATATGTCTGGCACGACGTCGGCTGTCAGTCTTCCTTTCTAGAGACACTGAACCGATAACTTTATCTTCTGCCACGGCAATAATTAAGATGCAGTCTTCCTCTTCCATCCCTTCAAACATCCGGGTAAGATACAGTTTTTCATCTTCCTCTGTGACGACCTCACCAGAAAATGTAATAAATGTATCTTCAGAAGACATGGTATTGATAAACTCTCTCATCCCTTCCTCGTCTCCCCAGGAGGGATATCTCAAAATCACTTCCCGGCCGTCTTTTGTAACTATTCGTTTTATTTCCTCACCGAGATGGATATCTGACATATTTATCAATAATGGTTATAAAATATAAAAAATTGCTTATTTTTTTAAAATTCTTGCAAATTTATTCATATTTTCTATTATACTTTAATGAAACTTATTATAATCTGAATAAATGTTCTGATATAAACTTATCCTGTACTCTATGAAAAAACTATTGCTTTGTCCTCCTACCTTCTATGATATCAGGTATGAGATAAACCCGTGGATGGATCGCAACAACGCAATCGATAAGACGAAAGCACAGGAAGAATACAATACACTTACATACGCATATGACCAGCTGGGGATTCAGTATGAAGAGCTCGGATGTGTCGAAGAACTTCCGGATCAGGTATTTACCACGGATCTCGGTCATGCCGAAAACAATATTTTTATCAAAGCAAACTTCAAGTATTCTGAACGGCAAAAAGAAGCCGACATAGCCGAAGAATATTTCAAACAAAGGGGATTTGAAATAAAAACCTTACCTGATGATGTCTACTTCGAAGGAGGAGACTTTCTGAAAATGGGAGAGATCTACCTGTTCGGTTACGGAAAAAGATCCTCAAAAGATGCGACTGCTCATCTTTCGGACATATTAGGAAAAGAAATACTCTCACTGGAACTGCCTGATGAATATTTTTATCATCTCGACACCTGTGTCGCACCACTAAACGAAGATACCGTGCTCGTACATGAAAAAGCGCTAACAGACGAAGGGCTTGCACTCATTAAAAAGCAATTTAAAACTGTCATTCCGACATCCGAAACCGACAACAACAATTTTGCCTGCAATCTGGTCACATTCGAAAACGACCTCATCATGACTCAAGGAATCTCCAATGAACTGAAAGATATACTCACCCACATGGGCTTCCGTATCATCACAATTCCCATGTCCCAATACCTCAAAGGCGGCGGCAGTGTCCATTGCGTAAGCATGGAGATTTTTGAGTAAAATAGGAAGTCAAAATGAAGTATACGCATTTTGAAGATTCATAAAGATATAATAATATGAGCGCAGTAATCAAAATATATCTTTTTATAACTGCCATCCATTACGTACTGGCTTTATAAAAAGTATATTTTGTGTTACAAGCGAATTCATACAACACGAAACGTATGAATAAGTTACGAAAGATATGGCACTCATAGGGAACTAACATCTATGAGTAAATGGGGAGGAGATCAGCTTCGAGTAATTAGGAGTTATGACTGGCAGTACAATAGAGATCTTATGAAAAAGATACGATCTCTATCAGACTACAATCAGTCAGATGTAGCACAAATCAGAAACGATGTTCTGACATTTGCAGAGAAGTACGGGATACAAGCTGCAGTTGATGCATATGGGATATCACGAAGGACATTGTTTCGATGGAGGAAGAGACGGCGAGATTCAGAAGGGCAGTTGGATAGCCTGATACCAGAGACAACCAAGCCAAAGACACCCCGACGTATGGAGACTCACCCGAAGGTCATATCCTTTATCAAAGAGATTCGAGAACAATACTTTTGTTTGGGAAAGGAGAAGATCAAGCCCTTACTTGATGAGTATTGCCTACAGGAAGGAATTTCAACTATATCTGAGTCAACCATTGGAAAAGTGATCAAAAGACACAACCTGCAGCGCAAGACCTACCGGATCTATCACAATCCAGCAAGTGGCTTTGCAAAACGGAAAGTAAAGTACCGACAGAAGGTCAAGCGGTCTCCCAAGGTGGAAGATACCGGATACATTGAGATTGATACCATCACGAAGTTTGTACACGGAATCAAGCTGTATGTCTTCAATGCAGTGGACATCAAACTCAAATTCCAGTTCTCCTACGGATACTCAAAACTCAACAGCCGAAACGGTGCTGATTTTATGAGAAGACTGGAACTAGTATACCCAATACAAGATGGTATAAAAACCATACAAACAGATAACGGCCTCGAGTATCTGGGAAACTTCCATGACTATCTGGAAGAAAACAATATCCCACACCTCTTTATCTACCCCAGATGTCCCAAGATCAATGCCTTTATTGAGCGAGCAAACAGAACACTCCAGGAAGAATTTATGAACCCCTACATCTATACCAAGTGGACCGGTATCGGATCATTCAATCGTCACCTTATTGAATACCTCGTCTGGTACAATACAAAGCGAGTTCACAAAAGCCTGAACAATATTTCACCTATGGATTACCTATTATCTATTTTACCTAAAGAGTGCCATATGTATGGAACTCATACAACGTATTTACAAATTTTGTAGTATCATTTATAATAGTTTATGGAGGAACATCAAAATCTACTTAACAACCTCGCAGAACTCCACGCCCACATCGGGTCATCAATCGCACCGCATGTATACTGGCATATAGCCAATAGTGAAGGTTACAAACTTCCCAAGCGCGATTATCACGAATTCGTAAATCATATCGTACTCTCAAAAGACCGCAAGATGACATTGAAAGAGTACCTTGATGATATCTATCATCCGATTCTCGATAAGCTCTCATCCGGTACCCTCGCTCTTGAAAAGGCAGTATATGAAAGTCTCGGTGGAGCATACCGTTCAAACAGTATTAAGCTCTATGAGCTTCGAGGAAATCCGATGAAGCACAATAAAGAAGGCGAAGTCGATCTGGACCATGCGATTATGGCCATGCTTCGCGGAATGGAACGGGCACTTCTTGAGTACCCAAAGCTCCGAGCCGGACTCATTTTCTGTCTTGACAGACAGTTTTCGTATGAACAGAACAAAATCATTGTCGAAAAAGCAATCAAATACCGGCACCGCGGGGTAATCGCTATCGATTTTTCAAACTACAACAAAAAAGGTTTTCACTTCAAAGATTATGTCTCTCTCGTCGAGCACGCACGGGAAAACGGTCTGAACATCACGGCCCATTCAGGAGAAACAGACGATACAAATGACATGTGGGAACTCATCGAGTATATCAACCCTGACCGTATCGGCCACGGCATAAAAGCAGCATATGATAAGAAACTTATGGCGGAACTTGCAAAACGGGGAACTTTCCTTGAAGTCTGTCCTATGAGCAACTTATTAACTAAAGCAGTCAAAGATGATAAAGAGATGCATTTTATTCTCAATACGCTATACGAAAGCGGTGTCAAATTCTCAATAAACACCGACTGGCCCGAAACTCTTGAAAACGGACACTTGAGAAAACAATATGAATACGTTCTTGAGAAAAAAATGCTGACACAGGAACAGGCCAAACAGACAATCGAGTGGGGATTTGAAGCTTCCTTCATACCGATGAAGGAAAAAGAGAGCAATCTCTATTTATAAGTCATTTCTTTTGCCGATGCAATTCACCAATAACTACCCTGAAAAAATAATTTCAGACGGAATAACCTTTGATGACGTTCTCCTTCTCCCCGGTTACAGTGATTTCAGACGGCAGGATATCACCCTTACGACACGACTTACAAAAAATATCAGCATAGATGTACCTCTCGTGTCCTCCCCCATGGATACAGTCACTGAATCAGCTCTTGCTATCGCTCTCGGAAAAGCGGGCGGGATCGGGATCATCCACCGAAATCTCACCCTTGAAGAGCAGGCAGAAGAAGTAAAAAAAACAAAAGAAGCAGGTGTGAAGGTCGGGGCCGCAATCGGGGCAAGTCCCGGTTTTGAAGCACGGGCCGAAGCTCTCGTCGGACAAGAGGTCGATGTTATCGTAATTGACACTGCACACGGTTATGCTGATTACATCATTGAGACAATTAAATACCTGAAAAAAACATACCCGAAAACAGATATTATTGCAGGAAGCATCGCAACATATGACGGAGCAAAAGCTCTCATCGAAGCAGGAGCTGACGGTCTTCGCGTCGGAATGGGACCTGGGGCAATCTGTACCACCCGTATCATTTCCGGGATGGGTGTCCCGCAAATCACTGCCATTCTTGAAACGCATCGTGCGGCACATGATGCCGGCGTACCTGTCATAGCAGACGGAGGCATCAAATACTCGGGAGATATGGTCAAAGCATTCGCGGCAGGTGCCGAAACCGTGATGATGGGAAGCTTTTTTGCTTCATGTCAGGAAGCACCGGGCGAACACATCGAACTTCCTCCTGATCAGGTGCCGTCACGCTTTAAAAGCATTCTCAAACAGAAAAAATCTTCATATACATTCAAATCATATCGCGGAATGGGTTCGATTGCTGCCATGCAAAAAGGAACCGAAATCAAGTCAGAAGATGAATTTCACGGAAAAAGTTATAAAGATCGGGTTCTGGTAGCTGAAGGCGTCGAAGGCCTGGTACCGGTAAACGGACCTGTACAATCAGTAGTTGATCAGGCAGTCGGAGGAATCCGGTCAGGTCTTTACTACATCGGAGCAAAAACAATCAAGGAAGTACGGGAAAAAGGGAAGTTCATCCAGATCACTCAGGCATCACTCACTGAAAGTCATCCGCACGATATTTTGGTGACCAATCCGGGTGAAAACTACTAATTACTTATTGAAATATGTCAATTGCACTAGCTGAAGTTCCTTCTATATCTGAATATGATAGCCGTATAGCAGATATTATAGAAGGAAGCGAACTCGGATATATTTACAATCACCCTGACAAGAGACTGTATGAACCAATTCCGAATCCCGATCAGTTCGTGGCAGAAGCATGGAACGGATACCAGGGGCCTGTCGGCGTATATGTCCATGTTCCGTGGTGTACGGACAAGCCTGCCCCTGCAACAGATGCCCGACGTATGGCCGAACACGGCGTCATTTCTTCAGGACGTGATCATTTATGCTCATATTGCAATCTGTACACGGCGGTCGGAAGAGATGTTCCGAATTGGTATGCTGCATCCGTACAACAGGAGGCTGCGATGTATAAACCTTTACTGGGCGGAAATGTTGAAGCACAGTCCCTCTACTTCGGCGGCGGATCTCCAAGTATTCTCTCCGTTGAAGATATGAGTGAGATGATTCGGGCAATTGAGCAAACGGTCGGACCTGTAGACTTTGCCCACGAACGGGCAATTGAGGTAATTCCTGATTCCGTTGATTTGGCAAAACTGCAGGAAATGAGAAAGCTGTTCAATCGAATCAGCGTCGGAGTTCAGTCATTTGATCCGCAAGTACTGAGAAATACCGGTCGGGCATATGATCCCGGCCTTGCTCAGGAAGTAATACGAAATGCATTCTCAGCCGGCTTTGAGGATATAAACGGAGATCTGATCATCGGACTTCAGGGCTCATCAGCTGAGACATTTCAACAAGATCTCGAAACGATGATCGGCAGTGGAGTTACGACAATAACACTGTATCCTAATATGATTCGTCCCGGAACACGTGCCGGGAAAATGGCACAGCATGGTCTCATATCATACCCTACAAGACAGGAAGTCACGGAGATAACTGACAGAGCAGCCGAACGGTTGCAACAGGAAGGATATCGAAGATTGTCACTGACTTGCTGGTCAAAAACAAAAGGATATCAGCAGGGTGAACAAATTTACTCAGGTATTCCGATCATCGGATTCGGGGCGGGGGCAAGAAGCTACGGACCGAATGCTCATTATGCACTTCCCTACTCTGAAGATGTACGGTTTATCAACAACAGTATCGCACGTTGGAAACAGGGCATTGAAGCCGGTCATTTTCCGGATATGCACGGTATTGTCATGACTGACGACATGAAACAGCGGTCACATGCCATCCTAGGACTCATGTCACAGGAAGGTGTGAAGACAGAGTTTTTACAAAATCACTTTTCCGGACAGCTTCAGGCACTCATGAAAGCCGGACTTGTAACAGTCGAAGATGAAGCTGTGCATTATACGGACAAAGGAAAGGCTCACAGCGGAGCTCTTTCCGAGATATTTTTCTCTGAGGAAGATAAACAAATACTAGCAATGAAGGACTCAGTCAGACAACATTAACGTATTCATATTTTTTATGATTATCATTATCGATTTCGGATCCCAAACAACCCACCTTATTTCCAGAAGACTGAGAGAGATTTCAGTTGAAACAAAAATTGTAGAGCCGGAAGACTTTTTTGCTGAAACAAAGGATCTTTCGTATGACGGGATCATTTTTTCGGGCGGTCCTACCAGCGTCTATGAAGAAGGCGCCCCGACAATCGATAAAAAAGTTTTTGAAACAGGCAAGCCGATTCTCGGTATCTGTTACGGAGAGCAGATTATTGCTCATGTCCTCGACGGAGAAGTCAAACCAGGAAAGAAAAAAGAATACGGGCCGGCGACCTTGACTATTCTGAAGGAATCTCCCCTCTTTGACTTCAGTCATCCTGAGGGAGGAATGACCGAAGGATCCAGTCAACAAAAACGAGATTCTTCGCATCTGAATGACATACAATCATTTTCCGTCTGGATGAACCACGGAGATGAGCTTGCGCAGATTCCAAGCGGATTTGAGAAAATCGCCGTCACGGAAACTATTCCGTACGCAGCAATTGCAGATGAAGAAAGAAAAATCTACGGAGTTCAGTTTCATCCCGAGGTAGTCCATACTCAATTCGGACTGCAAATACTAAAAAACTTTGCCGGTATCTGCGGCCTGTCACCGAAAGACCAGCCCATCACTGAAGAGTTTGTGAACAAACAAATTCAGGATATCAAAGATTCTGTCGGAGAGGCACAGGTCATCGGAGCACTTTCAGGCGGAGTTGACTCCTCTATCGCCTGTCTTATGGTACATAAAGCCATCGGAGATCAGTTTACGGCAATCTATATCGATTCCGGACTGATGCGTGCAGGTGAGACGGAAGAACTTGAAAAGGTCTTTAAAGAAAACTATCAGATGAATGTCAAAATCGTGTCGGCTGAAGAAGAGTTTTTGAACAACCTCGAAGGTGTCACTGATCCGGAGAAGAAACGAAAAATTATCGGAAAGACATTCATTGATGTTCTTGAAAGAGAAGCAAAAAAGCTTGATGCAACGTTTTTGGTACAGGGAACCATTTATCCTGACGTCATCGAAAGTGCAGGTACAAAGCATGCCAAGAATATAAAAAGTCATCATAATGTCGGCGGATTGCCGGAACATATGAACATCATGCTTCTTGAGCCTATTCGTAATTTTTATAAGGATGAGGTTCGTGCAATAGGAAAGATTTTAGGTCTTCCGAAGGAAATAACCCATAGACATCCGTTTCCCGGTCCGGGTCTTGCCATACGGACTATTGGAGAGGTTTCTAAACAAAAACTTGAAATTTTGAGGAGAGCTGATAGAATTGTGCAAGAGGAAATCAAAAAATCCGGAACGGTTGATGATTTCTGGCAGGTTTTTGCAATTTTTACCGGAGTTAAAACTACCGGCGTACGCGGAGACGACCGTGCATACGGCGAAACGATTGCTATCAGAGCAGTTGAGTCAAAGGATGTCATGTCAGCAGGTTTTGCAAAACTGCCGTGGGAGCTTTTAGAAGCAATCAGTGTACGGATTGTTACAGAAGTTACCGAAGTCAATCGGGTTGTCTACGACATCACCAACAAACCGCCCGGAACAATAGAATGGGAATGATCCTCTCAATAAGATTATGGCAGTAGGAGTTGAAAAAGGAACGCCGATCATCAATCAGGTCATCCCTGATCAAATCACATCTTCTCTCCCTCCCTTGGGAACAACCAATCCTCATAAAGTCAAAGAGTTTGCTGCCGGCATGGGTATGCCTATCAAACTCCTTCAAACAGTAGAAGTCGACGTTGATGAAATCCAGGATGAATCTTTGGAAAAAGTAGTTGAGAAAAAAGCAAAAGCGGCATATGAAGCAGCAGGCGGAATTCCTGTAATTGTTGAAGACACCGGACTAACGATTTATGAAATGTCTGATATCTGTCAGCCTCCTTTTGTCAAATTCTGGGCAGGTGACCGCAATAAACGAAAAAAATTATGCAAAATACTTGACGGAGAAGACCGCAGCGCACAAGCCGAAACAATTTATGCCGTTTATGACGGACAGGAAGTCCAGTCAAGAAAAGGAAGAGTAACCGGCCGTATAGCGGAAAAACCCGTTGGCAATCCGGACTTCGGCTGGGATGATATTTTTATTCCGGACGGACAGGAAGCACTTGAAGGATGGGAAGAGGGATCGGAACCCCGAACATTTGCTCAGATGTCACTGGACGAAAAAATGGAGCTTTCAATGAGACAGGAAGCCATCAGGAAAATCCTTGAGGATCCCTTTTCAGTTGGAATCTGGGTACACGCACTGGCAAAAAGCCTAGATATGGAACTTGACTCAATTGATGAGGAATACTTTAAAGGTGAAGCAATGGCACAGGCCAGGAAACATGCATTCGGTCTGAGGTCACTCGGCGGGATGCAGGAAAATGAAAGTCTGACAATTGAAGAAGAAGATCTGCCTCCGTTTTATGAAGTACGTCTTCATGAAGACATCTGGCAATATACCCATGATCCCAGTTCACCTGACCTCGGACTTATCGTAAACGGATACGATCTCCGAAAGCTGCCCAACGGTCAGCCTACCCGGCTTGTCATCAATCCCGACGGAAGACCGAGCTTCATGCAGCATGAGGCCGATTCATACAGACGCGCTCTTGCCGAGCGGGCATATGAATACTCGATTCATCATAATCCCGAAATGTATGCAAAACTGAGACAGCTGATGAAGGAAAAAACTCCGACAAGACCAAATCAGAAGTCTCCTATCCTCGAAGCGCTTCTGGGTCAAAACGGCCAAAACGGACATGAAATTACACCTCAGGAAGTCGAAACATTTTCAGTCCCCGGATTTACAGATCTTGCTTATGCAAGACAGTACTCCGAAGAAAGTCAAAGCCGCACAGCCGCTGCAATGAATCATATTCTAAACAGAAACGGCGTTCCGACATCGGTATTTGCTCTCGGCGGGATGCCGCCGGTGACAGGATCACGGGATGTCGTGACGACCGCAGCACTATCATTCATGAGGTCATATATCCCGCACAACAGTCTGTTTGTTGATTTTGACAGACGGAAAAAGATGTTTGATGAATGTAAAACCTATGTTGAGGACATGATCCCTGGCGAAGAAAATGATGACATCAGAAAGCTCGCAGTCGCACAGATCGGTGTCTGTGTCAGCGGTAAAGATATTGAAGCAATTGCAAATCAGACGGATGAACTTATTCAGTCAGGATGCGGAAGTTTGCGAATTTATACAACAAACCCCGGACCTGAAGTTGTTGATGCCGCCCGCGCAATCGGAAAAACGGTAAAAGAAAAACGCGATCCGAATGAAACACTGCCGTTTCATCTGTGTGTCGGACCTATCGTTGATATCAAACAGGCAGAAGAGCTCCTGAAAGTATCCCAGGAATACGGCATTGCCCTGACGTTGCTTGGAGGACACGGTGGAGGGGAAAACTGTACTTCACTCGAAGGAGGAGCGGCTGCAAATGCTATTGAGATCATCTACGGACTCTCAAAACGAGAAGAATTTAACGATGTATCACTCGGATTTGAAGGCGGATTGGGAACATGGTTCGGTCCTTGGATGGGGAGAATAGAACAGATATCAAAAGACGGAAGCATGGTACGCGGTTGCGTCGAGACTCAAGGAGGACTCAGCATACTGCATAAATCCGGTGCACCGGTCCAGCCGTACTCCGGGACTGCCAGTCCGTGGACACAAATGGTCGAAGAAGCACTCGGCCTTGCTGATCGCACCAATCCTGCAGGACAACTCAAAAATGATGAAGGAAAACCCGGATATATGAAAACTCCTCACTGGGCAGTAAGTATTACCCATTATTTCTATGCGATGCGAAGTATGCTTGGGCGTACCCTTGCGGATCAGCGTGCAAGTTCGATTGATGAAATAATCGCAAATATCAAGGATGACGGAGATAATCATCGTGCCGCAAGCCCCGGATCAGTAGCAACGGCAAAACCACATCGCCCTCAGATGTGATACAGTTATTGGGACAGCTTTACCTGCTGAGTTCCTGCACCTTTTGCACCGCATCTTCTACCGTTCCGTCATTCATCACGACATGCTCAAATAAATGCCCGAATTTTTCCCAGTCTGACCAATCTCTTTCAAGTCTCTGGAGGAATTTCTCTTTTTTTGCCGCAAATTCTTCAGGATTTCGGCCTCTCACCCGATGATACAAGGTAGTAAGTGCCGGAACTCCGACATAAACCACGAGCGTTCTCTCTTTAAGAAGTGCAGCTTCTTCGGCAGAGAAATTATCTTCAAAGAATGTATCGGTTTGTGCTGCACGACTGGGGTCAATACGCCAAATGGTATTTTCACCCGCAAGTACTCTTTCAAAAGGCTCTCTCGTTGTCCCTTTATAATCAGGAGGCTGTCCTTCTTCCGCATAATTAAAATACTCTGCAAACTGACCCGCCGCAATCATTTCCTCAAATTGGGTTAAAGACACGAAATTGTAGTCTATTCCGTCGACCTCTCCCGGTCGAGGATCACGGGATGCATATGTCACAATCCGTTCGGCATCAAACCCCGGGATTCTCATGACTTCATTGCTTATTGTATCTTTTCCCGCACCAGACGGACCCGTCATAACGAGAAGCATTCCACGTGAGGCAGGTTCGTATTCTACTTGAGGTTTTAGGGTTTCCATTAATGAAGAATATTAACGAAAAATTCCGTTCATTGCAATAGTTTTTTTCGAGGATCTGTAAATTGTCCCTTCAGGCATGACCGGATACACTCCGGTCGTACATCCGCCGCAGTATCCGTTTGCAGCATATATCTCCCTGCTTTGTTCGGGTATTACGAGGTCTTTAGCTGAGCATTCTTTTGCTGCCATGAGCATACCTTCATTACTGACAAATGCTACACTGTCTGCTCCCAGGTACTCAGCCATTTTCTGCCAGTCATTGTCAAACATAGCAGCAAGAAGTTCATTGCGGGAACGGAAACTGACTCCCAGATGACAGGGATACTGCACGGGCGGAAAACCGTATCTCCAGTGTATTTCGCTTGCACCCAGTTCACGAAGCATTCGCGTCACTTCACGGGCGGTATTTCCCCTTACAAGACTGTCATCGCCTATCACCACAACCTTGTCTTCCCAGATTCTATAGTCATCTACCGGCATCAGCTCCCCCCCTCACCAAGGCAGCAATTCCTGACATCCGTACATCCTGCATAAAAGTCCTGGTGATTTCCTCGTCTCCGTCATAATGACTTCGGATGACTGAGGGATAGTACGGTTTCTTCATCCCGTTTGCCAAACCCGCTGCAAACGGAACCCCGGAGTCCGGCATGCCGACCACAAAATCCGCGTATGGGACAGGAGCTTCCTGAGCCGCAATTTCTCCGGTCCTCATCCTGAATTGTCCGACAGAAAGCCATTGGTCAGGAGGCTGTCCTTCATAGGTCGGGAAACGGCTGTTCGGACTCGAAAAATATGCCGGTTCGAACATACAGCTTTGTCGAAGTGACGGATCACTTCCGTCCCGGAGTATCGACGTCCCGTCAGGACTGATTTTCAGTACGGATCCTGGTGCAAATTCACCGAGGACTGTCGATCCGATTTTTTGAAGTGCCACAGTTTCCGAAGCGACAATGACGCCTTCGCCGTTTCGGTACGAACCGACAACGAGCGGATGCAGTCCGAACTGATCCCGAATGATATATGCATCCTTCCCCGATCCGATGATCATATTGTTGGCAGATACTGCAATTTCCGGAAGCTCTGCAAACCTTCTGATCCTTTCGTCCATGCTTTCTCCCTGGATAGAGGCTAAGGTATGTGCGGCAAGAACAGTATCACTTACATTTGCATCCGTAACTGCCGGACAGTACTTTTTCAGCCTATCGGGGTTTGGGATATTTCCGTTGACTGCGACATGAACTTTTTGGCCGTTTATTACGATTTCCACAGGCTGCATATTTTCTGATCCGTACCCGCCGCTTGTTCCGTAACGCAGGTGAACCATACCCCATTGATTCTTCCGTTCGCTTTCCAGATCATGCGGAGAAATCGCATCACGAAGTAATCCTGCACCGGTGACCCGAAAACCGGTATCTGTCGCGACACCTGCACCGTTCTGTCCTCTGTGCTGCAAAGCATAGCCTATTTTCAGTAAGTCTTCCTGAATGTATTGAGGATCATAGGTATAAATAAGTCCTAGTCCACATTCATGCTGGGGTCTGTCGTCTTCATGCTTATGAAGAATTTCTGCTGGCATATTTTATAGGTTAATTATAGAATGGTATTGTCCGATTGTGAACCATTTATTACATTTTATGAACGAAATTTCATTCCACAAACTGTCCTGGTCAGATCTCGAAAAAGACTGCCTGGATCTTTACCATACTCAGTTAAAAGATATTAAGGTTGATCAGATCGTCTCAATTTGCCGGGGCGGCGATATTGTTTCCCGTATCTTCTCAGATCTGTTGGGCTGTCTGCCGATATCACATATTACGCTTACTTCATATAAAGATATGAAAAAGCAAAAAGTACCGGTTATCACTGAAGAACCGCAGAAGGATTTATCCGAGAAATCTATTCTTGTCATCGATGAAGTTTCCGATACCGGAGCGACTTTTGAAATCGTCACTGATTATTTTAAAAAACGCGGCGTGAAAAAGGTCTATACATTGTCTCCGTATATCAAACCGCATACCACTTTTATTCCGGATTTTCATCAAAAAAGCCTGGATGCCTGGATAGTCTTCCCATATGATGTCCGGGAGACCGCGGAAGGATTTACAAAGATGCTCGGATCCGTCAAACATGCAAAAGAAAAAATGCTTGAAATCGGTTTTGAGGAGTGGGAGATCGAACGGATTATCGAATAATCTTTTTCGTTGAATCCTTTTTACGTAGGAGATAGACAGCAAAACCTATCACAAAAAGACTGAGTACCAGGGTAAATACCGTATTAAAATAATCAACACTCCGGCCGTTTGCAAGATCAAGTATTCCCGAGATATCAACAACCAATGCCATAACGATTACGGCAATTAAAACAAAGCGTTTCATCCTTTTAGTATAATGCCAATATGAATAAAATTCTAATCGCGACATCCAATAATGCAAAGCGTGAAGAGATTACCTACGGACTCAGGGATCTTGTCGCACAAGGATTGCAGATCTTAACACTCAAAGATGTCAACGTAACAGGTGAACCTGTTGAAGATGGTGAAACGTTTGAAGAAAACGCAAAAATAAAAGCAGCCTTCTATGGCAAACAGGTCAATATGCCGGTCATCTCAGATGACGGAGGTCTGATGATCGACGCCCTGGAAGGACAACCGGGAGTTAAGTCCCGCCGCTGGCCGGGATACGAAGCGACTGATAAAGAACTCATTCAGTATGCCCTCGATAAAATGAAGCATATCCCCGAAGAAAACCGCACTGCCCAACTGGTGACATGCATCTGTCTGCATTTTCCTCAGAGCGATGAATACTTCTGTGAACAGGAAGGGATAGACGGCAGAATCACAAAGGAGGCCCTTACCTGGGATACCAACGGGTATCCCTATCGGGCTCTTTTTGTTGTGAAAGAATACAACAAGTTTTATGACGAACTTACCGAAGAGGAACATCATCAGATAAATCATCGTCTGAAAGCCTTAAGACGGCTCAAAAAGCATATAAAAGAGAAAGTTATGGTGTAAAATAGTGTTATGAACGCAAATTCCTTCTTTCTGTATTTCGTTTTGCCTGCATTTACGATCTTTCTCATTTTTACTAACCGGTATTATTACTCAAAAAAAGATTCCCGGCGTATGCGCTTTAATATGCGGGAGGATTTGTTTTTCGGAAATATTGTCGGCCCGATAGTCGGACTTATCGGGATATTGGCTCTTTATGCGAAAATCCTAAATATTCAGTATCTTTCGCAGCTCCGCTGGGAAATTCTTGCGATTTTTACAATCACGCTCATGTCCCTCCTTCTCGGAATCGGATTGGGAGGTCATATTGCGGCAGTCAGCATCGAAAAAAGTCTGAAAAATAATAAGTTTACGGAGGAAACCGATCATATTTTGTTTTTCTTTCACTGGCCGTTCGGGCATAAGCTTACGTATATCCCTGCTGCACTTGTAATTTACGTCATCGTTCTTCTTGATTTGTTTAAGGGAAGTCCTGAGATACTTAGACCTCATCAGGAAATAATATTGGGTATCTTTGCGACGGGTCTTGCGATTGCGACATCAATTTCATTTGTCATAACTCATGTGACCCGTATCATGTTTTATACTCTGCTCGTTCTCGTCTCGGGACTGTTTTTCGTGCTGCGCTACGAAACGGTCACTTTGAACGAACATCCCACGTCGTTCTTTTTCGTCATCCTGTGTGTAGCAATCCTGATTATGATGGCAATTTATCGATATATTCATCATTTCTCAAAACCACTGCACTCCTACATTCAGTCCAAATTCCCCGACGGAGATAAGGTAATTGAGGACTAAGTTGTGATACAATAGGACAATATGATCGATATCCAATATATCCGCGACAATGCCGACAAGGTAAAAGTTGCGGCAAAAAACAAAAACAGAGAAGTTGATATTGATCGTTTGCTTTCACTTGATACCGCGCGTCGGGAGCTTATCCAGAAATCTCAGTTGCTCCGCGAAGAACGCAATCAGATAGCTTCACAACGACCTCCTTCCAAAGAACAGATCGAACGCGGAAAAGCCATCAAGGAAGAACTGAAACATATTGAAGAAGAACTCAAAAAAACGGAAACTGAATTTAATGAACTCATGCTGTATATCCCCAATGTCCCGCTTGATGAAGTGCCGATAGGTCATGATGAAACTGCAAATAAGGAACTAAAAAAATGGGGGGAACCAGCAAAGTTTGATTTTGAAATAAAAGACCATATCACTCTCGGCACCGAACTTGATATCTTCGATCTTGAGAGAGGCTCAAAAATTTCCGGCTTCCGCGGCTATTTTCTGAAAAATGAAGGCGCAATCCTCCATCTCGCGCTTCTTTTTTATGTATTCCAGAAACTGAGTAAAAAGGGTTACACCCCGTTTATAGCTCCCTCCATTGTAAAGAAATTTACTCTTTTCGGTTCAGGTCATTTTCCCTGGGGAAGTGAGCAGGATGTTTATAAACTGAATGAAGAAGACATGTATCTGTCGGGAACTGCCGAAATTCCGATTACAGCCTATCATTCCGGTGAAGTTTTGCAGGAAAAAGATCTTCCGAAACGATATGTTGGTTTTTCACCCTGCTTCAGAAAGGAAGCCGGAGCGTACGGGAAAGACACAAAAGGGTTGTACCGCCTGCACGAATTCTGGAAAATTGAACAGGTGATTTTAGGAAAAAATGATTTGGACGAAGCAAGGAAAATTCATGAAGAACTTGAAGAAAATGCCGAAGGGATTTTGCAGGATCTCAAGCTCCCTTACAGGCAGCTGCTCATGTGTACGGGAGATATGGGTGAACCGCAGCTTAAAAAATATGATATCGAAACCTGGATGCCTTCGAGACAGGGATACGGAGAAACTATGTCCAACTCAATCATGGGAGAATTTCAGGCAAGACGTTTGAATATAAGATACAAAACAAAAGATGGAAAAACTGAGTATGTGTATACATTCAACAATACCGCAGTGGCATCGCCCCGGATTTTGATTGCAATTCTGGAGAATTACCAGCAGGCAGACGGAACTGTCAAAGTCCCTGAGGTACTTGTGCCGTATACCGGTTTTGACGTCATAAAGAAGAAATAATCAGTCCTCAATTCTGAAGACTTTATGAGATGAGGTTTCCCCTTCAAGTAATATAACGGCAGATTTCGCAACAGAAAAATATTCAGCAAGTATTTCGATAACTTCCCTATTCGCTTTACCTTTTTCAGCGGGAGCATGTACTTTTACTTTGAGTACATCCGTTACCTGAGAAATTCCCGAGATCTTTGCTTTGGGAATGACCTTTACCCGGATGATTTTGGGCATACTTTAGATATGAAGAGCAATTTTTTCTGCCATTTCCTGTGTTCCCAGCGGAGAATCCAGTACGATATCTTTTGTACCGTATCCTTCTTCCAATGTTTTCTCAATTGCCTGCCGAATCGCCTGAGCTTCTTCCGTCAGGTTAAAGCTATGTTCAAGCATCATTGCTGCAGATAATATTGTTCCTATCGGATTTGCACTGTTTTTTCCGGCCGCTTTCGGATAGGAACCGTGTATCGGCTCATACAGCGAAGTCTTCTCACCGATTGACGCTGACGGCAACATTCCGATTGACCCCGTGATGACAGATGCTTCATCTGTCAGGATATCCCCGAACATATTCTCAGTAAGAATGACGTCGAAAAGTGAAGGATTTTTAATAATCTGCATCGAAGCATTGTCAACAAACATGTACTCCACAATCACGTCAGGGTACTCTTTCGACATATGCCTCACAGTCTCCCGCCACAACCTGGATGTTTCCAAAACATTTGCTTTGTCAACAAGAGTCAGATGCCGGTGCCTTTTTTCAGCCAGTTCAAATGCAAATTTTGATACCCGTGTTATCTCTGATATGGAGTAACTGGAGGTATCAAATGCTTCCGTGCCGTTTTTCCTCCGTCCTCTTTCCCCGAAGTAAATTCCTCCGATAAGTTCACGAATGACGACAAAATCAGTTCCGTCAACTATAGATTTTTTTAAAGGGGAGGTATTTACCGTCGCGGAAAATGTCTGGATGGGTCGGACGTTTGCATAGAGCCCGAGTGTTTTTCTCATGTTCAGAAGTCCCTGTTCCGGACGAACCGCCGCAGACGGATCGTTGTCGTACTTTGGATCGCCGATTGCTCCGAAAAGAATGGCATCCGACTGAAGACACACCTGTTCGGTTTCTTTGGGGAACGGATCACCGGCAGCATCGATTGCCGCACCGCCGATAACTGCATTTTTGTAATTAAATTCATGTCCGAATTTCAAACCGACTGTATCAAGAACGGTAACTGCTGCCTGTACAACCTCAGGGCCGACACCGTCGCCGGGAAGAAGAGCAATATGTGTTTTCATAAGCTCCTATTTTACTAAAGTTTTATAAGAATTGGGTGCCTTTTATTCGTAACGCAGAGTATCAAGAGGATTAATTTTTGCGGCACGACGGGCCGGAAAATAGCCTGTGCCGAAACCGATAAAAATCGAAAAGCACAACGCAAGAACGATAAACCAGGGCGGTGTATAAAAGATATCAATCCATTTTCCTCCCAAACTCAATGCAAGCACATTAATCAGGATATTAAAGATTACGGTAAATAAAAACCCGAGAATAAGCCCCGCTATTCCGCCTCCGAGACCCATAAAAACCGACTCAGCTAAAAACATTTGCTGTATCAGCTTATCAGTCGCGCCGATCGATTTCATAATCACTTCTGGACCCGTTATTAAGGATTGTCTCATCACCGGAAAAGTTACCGGAAATTGCCGCATCTCTGGCTACATTTTTAACCGCGCTTCCCGGGAATCTCACCGTTACGTTGGAGTCAACAGTAACGTCATCTGTAGCTCCGGGGATTGCATCATTACTCCAGTTTTCCGGATCCGTCCAGAATGCTCCGTCGCCTCCGCCATCCCATGACACGGATGCTGCTTGGATAGAAGGAGATACAAAAATGAATAGGAAGAAGATGGCTGTTGTATAAATAATCGTTCTTATGTTCACGGTGATGTTTCGATTTTGATTTTGATTTCTCCTGATGTTGAATTGTCTATTCCCGCTGTCTTTGAATAAAATTTCGTCCAACCTGTGGCATTGGAGTTATTAATGGTAGCATCGGTATCCGCTCCGCCCGACCAGTCAGACTGAGTAAAATACAAAGTCAATGCATATATTTGGTTGACGAAATAAACTGCCGATCCGAAGACAAAAACCACTATAGCTAGAGCAATAACATACTGAAATTTTCTTGCGATACCCAATGAGGAAAGATATGAAGTTACTGAATTAAAAAAAGTAAAAATATTCTTCGATGTAGCTTTAGGTGATCGGAATAGGTCAAAAGAGGCTCCTTTTTGCAGGTTTTTTTTGCAGTTTTCTGCAAATGTTTTAGATATATCCCAGAGCCTCAATCCCATTATTTCAGTATAGCCAATTTCCGCTTTCAGATCAAGGGTATTTCTTACTGTTTTCTCACATTGGCAAACACTCGGGATCGGCCCTTTTCGTACTCAATTATCTCTGTCAAACTGCTTGTCAGGTATCCTACATCATCGAAACCGTTTATAAGACACATTTTTTTGTAGGGAGAGATGTCGAAAAATTCCTTTTCCCCGCTCTTTATTAGTTCGATAGTTTGTTCGGGAAGATTCACAACGATTGTTGTTTTCACGTCCTGTTCAATAGCTGCAAAGAGCTTCCGCAAAAAATTTTCAGAAACCTGTACAGGAAGAAGATAGTTATTGAGTGCATTGCTTTTGAAAATATCTGCAAAAAAACTGGAAATAACGACACGGAAACCATAATCAGAGAGCGCCCAGGCAGCATGCTCGCGACTTGAGCCGCATCCGAAGTTTCGGCCGGCTACCAATATCTCGCCAGTATACGTTGGGTTATTCAACACAAAATCTGCTTTAGGTTTTCCGTCAGTATAATACCGCCAATCACGGAACAGATTTTCTCCGAAACCTTCTCGGGTTGTTGCCTTCAAAAAACGTGCCGGGATAATCTGATCCGTATCGATATTCTCGATAGGTAAAGGCACCGCCGTTGATGTCAGTATTTCAAATTTTTTCATAAGGCTAATAACTCACGGGGATCAGTGACTACACCGGCAATAGCAGTTGCCGCTGCAGTCAAAGGAGATACGAGCATAGTGCGAGCACCCGGTCCCTGCCTTCCCTCAAAATTTCTATTACTTGTCGAGACGCAATATTTTCCCGGCGGAATTTTGTCTTCATTCATCCCGAGACAGGCCGAACAACCCGCACCACGAAGCTCAAATCCTGCATCAGTAAATATTTTATCGAGACCTTCTTTTCTCGCCTGTTCCAGTACCTGTGTCGATCCCGGTACAAGAATCGCCTTTATATGATCTGCTTTTTTTCTGCCTTTAAGAATTTGTGCAGCAAGACGGAAGTCCTCTATACGTGAATTTGTGCAGCTGCCGAAAAATACATAATCGACTTTCTGGCCGATCATCGGTTGCCCTTCCTGCAAACCCATGTACTGCAGTGATCTCACTAATTGTTTACGGTCCGATTCTGTATTGAATTCATTTGATTGCGGCACGTGCGCCGTGACTCCTACACCCATTCCCGGATTGGTACCGTATGTAATCATCGGTTCGATATCTTCTGCATTAAAAACTTCAACGCGGTCATAGACGGCACCTTCATCCGACGGGAGCGTTTTCCAATATTCAATTGCTTCATCCCAGGCTTTTCCATTCAGCATATATTTCCGTCCTTTCATATATGCAAAGGTCTTTTCATCAGGTGCAATCATTCCGCCCCGTGCTCCCATCTCGATACTCATATTGCAGATTGTCATCCTGGCTTCCATCGAAAGATCACGGATTGCCGATCCCGTATACTCGACAAAGTATCCGGTTCCTCCTGACGCACTCAGCTTGGAAATGATATAAAGAATTATATCTTTCGCGACCACTCCTTTTCTCAGTTTTCCGTTAACTTCAATATTCATAGTCTTAGGTTTATATTGAAGGATTGCCTGTGACGCAAGTACCTGCTCTACTTCACTGGTCCCGATACCGAATGCGATTGATCCGAATGCTCCGTGAGTTGATGTATGACTGTCACCGCAAACGATTGTCATCCCGGGTTTAGTAACACCAAGCTCGGGTCCTATGACATGAACAATACCCTGCCAGGGATGACCAAGTCCGAAAAGTTCGACACCGAATTCGCGACAGTTCTTTTCAAGCATCTGTACCTGTTTCCGTGAAAGCAATTCTTTAATCGGAAGATGCTGATCTTTTGTCGGTACATTGTGATCTGCTGTCGCCCATGTGCGGTCGACTCTCGATACAGGGATACCTCTTTTCCTCAGTCCGTCAAAAGCCTGAGGGGAAGTAACCTCATGAATAAAGTGAGCATCGATATACAGAACGGAAGGAAATCCCTCCTCCTGCTTGACTACATGTGCATCCCAGATTTTGTCGAATAATGTTTTCGGTTTCTTCATATTATTTTTTCTGATTTTCAGGTCGGAGTTCCCGAACTTTTGCCCCGGCCTGCCACATTTCCATATTTCTGAGTTCTTCCAGTTCCTTTTCCAGTTCTTCACGATAATTCGGATCACTGTTCTTCTCAAGAGTTCGGCGAGCTTCTTCTCCAGATTCGACACTCTTATAAAGCTCTTCAAAAACAGGTGCTGTCGCATCACGGAATTTGTCTTTCCAGTCAAGAGCTCCCCTCTGTGCTGTAGTTGAGATATTGGCAAGCATCCAGTCCATCCCTTTTTCGCCGACCAGGCGGATAAGGCTTTGCGTCAGTTCTTCAACTGTTTCGTTGAATGCTTCACTCGGTGTGTTACCGTGTTTTCTCAGTTCATTATATTGTGCTTCAAAAAGTCCCTCAAGAGCACCGACCAGAATACCGCGTTCACCTGTCAGATCACTAAACACTTCCTTTTCGAAAGTGGTCTCAAACAGATATCCTGAACCGACCGCAATCCCGAGAGCCTTGGCTTTTTCTTCTGCTTTCCCTGATACATCCTGATGCACGGCATATGAACTATTGATACCGCTGCCGTCTAGGAAATTCCGACGGACCGTAAGTCCTGAACCTTTCGGTGCAACCAATACAACGTCAATATCTTCCGGAGGAACGACCCCCGTCTGATTACTGTAAATTACTGCAAATCCGTGGGAAAAATATAATGTTTTCCCTTTCGTCAAATGCGGTTTCAGTTTGGGCCAAAATGCCTTTTGTCCGGCATCAGACAACAGATACATAATAATTGTTCCTCTTTCTGCCGCCGCTTCTATCTCGAAAAGAGTTTTCCCTTCAACCCAGCCGTCTTTGACTGCCTTATCCCACGACTGAGAACCTTTTCTTTGACCGACAATGACATTGATTCCATTGTCCTTCATGTTCAAAGCCTGTCCAGGGCCCTGCACACCATACCCGAGAACAGCCACAGTTTCATCTTTTAATACTTCGCGAGCTTTCTCCAAAGGAAATTCCTCACGGGTTACGACGTTTTCCTCAACGCCACCGAAATTCATTTTTGCCATAATAAAAACATAAATTAATAATCAATTATTTTGCCGCAATCATTTCAATCTCTACTAAAGCTCCCAACGGCAGTGCCGCAATCTGGACCGTTGAGCGTGCAGGCTTATGTTCGGGAAAATATGATCCGTAAATCTCATTTACCATTTTGTAGTCTCCCATATCAGCAAGAAATATCGTTGTTTTCACAACATGATCAAGATCCGTTCCGGCTGCCGACAAGACATTGCTAATGTTCGACATTACCTGCTTCATTTGATTTTCAATACCGTCAACCAAAGATCCCGTTTCCGGGTCAATACCAACTTGACCTGAACAGAAAATAAATTGTTCAGTTTCAATCGCCTGTGAGTACGGTCCGACTGCTTTTGGAGCGTTATTTGTTTGAATAGTTTTCATAGGTAATTGGTAAATAATTAATGCACAAAAGATGAAAAATGCGGATTTTGAAACTTTTTCACGCTGCCGCCAGTTTCATACGTGGTGAACGAAATCTAACTCGGCTTGAAAAAGTTCAACAATTCGCATTCGAATCTTTTGAAAAATAAAATATTGAACAAAATCTCAACTGGTAACTGCGCCTTTTGACGCACTGGAAACTAATTTTGCATACTTTGCCAATATTCCTCTCTTATATCTGGGTTCAGGTTTTTTCCAATTTTCCTTCCTCTTTTGCATCTCTTTTGCATCAACGAGAATATTAATCTGGCGTTTATCAACATCTATATCGATAATATCTCCTTCCATTACCATTGCAATCGGCCCCCCGTCAGCCGCTTCAGGCGCTATATGACCTACCATAATACCGTGCGTCCCTCCCGAGAACCGTCCGTCAGTAATCAATGCCACATCCTTTCCCATGCCCGCACCCATAAGGGCTGCTGACGGTGAGAGCATTTCTCTCATTCCCGGGCCGCCTTTCGGACCTTCATAACGAATGATAATCACATCTCCGTGTTTGATTTTTCCGTCAAGAATGGCATTCATAGCATCATCTTCACATTCAAAAACCCTGGCCGGTCCCTTGTGCTGCTTTATCATTTTCCCTGACAATTTCATAACTGCCCCCTCTTCAGACATATTCCCTTTCATGATCGCCAGATGATGGCCCGGAGGTGCGAATGGCTTTTCAAGAGATGAAATAATATCCTGATTTCGGGGACGTTCAGAGGCATTCTTCAGATTTTCCGCTACGGTTTTACCGGTAACTGTCAGACAATCTCCATGCAACAAACCTGCATCAAGAAGCATTTTCATCACCATCGGTATGCCCCCGATTTCATTAAGATGCTCCATCATATAATCACCGGACGGACTGAAGTTACCGATTAAGGGCACCTTTTTACCGATTTTTTCAAAATCATCAATCGAAAGCTCGACATCAGCTTCGTGTGCGAGAGCCAACAGATGAAGAACGGCGTTTGTAGATCCTCCCAATGCCTGTACTACCACAATCGCATTCTCAAAAGCCTTTCGCGTCATAATATCACGTGCTCTAATACTTTTTTTCATCAGGTTGAATAATGCTTCCACTGTTTTTGCCACATCTTCCGCTTTCTTTTCAGATATACGTCCCATCCTGTTCATTGCCGGATGAGAAGCACTTCCCGGAACCGACATCCCCATTGCTTCAATGGCGCTGGCCATAGTATTTGCGGTATACATACCGCCACAAGCACCGGCACACGGACAGGATCTGGTCTCAATTTCATGAAACTCCTGTTCATTCATCTTTCCCGCAGAATATGCTCCGACTGCCTCAAAAACACTGACAATATTTAAATCACGATCTATATATGTGCCCGGGAGAATTGTCCCTCCATACAACGTGATTCCGATAGAGTTATTGCGAGCCAATGGCATCAATGATGCCGGAATTGTTTTATCACAGCCGGAAAAAGCAATCGTACCGTCTGCAAAATATGCTTCTGACATCATCTCAATCGAATCCGCAATCCATTCACGAGAGACAAGAGAATACTTCATACCCTCAGTCCCCATCGTCTCTCCGTCTGTGACAACAGGCGTTCCGAACATATACGGCTTACCGTCACATTTTGCAACTTCATCTTCAGCAATACGGGCAAGCTCGTCAATATGAGCATTACACGGACCCACATCCGTATACGGAGCGGCAATACAAATCAGCGGTTTTTCAAAATCATCAGTATCGTATCCGACGGCACGCATCATAGCACGAGCAGGAGCTCTCTTCACCCACGATTCTTCTCCCGGACGGCTCGTCAACTCCTCACTTCTTCCTTTTAGTTCAGGTTGTTCATCGTGACAGCAGCAGCCGTCTCCACATGTTTTTGACATTTATTGTTTTAAAATTCTAATTAGCAAGAGCGCAGTAACCAAAATTTGCGCTGAGGTGGATGTTCGATCCGCCAGCTGGCGGAGAGTTCACCTCTAGCAAATTTTCGGTTACAAGCGAAACTTTATTAAAAACTATACAAGATACTCATACAGCATATCCTGTTCAGTCAGCTTCCGGTACTTCAATTCGATCGCATCCATCCGTTCCATCAATGGTTTCAAATCAGATTTATCTTTTAATTCAATCCCGACAAGTGCCGGAGCCTTTTCCTTATTCGTCTTCTTGATATACTCGAATCGGACAATATCGTCATTGGGACCGAGTGACTCATCAAGCATCCGTTTCAGCTGACCCGGCTTCTGAGCAAACTCGACAATAAAATAATGCTTTCTTCCCTGATACACCAGACTTTTTTCCATAATTTCCGGATAGCGCAAAATGTCGTTATTTCCTCCGCTCAACACACACACAACCGTTTTCCCTGCGATCTTTTCCGCAAGATAATCAAGTGCAGAGATTGAAAGCGCTCCTGCCGGCTCCGAGACAATCCCTTCATTCTGATACAGCTCAATCATTGTCGTACAGTCCTTTCCTTCGGGAACAAGCACGATATCATCAACATATTTTTTTGCGATTTCAAAAGTAAGATTTCCGACCGTCCTCACAGCCGCTCCGTCTACAAACGTATCGATCGTATCAAGGGTCACAATCGTATTCTGCTTCATGGATTCAAACATCCCGGGTGCACCTTCAGGTTCGACACCGACAATCCGGATATGTTGATTTTTCCCTTTCAAAAACGTCGAAACACCTGATATGAGTCCGCCGCCCCCGATAGCGCAAAGCACGAAATCCACTTTTCCTTTGAGTTCTTCAAACAATTCTTTTCCCACCGTACCCTGACCTGCAATTGTCATCGGGTCGTTGAAAGGATGGACATATGCAGCATTATTCTCTTTGGCAAATACCTGAGACGCAATACTTGCATCATCAAAAGTGGTCCCGACCAATTTGATATCGACATACCCGTCCCCGAATTGCTGGACTTTCTCAATTTTCTGATTCGGTGTGACGATCGGCATAAAAATGGTACCGTGCACCTTCAACGCATTACAACTATAAGCAACGCCCTGTGCATGATTTCCGGCACTGGCACAGACTACACCGTTTTCACGCTGTTTTGCAGTCATCGAAGCCATTTTATTATAAGCCCCCCGTATCTTAAAAGACCGAACCTCCTGCAAATCTTCCCGCTTTATGTAGACGTTAGCTTTGTACTTCTTTGATAAGCGGGCTGAGTACTGCAAAGGCGTTTTCTGAGCAATCCCTTTCAGCCTCTTTGCCGCTTCTTCAATTTCTTTTATCGTGATTTTCATAATACTTTTTGGTGCAATGAGCGCAGTAATCAAAATTTGTGCAGAGGTGGATGTTCGATCCGCCAGCTGGCGGAGAGTTCACCTCTAACAAATTTTCGGTTACAAGCGAATCATAACCCACAAACAACTTTAAATTAATTTATTTAACCCATCAACATACGCCTGTACAGCAGCAACAACAATATCTGTATCAGAGCCGAACCCGTAATGCATCTTCTTCCCGTATTCAAGCTGTACGTTCACACGGCTAATATCATCCGACCCTTTTGTTACAGCCTGAATCAAAAATTCTTTCAAAACCGGAATTTTTTTCATTAGATCAGAATCTTTTATAATCTGATTGACGCAGTTGTATGACGCATCCACCGGACCGTTCCCTGTCTTAGAGGCAATAAATTCATTGCCATTGATTTTCAATTTGACCGATGCCATCGGTTTCAACGGATACCCGCATACCACCTCAACAAGATCAATTTGTATTTTCCTCTGTACGTCCCCCGCCCGACCCATCAGCATCTGCAGGTCTTCATCATTGACCTCTTTCTTGCTGTCGGCAAGCTCCAGAAACTTCGGATACAATGCATCCAATTGCTCCTTATTCAACGTAAATCCCAGCTCCTGCAAACGATGATTCAATGCAGCCCGACCCGATCTTGCTCCCAAAACAATCTGAGTTTGCTCCAATCCGACATCAGTCGGCTGCATAATCTCAAATGCCTGTTTGTTTTTGAGCATCCCGTCCTGATGAATACCCGAAGCATGAGCAAATGCATTTGCACCGACAATAGCTTTGTTTGCTTGAACCGGCATCTTCATCAGTCTTGAAACCAAACGGCTTGTCGGATATATCTTTTTGGTATTGATGCCCATATCAAAATCCAATCCGTGATTCGTTTTGATTGCCATAATGACCTCCTCGAGCGCAGTGTTCCCCGCCCGTTCTCCGACACCGTTTATAGTCCCTTCCACCTGTCGAGCACCGTTCACGACGCCTGCCAAAGCGTTCGCAGTCGCCAGACCCAGATCATTGTGACAGTGCACGGCAATCGTGACTTTATCAATATTTTTCACATTATCAACCAGATATTTGATCTTCTCCCCGAACTCCCAGGGCATACAATAGCCTGTCGTATCTGGAATATTGATGACGGTCGCCCCGGCTTCAATAACCTTCTCAACAAAATGTGCCAAAAACTCATTTTCAGTACGTCCTGCATCCATCGGTGAAAACTGCACATCCTCAACATATTTTTTAGCGTGTTTCACGGCATCGATGGCACGCTGCAGGATTTCTTCCCTTGTCGATTTGAAAACGTATTTAATGTGAATGTCTGAGCTTGAAATAAACGTATGAATCCGTTTTCGTTTTGCATACTTCAGAGATTCTGCGGCGCAATCAATATCTCCCTTAATCGCACGCGCCAAAGGAGAAATGACCGGTTTAGAAATTGCTTTTGTGATCTCTACAACCGAATCAAAATCACCTTTTGATGAAATCGGAAAACCCGGTTCAACAACATCGACACCCAATGATTCAAGAGCTTTTGCAACCTCAATTTTCTCAACAGTGTTCAATTGACACCCCGGAGCCTGTTCACCGTCTCTCAGAGTAGTATCAAAGATATATACTTTGTTTTTCATATGTAATGTATGTAATTTAAATTGAGCGCAGTAATCAAAATTTGTGCAGAGGTGGATGTTCGATCCGCCAGCTGGCGGAGAGTTCACCTCTAACAAATTTTCGGTTACTAGCGAAATATTTATAATAAATCTTGGATCCCGGATCGGGGTCCGGGATGACAGCATTCGGCTGTCACTTAAATACTGCAATCCTTCCCGACCTCACAATCTCCTTAATGCCAAACGGTTGCAGCAACTCGTCCAGTTTATCGATTTCCTTCTCGTCACCCGTAATCTCAGCTACTAAATAATTCTTATCAATGTGAATTATTCTTCCTTTTGACAATCGTACCAGTTGTTCGATTTCTTCACGCTTTTCTTTTGTCTTTGCCGTCACCTTGATAAGGGCAATTTCACGCGGCACCAGCTCATCGTCAGTACTCTCAATGACTTTTGTCATCTCAATGATCCGATACAATTGCTTTCCGATCTTTTCAACAAGATCACGTTCCGCATCGACCACAATCGTAAATCGGGACATTCCTTTATGTTCAATCTCCGAAACCGTCAGACTCTCAATATTTATTTTGCGGCGAAGCAGCAAATCAGCAATCCGATACAGGACGCCCGGTTTGTTTTCTGCTATTGCCGTTATGGTATACCGTTGTTTCATATGATGTAATTATGCGAGACGTACCTCGTCAACTGATGAACCGGTCGGGATCATGGGAAATACATTTTCTTCCTGCTCGACTTTTATCTCAAGTACATACGGACCATTGTGATCAAGCATCTTTTGCAATGCCTTTTTCAGATCAATTCTTGCCACAACACGGTCTGCTTCCAAACCGCACCCTTTTGCTACTGTCACAAAATCAGGACTCTGAATATTCACCATCGAATACCGCTTTTCAAAGAAAAGCTGCTGCCATTGTCGTACCATTCCCAGAAAGCCGTTATTAAGAATAATCACTTTCACTGGAAGCTGCTCCTGAGCCAGAGTAGTAAACTCCTGTATATTCATCTGGATACCCCCGTCACCTGAAATTGAAATAACTTCCTGATCGGGACGGGCAAATTTTGCACCCATTGCAGCAGGAAGGCCGAATCCCATTGTTCCCATCCCGCCTGAGGAAATCCAGCTATTCGGACGGGAAAACCGGTAATATCTTGCCGTAACCATCTGATGTTGTCCGACATCAGACACGACAACGGCTTCTCCTTTTGTCAGTTCAGACAGCAGCGTCACTGCTTCTGCCATTGTTATTTCCCCGGTTTTCGGATGTGTGACTCCGTCAATTACTTGTTTCTTTTCTACTTCATAGAGTTTCTTAAATTCACGTATCCAATTTGTATGAGTGTTTTTACGGATTGCTTTTGTCAGTGATTGCAAAGCAATTTTGGCGTCAGCCACAATCGGCACATCAGCAGGTACATTTTTATTGAGCTCCGCCGGATCAATATCAATATGAATGACGGTTGCATCATTCAAATAATCGGAAAGCCTGCCTGTCACCCGGTCGTCAAACCGCATTCCGATTGCCAAAACAGCATCGGCTTTGTTTGAGAGCATATTCGGAGCATAGTTGCCGTGCATCCCCAAGAAACCGACATGAAGAGGATGTCCTGAATGAAGTGCGGAAAGACCGTGCAGCGTGAAAGCTGCCGGAAAATCTCCTTTTTCCAGAAACGCTTGAAGTTCTTTTTGAGCTTTGGCAATCTGTACGCCTTGACCTACTAATATCAAAGGACGTTCTGCATTGTTTAAATAACGTGCTGCTATCTCTATCTGTCTCTGATGAGGTTCGGTTGTCGGCTGATAACTCTGTAACGAAATGTCTTCGGGATACGAAAAATCCATCATCTCAAATTGCGCATCTTTGGTGATGTCAATAAGTACCGGTCCGGGTCTGCCGGTACGGGCAATATGAAAAGCCTTTGCCATCACTTCCGGTATTTCACTTGCTTTTGTGATCTGATAGTTCCATTTGGTGACCGGTGCAGTTATGCCTATCACATCCGCTTCCTGAAATGCATCGGTACCGATCACTCCGCTGTGTACCTGTCCGGAAATACATACCATCGGGACACTGTCCATCATCGCATCAGCAATAGCCGTCACTAAATTGGTCGCTCCCGGTCCTGATGTCACGAGACAAACACCCGGATTACCTGTCATCCGGCCGTAGCCTTCGGCAGCATGTCCCGCTCCCTGTTCATGACGGACAAGCACATGCTTGATCCTTCCGTCATTTGTATAATCATACAGAGCATCGTAAACAGGCATGATAGCCCCTCCGGGATATCCGAATATTACTTCCACATTTTCTTGGAGTAACGATTCAAGAACTGCTTGTGAACCTGATATTTTCATAATTACACTTTGATTTTGGTACACCAACTTTCATATTTTTTCTCGTTGCCGCGTACGACTCTGAAAAAGAGGTCTTGGAGCGTCCCGGAAACCGTTCCTCTTTTTCCGTTGCCGATCCGTCTTTTATCGATATGCGAAATCCATGCTATTTGAGCGCCCGTCCCACAGAAGAATGCTTCATCCGCAACATACAGTTCACTGCGGTCAATCGTACGTTCTTCCACCGGGATACCCTGATCTTTCGCAAGCTGAAGCACTGATCTTCTCGTGATTCCCTCTAAAATATCATCACTTTTCGGCGGAGTGATCAGTACTCCGTCACGCACCATGCAGAAATTCATGGCTGATCCTTCTGCGACATGCCCCGATTCATTCAGAAATATCGCTTCGTCATAACCGTTCAAGGTTGCTTCATGTTTTGCCATTGCTGAGTTGATGTATCCGCCGGCTATTTTGGCTCGTGAAGGGATGGCATTGTCAGAAATCCGTCTCCAGGAAGATACACAAACGCTGATTCCTTTATCAGTCGGCAAATAATCACCCAACGGAATCATATACAAAGCAAAACTGAACTCATGATCACGATCGAGATTGGGTGATAAATTCGTGCTTCCGGCATAGGCAAATGGGCGGAAGTAGGTATCGGACTGCGGATTATTTTTTTCGGTAAGATCGGTCGTAATCTTCACAAGTTCCTCTCTGTTGTACTGAAGATCGACTCCGATGATTTTGAGAGAATTAAGAAATCGCTTGTAGTGATCGTCAATTCTGAAAAGAGAAATAAATCCTTTTTCCTTGTTGTAATAACCCCGTATTCCACCGAAAACAGCTGTCCCGTACTGCAGAGCATTCGTCATAACTGATACTTTTGCATCTTCCGTTTTGACGACTTTGCCCTCAAAAAATGCATAAGGATGTGAGGTAGTTTGAAGATGGGACATATATTTGGAAAAAAAATAATAATTTCCTTTGGGCTCATTTTTACTTACATAAGCTTTCAAGGCTAAAAAAAAACCCGCCTGTCTGGCGGGTGCAAATGTCATTCGAATGCCCTCCCGCCGTTAGCGGTTAATAAGGAGGACAATAAGTGCAAATGACATCGGATTTTTCATACGATAAAAAGTATTATAGAAAACAAATCTTCATAATGCAAACACAAGCATCACACTTCTCCGAATCGTTCCAGAATATTTTGTGCGAGGACATACGCAAGCATCGCTTCAGAAACAACTCCAGCACGTGGTACCACACAGATATCAGACCGTTCGACGGTCGCTTTTACCTGTTCTTTTGTCGAGATATCGACGGTATTCATCGGCTTGTAAAGTGTTGATATCGGTTTATGATAGACGCGGGCGACAACGGGCATCCCGTTCGTGACTCCGCCTTCAACGCCTCCCGCACGATTTGTTTTTCGGTAATAACCTTCCTCTTTATTGTGAAAGATCTCATCATGTACATCTGATCCAAATGATCCCGAAGCAGAGATACCTGATCCTATCTCAACCGCTTTTACTGACTGAATACTCATCAGTGCCTGAGCAATCTGTCCGTCAATTTTTCTGTCCCAATGCACATAACTTCCAAGACCCGGAGGAATATTGTTTGCCCATACCTCAACGACACCTCCAAGAGTATTCATTTCCTTGCGTGCTTTTTCAATCAGTTTTTTCATTCGTTGGGATGTTTTCGGGTCAACACACCGTATCTCGGGATCCTTTTCATACGTTTTTTGAATATCTTCAAAAGTGTATTCTGTGTCAATGGAAATATCGCCGATCTGGACGGTATGGCTTGCAATCTCTATTCCGTCTCTCATAAGCAGTTGTTTAAAAACGGCACCGGCAGCAACCCTTGCCGTCGTCTCGCGGGCAGATGCCCTTTCTAAAACATTTCTGACATCATCAAATCCGTATTTCTGGACGCCCGGAAGGTCGACATGCCCGGGACGCGGCTCAGTCACTCGGGCCGATGCAACAACTTCTTCAGGCTGCTCTTTGATACTCATCTTGTCACCCCAGTTTTTGAAATCTTTATTCCATATAATCATGGAAATCGGGCTGGCAATCGTCTTGCCGAAACGAATACCCGACAAGATCTCAACCTCATCTTTTTCAATCAGCATCCGTCCTCCTGATCCTGCTCCTTTCTGCCTTTTTGCAAGTTCCTGGTTGATGTAGTCAACCGAAATCGGAACACCGGCAGGCATCCCTTCAATAATAACCGTTAATCCTTTGCCGTGCGACTCGCCGGCTGTTAAAAATCTAAGCATTTTATATTACTGAACGAAGTAACCAAAATTTGTGAATGAAGTGGATGTTTGAGCGGACAAGCTTAGGGCGAGTTCACTTCTGAACAAATTTTCGGTTACGAGTGATTTAAAAAATAGTAATAAATTTATATCAACAAACTTTTATACACCTTCTTCATCTCCCCAATCTCTATCTGCCCCGGCGCACTCTCACACCACGGAGTAGATGCAAATGTCAGAAAACCCCCGAGAAGCGGAGCAAGAATCCGGGTGATACGTCCCTTCTCTCCCATCCCTATCACAATTCTGTTTTCCGTATGCGGTTTATTCGTAAGCAACCGATACAACTTTGTGACTTCATACTCTTTCTGTACCATAGTGGCTATTTTCAGGACATCCGGTTTGAACTTACTCATCTCAAAAATCACCTTTTGCATATCCCAATAACTTGGCGTTTCAACAAAATTGTGATATGACAAAATAACTTTAGTACCGTCTTCGCAGCTGAAATCATGTTTTTTGACCGTCGATAATTCAATATCAACATATTCAAAAAGTCCGATCCCGCGCTGAAGAATTTTGACCCGTTGATTTTCCGGATCCTCGAAACTTCCGCCTTCCTCTTTTGATCTGCAGGTAAAAATCGCTTCTTTCTTCGTCTGATCTTTGATAGTTCGGATATGATCCATAGACAACCCTCGGATCGAATCAACACGAAGTTCAATACAGTCAGAAATGTCCTGTGTTTTTGCAAGATTACTCAAAAATTCATCTATGGTGCCTCCTGTGACCGGAGTGCAGATTTTGATATCCATACCTTATTGTAAAACCTTTCTCATAACTTCAATCGGTGCTTTTCTCCCCGTGTACAACTCAAACTGAGCAGTGCCCTGATGAAGGAGCATTTCAACTCCCTGTACCGTAACCGCACCCTGCTCTTTTGCCTCCTTCAACAATCTCGTTTCCCGAGGCTTGTATACTGCATCGAAGACAATGTGACCTTTTCTCAAATATTCTTTCTGCAAGGGTGTTTGATCAATCTGTTCACCCATCCCGAGACTTGTTGCATTGAGAATAATCTCATGTTTCGGTATTTCACGCGACATATCATCATATGTAAAAACGGATACATCAGAATCGAGCTCCTTTGCAAGTATCTGAGCTTTTTTTTGGTTTCTGTTAAAAACTGAAAGTTTCGCCCCTTTCTCAAGAACTCCGTACGCCATAGCCCGGGCCGCACCTCCCGCCCCTACTAATGCAACGGATGTGCCACGAAGATCTCCGGCATGATTCTCAAGCGGTATGACCGTACCGAGCCAGTCGGTATTGTATCCTTTCAGTACTCCTTTATCGTTTACAACCGTATTCACGGCTCCGATTTTTTCAGCAATCGGATCAATTTCATCAAGATACTTCATCACTTCCATTTTGTGAGGGATCGTACAAGTCAATACCCGGATATTCATGACACGAACTGCCTGCACGACATCCTTCACGTCTTCAAGATTCACACGGGCAGCGACAAACACAAATTCATCGTCAATACCGAGCGCTTCATATGCTGCATTGTGCATTGCAGGCGATAAGGAATGCTCGACAGGATCGCCGATAATGACACATATTTTTGTTTTTCCTGATATGTTCATTCTTCTCTTATAAACTCAAAACGAGGGGCCTTTTTCCCGTTGATTGAAACCGTTTCCGTAAACATTGAAAGCGGTCTGATCCAAAATGCCGAGTCGGATTTATATAATGGTTCATATATGACATAGTCTTCCAGAGTTTCTGAGTGGCGGGCAACTCCGTGTACACGATACTCCTTCCCTTTGTAATGCCGATAAATTCCTTTTTTTATCATATTATAATGCCCGAATGTTCATAATCTGTTCTACAACCTCTTTCAGCAGACTCTTATCCTTCAGATCGGCCGGCTCATTTTTATACAGTTTTAAGACAATCTCCTTTGCGATTTTCACCGCATCTTTACCTTTTGTACGAATGGTCATATCCGCGTATTTTTTGTAAAGCGGTAATCGAAAATGATACAACCGATATGCATCCCTCACATTCCCAAACAAAGGCCGCGGCGTTTTGTCTTTGATAACACGCTGTTCCAGTGTCTGAAACGACGCATGCAAAAATATTACATGACCGTTATTCTTTTTTAAATATTCCGGAATAATGTTGTTCATAACTACACCGCCACCTGTTGATATGACAGTTTTTTCTTTCTCCTGCCATTCTTTTGCAAGTGCAATTTCCCATTCTCTGAGATATATTTCTCCGTTCTTTGAAAACAGCTCCTGCATGTCCCTAAAATTCGTTTTTTCTAAAACTACTTTGTCCATCTCAACAAATTCGAATCCGAGCATGTTTGCCAATGCTTCTCCAACGGTGGTTTTCCCCGATCCCATAAATCCGATCAGTGCTATTTTCATAGGTTTTGATTAATTACTAATGACCGCAAAATAATCAAAATTTGTCTTATCATAACTGCCATCCATTATAGATCTGGCTTTATGAAAAGCAAATTTTCGGTTACAAGCGCTTTTGATATTCCAATCCAATTGCTCTCAATTTCTCCCAATACTCAGGAAACGTTTTTTTCACAACTTCAGGATCGTTAATCTTCATCCCTTCAATTTTTGCTCCCGCCATCGCAAAACTCATCGCCATACGGTGATCGTGATAGGTGTCAATAACCGCCGCATGAGGTTTTCCTCCGAACACGTGCAAAGAATCTTCATCAGGTGACTCCGTGCGTATACCCATTTTAGCAAGTTCCTGTTGTACCGCCTTAACCCGTTCCGTTTCCTTCACCCTGAGGGAACGTACTCCCGTCATTTTTGTCACTCCTTCAGCAAACGCCGCAAGAACCGCAAGAGTCTGCGCCTGATCGGGACAGCTTTCCATATCAACTTCGAGTGCCCGGACACCGGTCCCTTTTATCGTTATCCTATCCTCGTCGTACACAACTTCATTTCCCATTTTTTGAATAATTTCCAGAAATTTTTTATCACCCTGTGTAGAATCCTGACGTAGATTCTTCAATGTGATTGTCATGCCCGTAAGAGCCGCAATACCCGCAAAATAACCCGCCGCAGAGTAATCTCCTTCAACGATATATTCACTCATTCTGTACGATCCGGCAGGAACTTCATACCATTTATAATCATTGTTCTGAACGGAAACTCCCCATTCCCGCATCATCTCGAGTGTGATATCTATATATGATTTTGAGATCTGGTTTCCCTCAACTTCGATTGTCATACCGCCGATTACGGGAGCTATCAAAAGTAACGCTGTAAAATATTGACTGCTCACATCCCCATGCATTCGAACGAATCTTTTAGTGACCGTTGACTGATGAACGGCAATAGGAGGAAACCCATCCTGATTTTCGTATACTATCTCGATCCCCATCTGACGCAATCCGTCAACCAGATCTTTTATCGGGCGCTCATTCAGACGACCGATTCCGAAAATCTTTTTTACACCCGGGACAATCGCTGCCAGTGCGGTTATAAATCTTATAGTTGTTCCTGACAATCTCGCATTCAGTTCATATCCGCTTTTCTTTACATCAGCAATACTTCCGCGGACAATGACCTCATGATCACGCTTTTCTATCTTGATGCCAAGCGTTTGCAGACACTCAATCATTGCTTCAGTATCATCACTCCACAACGGATATTTGATCGTCACCGCGCCCCGCGTCAATGCCGCCATAACGAGTGCCCGATTGGTCACACTTTTTGATCCCGGTATGACAACGGTTGCCTCCACCGGTTTTTGAATTGGTTTTAATTGTATTTGTTTCATATGGAAATGAATAACAGTATGAAAATTTTTGAGAGTTATCTTTGAGCCGATCAGATCGAGATCTTGTTGATATATGCCTACTCCATAGGCGAACTAGCTCGCAAAAAATTACATAGTATTCGACAAATATCAAATAATCTAACCCACAATATACTCAATTGCCTTTTTCACAAACTTATCATCAACACTCACATTAAATTCGCCCTGCCCGATCCCGCTGAGGAGCGTCCACTTGATATGCCCCTTTTCAACTTTTTTGTCCGTTAACATTGCTCTCAACACATCATCTACGACCAGACCTTCATATCTTACCGGCAACCCTACGCGCTTTATCCCGCTTTCAATTTTGTTAAACTCTTTTTCTGTAATCATCCCGATAAGCTGGCAAATGTAACTCTCAGCTATCATGCCAATTGAAACAGCCTCACCATGAAATAACGGATTTTGTGACTTCATACTATGTGACTCAATGACATGCCCGACCGTATGGCCGAAGTTCAGCAGTTTTCGTAATCTGTGCTCTGTCTCATCCTGACGGACTATCTCTGACTTAATATGGACAGACTCTGCAACAATATCTATTAATTCCTTATCAGTCATCTCAAGAGGACTTTTCTTAACCGCTTCTTCAAAGTAGTTACTATCCTCGATAAGTCCATGCTTAATTACTTCTGCATACCCCTGAATCAACACGCGGTGAGGCAGTGTTTTTAACGTTTCAACGTCACAGACAACAAGTTCAGGCTGCGTGAATGAACCAATGTAATTTTTTAACGTACCAAGATTCACACCTGTTTTTCCGCCGACACTGGCATCAACCATTCCTTCCAAAGTCGTTGAAATATTTATAAACGATACGCCGCGCAAATAACCTGAAGCTGCATAGCCTCCCAGATCAGTAACCACACCACCGCCAAGATTGACAATCAATGCTTTCCTGTCAATCATATTCTTTGCCATATCTTTCCATATTTCAACTACCGTCCCGATTTGCTTGCTGGATTCTCCGGCTGGAAACACAAATGAATACATATTTGCAATCCGTTGAGAAAAGATTTTAATAACAGGCTTCAGATAATGTCTTGAAACATTTGAGTCAGTAATAATATATATTGATGAATACCCTGCTAGATCAATCAAATCGGGGATCAGTTCAATAATATTCTCACCGACACATACTTGATATTTCCGTGCTTGTTTTTGTATACCAACTTCAATTGTTTTCATGGTTTGTATTCAACTATTAATCTTAGTATTTATTCCGAATATGTCTGACCTTTTTCATATATCCCGACCATTCTGTATGAAAGCGTTTCCTTTTCCAATAACACTTTGAACGTTTCTGCTGATCCCTCAGGGATCTCCACATCAATCCAAAAAAGATATTCCCAGTTCGAACCGGGAACGGGACGGGATTCGATTTTGGACATATTACCTTTGGCATCTGCTATCGCCTGCAGTACCTTGACCAGGCTTCCCGGTTCATGCTTTACCTTGAAAATAACCGTAATTTTATTCTGTATCTTACCGAGGCTAAAAAGGCTATTTGATACAAATACCCATCGGGTCATATTGTGTGAGGTATTTCCAATATTTTCCTTAATAATTCGGAGATTTGTATCGGCAAGTGAGCCTCGACCTGCTATTGCGGCTTTTGTATTATCCTGCAGTGTATCCACTTCCCGTACTGCAGATGCGGTACTCGGTGTCTCATGGGTTATAAGACCGTGTTTTTCGATAAATGAAGAACATTGTACAATCGCCTGAGGATAAGAAAATATCTCTCTGACATCTGTAATATCCGAATCGCTGGTCCCAATGAGATGGAGCTGGATATCCATACATGCTTCACCGACAATGTAAAGATCAGTATGAAAGACGAGATCTATATTCTCATGAACGGAACTGCTTATGGAATTTTCTATACCCAGAAGTCCCATACTCTTTTTGTCGTTCATAACAGCATCAGAAATGTGGACAAAGGTGGGCATCGGTATCAGCTCATCATCGGGACAGACTTTTTGCAAAAGCGCATAACTGTATGATCCTTTCGGACCTAAATAATATATTTTCATGACTGTTGTAATAATAAACTAATTGACTGATATGCTGAATTAATTTTTTCAAACTGCTTTTTGCAAAAAGGATTAAAGGTATACATTTCCTTTAATAGTTTTGTATCGTCGGTCTGTACCATTTCGACAAAATCAAAGAGTGATTCGACTGATCGTGTGTCAATCGGGCTTCTTGATAGTTTGATTTCTTTAACTAAAGCCGCAATGACATGTGCGGTAAAATGAAATTCTGCTGCATACCCGTCATGTTCTTCGGCAGACATTTCGATAATATCAAGACCTGTCTTTCGGAAAGAGTCATAAACTTCAGAGTAAATATGACCTTTCACTCGAACCTTTTCCATCACGATCCGTAATCCGTTTAGATTGTTCCCGAGTTTTGCAACTGTACCCGGACCGAACATCGGATGTGAAGCAACAATTTGAATATGAGGCGGCAATTCACTCTTCATGATTGAAACCGGATAAGATTTAACGGAACAAACATCCATTACAGTCGCCCCTTCCTTCAGCAACGGTGCAATAGTCCCGATAACTTCCGCAAAATGATTTATTGGAACTGCAGGAATAACCAAATCACATTGATGAACATCGGATATAGTATCTCTTGCAATAGAAATTATCTCAGCTTGCGGAAACACAGAAGGGAGTATCTCCAGAAGGAGAGTCCCGAATTTTCCTTGACCGATGATACCGACGTTTCGAATCATTATTTCGATCGTTCAACTTCCAATGCCCAATTATGAAGGACGTCCCATATGGATAAGACTACGGACTCCGGGATAAATAGTTCCACCGCTATCTCTTTTCTCTTTTCAATCATCTCCCCGAAACGGGTTTCATCTTTGATGGGAAGACTACTGACCTTTTTACGTTCACCAATTGCTTCCACAACATCCCGTCTCTTTGAGAGCAGGATCAGGATGTCATGATCAATCTCATCGATTTTTTTCCGTAAATCATTAATTTCCATTTGATTAGTGTGACGAATACTTATAATTGGGCTTCTCTTTCATTTTTGTCCTCTTTTTTGATTTTTGCTTTCCTTCCTCAGGCGCGACAAGATCTCTGAATGATGACAGAACAGATACCAATTCCCGCAACTCCTGAATGGTGATGTGCTGTTCGGTATCAGTTGTAGATGTTCCCGTCTCGATCAATGCTCCGTCATACAGAAACTCATCCTGGGCTGTTTTCATGCGCATCGCTTCAACAACTGCTCCAACAATATGTGAGCGGAGTTTCGGGCCGTATGAATGACTGGGATCAAAGTACAATTTTGCTCCCGTTTCTTTTTTGACGCGTCGGGCAATATTGTGGACTACCGCACTGCGGAAATCACCTTTCCCCGGCACATCAACTCCCCGGTGGATAAGAATAATGTCCCCGTCGAGATCCTGGATATATCGCGTCAATCCAGACCATGTCTTTTCCATAGTGGTTTTCCCTGTGTAATTTTCATCGTCTGCCGAATGAAGATGATCTCCGATCCACTTACCGTTTTTCAGTCCGATATGCCAGCCGTTTCGTTTTGCAAACAATGCCGTTTGCTCGATATGCCAACCCAGCTGATTGACTGCAGGATTCCAGGGAATAAATTTCCCTTTACCGACTTTCCCTTCAAAAGACGGAAGCTGAATGATCGGATTCATTACCTCGGTCGCTATTATCATTCCTGTCTCATTCACAATTTCTTCAGCGATGTAGGCACTGGGCAAAATTTCAAGATCTTTAATTCCGCCTCCGTTCATAATAATCTCAACGTTTTTTCTGTACGCGTCATAATCCATACCCATACCGTTTCCGGATGAATCCAGCTCGGTCCGTGATTTCAAACCTACAATTCGTGTCCCTCCGATTGCACGATGTTTCTTACCTTCGCGATTTGTAATTTCAATTTCTGAGATCTCCCTGATCTCCTTAATATTATTGTCATCAACAGAACAGGGTCCTGCGATGATTATTGCTGATCGGTTTTTCATATTTTTTTTAAATGATAATGAGTTTTGGACCATTAAAAAACCCCGCCTTGCGGGCGGGGTGGTGATTGTTATGTTTTAAGCACAACTTCCCACGCCGCCCGAGGCGGTAAAGTAAAAGTAAAAATAAAAGCTGTTGTGGGAAGCTTTTTGTATCATAAATTCAATTGTAACAGAGAAACCGGCGCTGTCAACTTACAAAAGCAGCATCACGCCGATCCCGAATGCGATCATTCCGACTCCGGCCATCATCATGGGAATAATACTCATACCCGAAACAGGCGGTGTCGGAACCCCTGTCAGCGTACCGCTTATAATCGGTGTCGGAGAAGCCAGTATTCCGGACGGTGTTGGAGATCTCACTGTCGTCGGAGTGGGAGTGGCAGTTGAGACAATAACTGTCGGTGCTGTGGAGGGAGTGATCGATCCTGACGGGGTTGCCTCATCTGATTCGCCCAATACCCGCTCACCGCTTTTTATCAACGTAAACTCACGTTCTAGCTGTACGATATCCCCTTTTGCGTCTTCCGTTTGAACGGTCAATGTGTACTTTCCGGGTTTAATACTCGTTTTTACCGGCACATTCCATTCACCTTTTTCATCCACGATAACTCTTGATGAAAATTCCGGTTTTGAATCTATCGTCACCTCAGCTGCCTTACCGGGAATACCGTATCCTTTGATAAGAGGCGCTACACCGGGAATGACGGCTCCCTGTTTCGGAAAACGAATGTCTACGATATCACGCCTGACAGGGACTTCCGATTTCTTATTCGTATTCTGTACGGCCAGCACATCGGTTTCTGCGATAAAAGAGTAATTATTTCCCAAAGTGATCGGCTGGGGAATGGGTCTGCTCCGATTAATAGTGCTTCGTACCATGGATCTGTTCTCATCATCAAACAACTGAATAGTAATCAATGCATCGTCAGTAACCGGTACGGAGCTACGGGTTTGTTTATTGGCCAAATACTGCAAGGGAATAAGCCATTCCCCGGTATTCCCGGTCATGGTCATCAGAGGATATGCATTACCGACAATAAGCATTGCATAAGCCGATTTTGCAGGCTGACCGTTTGTTTGGATAACTTTGCCGTAAATCGGGGACAGGGAGGTCATCGCTGCGGATTCTTCCAACGTCATTGATTCAAATGCACCACCGTCTTCATGCGAAATGAGTTCATTATTGCTCACGATTTTATAGTAGTATACTTTGTCCGGCTGCAGATTCTTAAGGAGCGCATAGTGATATTTTCTCTTTGTTTTCTCACTTTTGATATCTCTCTCGTCAAGCGCAATAAGATCAAGAGAAGAATCGTTCTCGCCGTACATGATCCATCCTTCATCGGGTTCATCAGTCTCCCAGAAAACTCCTATTTGACGGGGAGAAACATTTACGACCTCATGTTCCTTAAGCGTTCTTTTTGATGCTCGGGTCGGTGAAGAATCCTGCGAAAGCAAAAAAATAACCGTGGAGACAACCACAAAAAGCGCCGCAAAAGCGAGATATTTTGTAAATCTGAAATGGGACTGAGTATATAATTCTGAATACATAGTTAAGGCGTTTTCTTTTCCAGTACATCAAGGATGTCCGTATTAATAGTATACTCTACCGTTGCTGACTGAATTTCTTCATTTGTAGGAGTATCCTGACTAATAGCACGGACTTCCACAATAACCCATGCAATGATAGTCAAAAATATGATTACCGCTATGACTAATAAATCACGTTGACTCATAAGAAATACGTTTTTATTGTTAATGTAATCTTGGTCGAGCCTTCCGATTCGCTTGATATTTCGACTGATTCAAACATCTTCAGCCTGCGTTGTTTCAGTATCGCCGTTATAAAAGTGTTCAGATCTGCAGTCGATCCCTGCGAACTCAGAAGTATCTGAAACGTCTGCAACTCACCGGTTCCTCTATCATCAGAAAACTCAACGCTCTCAACAGTCATTTCAGAAACAAGGAGTCCGGAAGCCGATGCTGTCCCTCTCACATCTTCTATCGCCTTCGCAAGCCCCGGAGAAGAAGGGATCGCTTCATCCAACAATGTCAGTTTATCCCGATAATTCTCCATGACTGACTGATAGTTTACAATCTGCAAAATTACATTCTCCGCTTCTTTATTTTTCAAATCAAGGTCCTTTAGTTCTTTTTGCAAATTAAATGCTGTCAGGATATTCGGTCTGATTGCAAAAATTAAAAAGATAGAAAAAACCAAAAAAAAGAATATCGTAAAGCTATAATCCTGAATCTTTTTTTCATGCATTAATGCAACAAGTTTTTTGCGATCCATGGTTAGGGTATAAACTCAGCTAAATGCAAACTGAAACTAAATCTTTCTTCACCTTTTTCGATTGTTGATAAATCAATTACTTTGTATCTTTGATCTGCCTGAAGTGCATCGTACATAGCTTTTATCGGCTCAACCGTTGCGGATGATCCGTCAATATCCACAGCATCGGCTCCCATAACAAAATTTTCGATACGGATTTCTGAGGAGATTTTTGACAATGTATAGGAGTATTTTGCCTGAAATACCTCCTGTTCATCAAGAACAGTCTGTACCTGCTTCATTTTGGTATCAATTTCCTGGATCCGACTGACAAGTTCACTTGTTGCCGAAACGATGGATTGCTTTTGGTTGAGTTTATCTTTGAGATCTACAATTTCCTGATCAACTTTGAACCTAAAGAAGAACACGCAGATCGCTACGAACTGCGTTATGACTAAAATATAGCGAAGATAGTGAAAGGCAAAGTAGATGATTTTTTCTGATACATTCTTCTCTTTTTCCGGAAACAGGTTAATGAGGTATTTCATGACGCCTTAGAAACCAATCTACTAACGCGCTTTTTTAATCTTCCTGCTGTATTTTTGTGTATGATGTTCTTTTTTGCCGCTTTATCAATCGAAGCATATGCTTCATTCACAAACTCTTTCTTTTTTGTCTTTACACCGCTTGTTGCTTTTCTCAAGATGCCTTCAATTTTACCGCTGTAAGCAGCATTTCTCTCTGTTCTTGCAACATCCTGTTTCATTTTCTTTTTTGCTGATTTAATGTTTGGCATAGTTTATATCACCTCCTTTCATTGTACATGAAACTTATAATCAATTTCTTGACAATCTCGGCTACTCATGAAGAGAAAAACGGGTTATTCCAGAGTAAACTCCTGTTCAAGCATACGTTTACCGTATGAACCTTCAAAAACGAAGTTTCCGCTTACCGGCCCGTCAATTTCATGATATCGGCATACTCCTGATGAACAGGTACCGAATGTCACTTCTTCCTCAGCTTCAGAGCCTTCAACTTGTATAAGTCCGATTGCTCCTTCCATACTTCCGCTTTTTGTGTTGTATGAAAGCTCATATTCGATTGTTTCCGTCCCGTCCGGGATTCCTTCAATCGTGACAACGGCATCAGTTGTTCCTTTGATGGAAACCTTAACTGAAGCGTCTACTGTCGGTATCACTTCTTCCGGTTCTTCAAAAACCGATTCCTTTTCCTCTGCTTTTTGCGGAGAATTATTTCTATTCATTAAAAATATTCCTCCTGCCACTATAAGTACGAGAACGACAGCACCGATTATATAATATTTTTTCGAAATAGTATCCATGATTTACAAAAAAATTTATAATGATGCAGTGGGCTATAAGCCCATCGGCCTTTGGCCGAATAGATGATCTCTCAGATAAGCAAGAAGAGAGTCTGTCGGAACCCGCTCCTGCTGCATTGTATCTCTATTGCGAATAGTAACAGTATGGTCTGTCAGAGAATCATAGTCAACCGTAACACAGTAAGGTGTTCCGATCTCATCCTGGTATCGATATCTCTTTCCGATGTTCCCCCGATCATCCCAGTAGGTCGGGTATTCCGCTGAAAGTAATGCAAATACTTCATCGGCTTTCGAAACCAGATCTTCTTTGTTGGCAACAAGCGGGAACACAGCAACCGTAAACGGAGCAAGTTCAGGTTTCAGTCTCAGAACCGTTCTGTTTTCTTCTTCAGTATAGGCATCTGAAAGAACCATAAACAGCGCCCTGTTGAGGCCGATCGCCGGCTCGATCACATGAGGAATATATTTTTCCTGGGTATGAGGATCGGTATATCTGAGATCCTGACCCGAGAATTCCATGTGCTGCTTCAGATCATAATCAGTACGATAAGCCACTCCCCACAGTTCCTTCCATCCGAACGGAAACTGATAGTCCAGATCGTAGGTATCACGGCTATAATGGCTTCGTTCTTTATCGGTATGCTGTCTCCAGCGGAGGTTTTCTTTTCGGATACCCAGATCTTCCGTGATAAATGACCACATGTCATTTTTCCAGTTTTCCATCAGTTGGTGCCAATCCTGCTTTTCAGGATTAAAAAAATATTCGATTTCGGCCTGCTCGAATTCAAATGTCCGGAAAATATACTGTCCTAATGTAATCTCATTGCGAAAACTTTTCCCGATCTGACCGATCCCGAACGGAATTTTTACCCGTGTAGTATCCAGTATGTTTTTAAAATTACTGAAAATTCCCTGTGCGGTTTCCCCCCGTAGGTATGCCGTATCCTTCTGTCCGACAAGCGTCCCCAAATGGGTCTCCATCAGAAGATTGAATTTTTTCGGGGCAGTTAGAGGATTCCCTTCCGGACTTTTGACGTCCTGTTTTTTGATAAACTCCGCCATTTCGTCTACAGTCATATCTTCGACAACAAGGTTTCCGTACTCCGCTTTTCCCCGTATCCAATCTTCAATGAGGTGATCCGCCCGATATCTTTTTTGAGTGACGGTGTCCTCAACTACGGCATCACTGAAACTCCCGACGTGCCCTGATGCTTCCCAGGTGCGCGGATGCAGAATGATCTGTGAATCTATTCCGATCATATCCCGCCGTTTGTGAATAAATTTTTTCCACCAGACATTACGGATATTCCGGAGAAGTTCTACTCCGAGAGGACCGTAATCATACGCATTCGCAAGCCCGCCGTAGATCTCAGATGAGGGATATATAAAACCGCGTCGCTTGGTAAGCGATACTATTTTGTCGAGAGAAACAGATGTATTCATATATTCAATAATAATGTTGCGGGTAAACGAAATCGCTTCCCAATACTATATTCAGCTTATTATAACATGCCTTGGCAACTTATATCCAATAGTCTCTTCAGCAATTGAAATAAGCTCCGGAAGGGACATTTTGTCATGCACGTACCCGAGAAGTGCGAGGGTTTCCTGGAGAGAGACATGAAGCACGCTCTGAGGATTATTTCCTTTTGACAATTTGACAAAAAATCGTTTCAGAATGGTATAAATCTCGACTTCCTGTTCTCCTTCAGGAAGAAGGGCGTCAATAACGGCAAGAAACATATAGATATGATCGATATATTTTTCTGTTCTCAGCTGCAGAAAACCGGATATCAGATCCGTAGATTGCAGATACATACGGTCATTTGAGACGCTTACCTGAGCGGTAATGAGGTTTCCTGATTGCAAGTGAGCTGCACGTCTGGAAGTGAACTTACGCGCTCCTTTCGCAAAAAGTGCCAGCTTCCCTTCTTCTTTCGTGAAGATGGTAATAAACAAATCTTTATCCAAAAGGATTTTCCGTTTCAGAACAAAGCCTTCCAGTTTTTTAAGTGTCGGCATACAGTTTCTGGCTCACATTCAATTCTTGACTTCGGTATCAACCTTGAAAGGACCGTTAAACAGTTCTTTACCTTCGACTTCTACTGAAAGTTCCTGATTTTCAACCCCTGCCTGCTTTTGTACATACAGGTGATAATTGTCTTTCGTGATAGAAGACGGTAAGGTATATTCTACGGTTACTTCTGCAACGCCCTTCGGATCGACGGTCATAAAGCCCTCATAAACTGTTTTACCGAGTTCATCATATGTCAGCGTTTTTGTCTTTGATCCCTTGAATGAAACAAGTTTTGATCCTTCAGGCACGTAGAAACGTATCCAGTTTCTTAGAGTTGCATTCAGACAAAGACCTCCCCGTTCCAGATTACAGTCTGAGTGCGGATGAGGATTCTTGAATTTGATGGTAACAGTTCTCTTTACGGTATCACCCTCAAAAATTGTTTCAGACGTGACTTCCTCGTCAATAAACATGTTGGATTTTGCACCGGCAAAATTCACGTTGTTGATATGGAGATAATCGCCTTCCGTCTCCTTGATTCTCCCTGCATAATTCATTTTTTCGACTGCTGCCTGTGTGTCAGGATCCGTGAAGTATAAAAGGATGTGCTTTTCATCCAAATCCTGGAACATTGCCTGTGCCATCTGACCCCAGTATTTTGAAGGGGAGAAGCCGATCGCCTTGTAAAAAAGTTCCAGCATCAGATTTCCCAGAATTCGTTTTCTGTCAACCTTGACATAATTTACCGGCCGGTCGACGATATCAAAAAGTGAATAAATCACCTGCGGACAATCACATCTCGGATCGGTTTTGGCTGAAAAATTGATGCCGTTTACCTGGGTATCGCCGAAAATCTCAAGCATATCCACCAGTACCTTTGAATCCATAGCAATAATTCCGTCATACTCAACTTTTCTCCCGGACTTCTGATACAGCGAGTCAAACAGCTTGATGGACTCTGCAAAATCAGGAGACAGATTGCTGTCACGAAGATAAAATTTGGTTACGTCTTTGTGATATGTCCGGATTTTTTCAGGAGCTGCGGGATGATTGGCAATACTGTTGTCCAGATCATAAATATCACTTGAATCTTTAATTGAAAGTTTTCCTTTATTGATATTAAATACGGCAAAGAAGGTATAAAACCCTCCTGTAGCACGCCGTTCAGCAGTATTCTGAAAGAGGATCAGATAGTTTTTCTCTTCTTCTGCTCCTAAAATCGAAGGAAGCTGCTTCAGGAGAGGCTGAGCATCTACAAATAGTGTCGCCATACCCTGGAATTGTCCTTTCATTTCAGTAATATTCGATCTGACCTCATATTTTCCGAGCTTTTCAGGGTATCTGTTCGGGTCAATCATCTCAATCCGTTTTTCCGCTTCCTCAATATTTTTTGCTACAACATCAATACGGGCAAGCATCTTATCAAGGGTGACAACAGCGGTTTGCAGTCTTTCTTCCGCACTCTTTTCATAAAAATTCTGTTCCCCCTGCTTGAAGCCGATCAGATCCGCATACGGATAGATTGCCTCGACTGATTCTTTTCCTGCTTCAAGGGTATACCTCCCCGCTTCGATCCCGTGTTTATAATCACTGACATACGGCACAAACGATGCCCAATAAATCTGTTTAGATTCCTGTTCAAGACCGGCATACTTATCCGAAAGTGAGTTCATGCGGTTTTTTATGAGATCAATATCGTTTGATTTAACATCACTTTTCAGAAGTTCCGCTTCGGCCATTACTTCCATTCCCTTTGCCTTAATCTTCATGGCAGGAGTATAGACAAATATGTATCCGAGGATTCCCAAAAGGACAAAGACTCCGAGAACACCCAGCAGTGCAGAAATAATGATTTTTTTCTTTTTTCTTGAAGGCCCTTTTGCCGTATTTGGTTTATTAGGACGCAATAAATTTTTCATAAGATATAAAGTATAACAAAAAAAGATACTACCTGTCTAAGGCAGCATAATAATTGTATCATACGGCTCCTTTGCCCGTCAGCATGACATACGGAGTCTTGAGGATGATGATGATATCATTTTTCAGAGAAATCTGATCGACATACTTTGCATCAATGATAATGCGCTCATCGAAGTTGATTTCAGAGCGCCCTGATACCTGCCATAATCCGGTAATTCCGGGTTTTGCCAGCAGTACTTTGCTTACAAGCTTGCGTGCGTGTGGATACTCCTGCTGCTGATTTTCCAGCTCGTCCGGATAATATGCCCGGGGACCAACCAGACTCATATCGCCTTTCAGGACATTCAGTACCTGCGGCAGTTCATCGAGTGAATGCTTTCTGATAAACTTTCCGACTTTTGTAATGCGGGGATCATTCAGCAGTTTATAACTGCCTTTTTTATACTCTTCATACAGTTCCTTAAACTCAGGATCATTCCGGAGCATCTGATGTGCATTCTGGATCATCGAGCGGAATTTGTACATCTTGAAGGTCCTCCCCGACTGTCCGATGCGTTCGGGGACATCGGCGAATATCGGACCGGGAGAGGTAATTTTGATCAAAACAGCCACAATTACGGACGGAATAAAAAATATCACACACAAGATCAATGATAAGACGATATCCATGAGCCGTTTCGTATACCGTTGGTACATTGTTCCTGCGATCAGTGAGGTTCGTTCTGCCATGGAGTTTAGGTAAGTTTCTCGTTTTCAGTACCCTGAAAACTTTCCACTAACTTTTTAATTTCTTTGACTGCTTTCTTGTCTGCCACCAGCAGTACATCATCAGTATTCACGACGAGAAGTTCTTTGACATTGACGCCGACAATAAGCTTTTTATCTTCATAATTGTACACCAGGCTGTCCTGTGACTCCTCAAGCAGAACCCGGCCTTTGATAATATTGTCTTCCCGATGCTGCTCTAATGCTTCTTTCAGCGCTTCCCACGCTCCGACATCACTCCAACCGATGTCTTCCACCACAACATAGGCACAATCTTTTTCAATTTTCTCAAGAACGGCGTTATCAAAACTGATCTCAGGCATTTCCTGATAATGCTTCATCAGTTTTTCAGAAAATTTCTCGTAATCCTCTGCCTCAACGATTTTTTCAGTAACGTCATAAATCTCTTTTGCATGCTGGCGGAAAAGAGAATACATGAATTTCGGTGTAGTGACAAAATATCCCAAATTCCAGCAATAGTGCTTGTTATCAAAATATTTTTGAGCAGTCTCACTGTCCGGTCGATACTTAAATTCTTCAAACTGTTTAAATTCTATATCGTCAATGTCCATTATCTTTTTACCCGTTTGTATCCAACCGAGATTGTCCGAAGCAAAGCGCGGCTTCTGACCGATAAAAACAATGCAGTTTTTCTTTTCAGCCACAAACTTCCCTGATTTCAGAACAATATCTTTGAATAAATTGATTTTGTTTACTAAATGATCGCTCCAGAGTATTACTACCGGTTCATCGGGAAATTTTTTTGCAAGGTAACCCATAACAAGAGCAACAGCCGGCCCTACATCCCGTTTAGCCGGTTCGGCAATAATGTTTTCAACAGGCACAAAAGGAAGTTGCTCCTGAACCATTTTGATATAGTCTTTTCCGGTCGAAATAAAAATATCCTCGGCTGCAAACTCAGGAAGAAGACGTTCCGCAGCTAGCTGGAGAGTTGATTTGTCGCCAACAACTTTTTCGAACTGTTTCGGTGACTTCTTACGGGAGAGGGGCCAAAGGCGTGTTCCTACACCGCCTGCGAAGATAACTGCTTTCATAGGGTACTTTAATAATGTATAACTTACTTTTTGGAAATGATCTCATGAAGTTTGTAAATAAAGGTTTCTTTCGCAAACTTCCTGGCGATACCTTTCGTGTCAACTAAATTGTACGTGTCGCGCTTGAAATCTGCAACCGCTTCTCTTACGGATGAGACATTCTGGGAATCGAAAAGACACCCTGTTTTACCGTCTTCTATCAGTTCCGCTACTCCTCCCGTCCGATAAGAGATGACGGGACAGCCGAAATACTGTGCTTCCACCGAGACATATCCGAAATCCTCTTCCTGAGGCATGATAAGAGCTTCGGCATTACGATATAACGACCTGAGTTTTATATCGGAAACATTCTCAAGGAACGTCGTATTTTTTGAAGCTATATGCTGCAATGACTTTTTTTGTGATCCTCTCCCGACTACCACCAGATCGTAGTTCTGTAACTGCGTAAATGCCTTTACGACAAGATCTACCTTCTTATACGATTCAAGGCGCGATACCGTCAAAAAATAAGGCCTCTCGGGCCTTTCAACCGTTTCTTCAATAGCGTCCCAGTGCTCAGTATCAAAGGGCGGATACACCACATCGCTGTCTCTTTTGTAATACGTACGACATCGTTCGGCAACATGCTGAGAAATGGATATGATCCGGTCAGGTCTTTGGGCTGCTACGAAATCCCATTTGCGCAGTTTTGAGAGGAATGGTACTGCCCAGCTTGAAGATACATACTGTTCGGTCATCCCCCACAGCCACCTGGTCGGTGTAAGAAGAATACAGATATGCTTTGTCTCGGGTCGTGTAATGACTCCTTTGGCAAAAGAAGATGTAACGGAAATTACCAGATCATACTTAGATAAGTCGAAGCTTTCGAATGCATACGGAAGTAAAAAAAGAGAAAATATGCGGCTTCTCCGTAAAAAATCCGGAAACTTCTGCAGGAAAGAAGGATAGACTTCCCCGCTTAGGTATTTTGTCCAGGAAGCATTCTCACGATCAATATATGAGGTATACCAATCAGCATCGGGAAACTCTTCATTCAGGGTCAAAAGAAGGCGTTCCACCCCGCCCCATTTATCCATCCAGTCATATATGATTGCTGTTTTCATTTTGTCAATAATTCTGAGTATACCTCTACTGTCCTTTTTGCCATCTGCTTAAAAGAAAAGTCATTAGGTAATGCTGCACTCTTGTACGTTTTGAGTTTCAGTTTAGAAGCAATATCATTCACATCATAGGGATTGAAGGCTGTGTAGTTCTCACCTAGTAATTCTTTGAACACCGGAATATCTGACGCAATCACCGGACAACCGAAATACGTTGCCTCAACAAGCGGCAGACCGAACCCTTCAGACAGTGACGGGTTTATAAGAGCTTTCGCATGCTTGTACAAATAGACAAGATCACCGTTTGATGTATCATGGATAAATCGAATGGAATTCATTCCCTCCAGCTCAATAATACCCTTTAATCGCTTTGCAAAGTCATTATCCGGCCCTGTCAGGATCAGCGGAGTTTGCACGCCGGAAAGTTTATATGCCTGAATCAATGAGTCTACGTTTTTATGAGGATAAAAGTTGCCGACATACAGGAAATATTGATCGCCGGCATCTTTAGCCAGCCGGCTACTTTCTTTCGCTTCCTGAAGCTCAAAATTCACCCCTTCCGGTATTGCTTGCGTTTTTGTTGCACTATCCTTGCCATAAACATCAAAAAGCTGTTTTTTGACCGTTTCTGACGGTGTAATGATTGCCTGCGCGTGCCTTATCTGACTGGCTAGAACATTTTTGAAAATCCGAAACTTGAATTCGTACCAAAAGGGATTCAATGTGGATGCCCTCCCTGTTTTAAACAATAACGGTGTCAAATCGTGGACAGTGGCGATAAAGGGACGTTTATAAAAAACAGGGTAGCTGAAATAGGTAAAGTGCATCAGATCAATATCATCCTGCATAATCAGCCGATAAAAGGTCGTCTGCTCAGAAAGACTATGCCAACGGGCATCGGCTTCCCGCAAAACAAAACGCTTATCTGACAAAGAAATAGAAGCTTTATCCTGCGGAAGAACATAAACATACAATTCAACGTCCTCAGGCGCCGTTTCAGGAAGGAAATGAAGCAAATTCCTCAGATAAGTGCCTACACCCGTTTGGAAATATAGCCTTGCATCGATACCGATTCGTTTGGGTTTCATTATTTTTGATGACAAGCAATGTTCATGATTGTAACTGCGAAGATACAATTTTTATGCGACTTGGGAGGTGCGCAGCTGACAGATTCTGGTGAGCACGCCCACGGAGCAATATAAATTGTTATCGAGCAGTTACATTACTGGATCCCGGATCAAGTCCGGGATGACATGATAATTACAATCTCGACTTTACATTAATAAAAAAGTACACCAACTGCGATACAATCCACGGATTTTTACCCTCATAATGCTTCCGGTAAAAAATCTTCATCGCATCGTAGAAATATTTTTTCGTTTTATTCTCCGTGTTTTTCTTCCCTTTCTTCAATCCGCTTTGATACTTAAGATGAGTCACATGATATTTCGGATAATAGAGAACCCTATACCCCTTTTCTTTCATGCGGAAAGCAAGATCGATATCCTCACCGTACATGAAAAATGTTTCATCAAAACCACCAAGTTCGTCAACAACCTGTTTTCTCGCAAGAAAGAATGCTCCGCTTATTGCATCAACCTCATGTATTTCAGAAAGATTTTTTTCCGTCATATGATATCCTCCGAACCATGCGTTCAGAATCGGGACATTGCGTGTCAGTGCTTCCAGTTTCGAGTAATAACAGAATGAATTCCAAACAGTCGGAAAGCCGCGGTGAGAAGCCGGATCAATCCCGCCTTTCGGAAGATCTACCCGTACGGTAAGCGCGGCAACTGCAGGATCAGCGTCAAGATAAGAAAACAGTTCCGGCCAATCTACTTCTTTTATCAGGACATCGGAGTTGAGGAAAAGGGTATATTCACCTTTTGCATTGACGATTGCTGCATTATTGCCTTTCGGGAACCCTTCGTTGTGCTGATTCAAAATATATGAATAGCCGATATTTTTATCGGATAATGAAGATTTAAGTTCTTTGATCATCTCAGCCGAACCGTCCACAGACGCATTATCGACCAGGATTATTTCAGCGTCAAGCGAGGGATACGAAGATAAACTCTTGTAGAGCGTTTCTATACATTCTCTTGTTATATCTTTAGTGTTGTACGAGAGAATAATAACAGAGAGTTTTATCATACGCTTATTATCTAATATAACAGAAGCATGTGCCTTGTTGTCATGTGTTCGCGAACCGGCAAATCAGTATCTTGAGAAGATCCCGAACGATCCGCCAGCCGGCGGACGGGAAGACAGGAGATACCGTTAACGCTTCGGTGACTGTTTCTGTCTGCGTGCTTTTCCGCCTGTACCGACTTTTCGTCGTTCACGTATACGGGCATCGCGGGTAAGAAGTCCTTCTGCTTTGAGTACCTCACGGAAAGTTTCATCTGCCAAACAGAGAGCCCGAGAGATTCCGTGGGAAATGGCTTCAACCTGTCCGTTTTTACCGCCGCCTTTGACCACAATTGTTGCGACAAATCTGTCAGCACTATCCGTCAGTTTAAAAGGACGCATGATCAGATTTTGCTCTGCAGCGGAGGGAAAGTAATCAGCTAAAAGTTTTTCGTTTATGACAACTTCTCCCTGTTTCATTTTTGAACCTTTGACAGTAGCACTGTTATCTTTACCCGTGACAATATGCAGTCTGATACGTGCAACTGACTCACGGCGCCTGCCGACTGATTCATAATATTGAATATCTTTCTTTTTCTTTGCCATATATATAAACCTAATAACTAATTACAATAATTGTTTATGATTTTTTTGTTTGTAACTTTTGTGCAAACGGATGTGTTTCTCCTTCATAAATATGAAGTCTTGCCAGACGGGCATCACGATGCTTGTTTTTCGGAAGCATTCCTGAGACAGCTTCACGGATGACCTCAGTCGGTTTCTTATCCATCATCTCATTGAGAGTCAATGTCTTTCGTCCTCCCTGATAACCCGAGTAGCGGTCGTATATCTTCTGATCACCTTTTTTCCCGGTAGCCTTGACATCCTTTGCATTGATGACTACAACATGATCACCCATATCAAGATAGGGTACATATGTTCTTTTTGATTTTCCCTGCAAAAGAGTTGAAATTTCTCCGACTGCACGGCCCAGGATCTGGTCCTTGACATCGATCAGATGCCATTCTCGGTCAATTTCACTTGCTTTGATTGATCTGGTTGAGAGTGTTGTACGTGTCATGTTTTTTGATTAAATAGTATTATTTAGTTTCTTCTTCAGAACTTACTTTTTCACTTTTTTCAGCCTTTTCTTTTTTAACAGCCTTTTTAGGAGCCTTTTTCTTTTCTGATTTTTCCGCTTTTTCTGTTTTGGCTGTTTTTTCTTTCTTTTCCCCCCAGTCAATGACCACAGGATGTGCCCATTCGACTCGCACCATCATTGATCCGTCATTGTCTCTTTGGTTCATCCGAACGATACGGACATATCCGCCCGCAATATCCTTTACGGCAGGACCGACCTGTGCAAACAGGGTTGAGACAAAGGCTTTACTCGGAAAGTACTTGAGCAAATAGTTTTTACTTGCTTCCGTTTCTTCACGGGTTTTTGCGACTGCAATATCAATGAAACGCTTCAGTATTTTTCCGCGTTTTTCTGTTGTAACGATGTGCGAATATTTGAAAAAGTTCGTCATCATCTTTCTCAGAATCATTTTGTTTGAATCTTTTCCTGAGTGAAATTTGATTAGTTTAGTTCTGTGTTTCATTCTGTCAATAATTCCAACTTATTTAAGTTCAACACCCATCTTATTCAACTCTTCCTCAATAAGATCGATTGATTTTTTTCCTACACCTTTCAGATTGGTCAAATCCTCACGTCCTCTTTCAACGAGGTCTGCAACTGTTTCAATGTTTTCTCTTAACAGAGCATTGATGACACGTGACGGAAGATTGAGTTCATCAATAATGGTTTCATATGCTTTCGGATTTTGTTCTTCTTTTCCTGTCGGTTCAGCCGCGGTTGACTCTTCCTGCGTTTCTTCTTTTCCTTCAACAATTGCCGCAAAGTGCTTTGAAAGAATTGTTGATGCTTCTTTTACAGCTTCTTCAGGTGTAACGCTTCCGTCAGTCCAGACATCAAGAATAAGTCTCTCAAAATCGGTTGTTCTTCCTACACGGGCTTCCTGAACCTTAAAATTTACTTTGGTAATCGGTGAATAAGAAGAATCAACGGCAATATAACCTGTCTGCGTCTCTTTGTCATCTGCTGATTCATATCCGTATCCGACCTGTACCGTTACTTCAATATCAAGAGCTCCTTTTGCATCGGTTACCTCTGCAATATAGAAATCACCATTGACGACTTCAACATCTCCTTCAAAGTCTTTTGCATACACTTTTTTTGCCCCTTTTACTGAAACTCTCGCTGTGAACGGTCCGTTTCCTTCTGCTTTAAAGCGGATCTGTTTAAGATTCAATACAATGTCAAGGACCGACTCTTTTACGCCTTTGATTGTGGCAAAAAGATGTGATGCCTGTCCGAATTTGACATGTGAGATAGCAGCACCCGGCAAAGAAGAGAGAAGCGTTCTTCTCAATGCATTACCGATACTGTTTCCGAAACTGGTATTGAAGGGTTCGTAAATAAATTTTCCGTAGTTCTCAGATTGCTCTTCAATTTTTACGGAAAACATTGGCTCTAACATATAAAGATGTATACAATTAGTAAAAAATTATTAACGTGAGTAGAACTCAATAACTAATCTTAAGTTCACTTGCTGTTCAATAATTGAGTTGTCAGGTGTCTTAGTAAGAACGCCCATATCCTTCTTGAGTTCAACCCATTCAGGAAAAGTTATATCATTCTGTCCGCGGAATTCTTCAATATATGGTATCTTCTTTGAATCATCCGATGCAAATGTAATCTTCTCATCTACCTGTACCAGATATGACGGGATGTCAAGAACTTTTTCATTGACTTTGATATGTCCGTGAGATACCAGCTGTCTGGCTGCTGCACGTGTCGGTGCAAATCCCAACCTGTATACAACGTTATCAAGTCTTCGTTCCAGGAGCTCACCGAGGAAAATGGCGGTGTTTCCGCGACGTCGGGACGCTGTATCAAAATATCCCTTCAACTGTTTCTCGGTCACTCCGAACAAAAAGCGAAGCTTTTGCTTTTCCCGAAGCTGGCGGGCATGTTCAGAAGATTTTCTTCGGAATCGTGTGCCGTGCTGCCCAGGTAAAATATTTATTTTTTTAAGCAAAGACGCCTGTGCTTTTGATCCGGTTGTTTTTAGACCGAGGTCGGCGCTTTCTCTTCGTGAAACTTTATTCTTGGGACCTGTATAACGCATTTTATTATTTCGTAATTATTAATTCTTATTATTAAACTCTTCGCACTTTTGGCGGTCTAACACCGTTGTGCGGGATAGGTGTAATATCGACGATTTTACCGATATCGACACTGGAAGCACGCACTGAGCGTAAAGAAGCTTCACGGCCGGGGCCAATACCTTTTACATAAACATCAACCTTCTTAAGTCCGTAATCTTCAGTTGCTCTTTTTAACGCTGCATCTGTCGTAACTGTTCCTGCATACGGTGTGGATTTTCGGGTACCGGTAAATCCGTGCATACCGCATGAACTTACAACGAGTGCGCCGCCGTTTTCATCGGTGACTGTGACGAGTGTATTGTTAAAGGTAGCCGTAATGTATATACGACCATTTTCGACAACACGTGTCTTTTTTTGTTTCGCTTGTGTCTTTGGTGCCATAGATTGAAATATAATTATTTGGTAGTTGTCTGTGTTTGATCAACTTTTGCCCATGCTTCTTTGGTAAGTGCTCCGACTGTTCTTCTTTTACCCCGTTTTGTGCGGGCATTTGAACGGGTTCTCTGACCTCTTGACGGCAATCCCATTCCGTGTCTCATACCGCGATATGAACCGATTTCGCGAAGTCTCTTTATATTTTCGCTTCGTTCTTCACGAAGATCTCCTTCTACTTTGATATTTTTATCAATATAGGTAGTAAGGGCTTTCAACTGGTCTTCTGAGAGATCTTTTACTCTTACTGCTTCATCGACTCCTGTTTCAGACAGTATCACTTTTGATTTTGACCAACCGATACCGTGAATAAGTGTCAGTGCATAATCTATTCTTTTTTCATCTGGTAAGATGACTCCCATTAACCGTTGCATATGATAGTAAACTTCAAAATACTAATAATAATTATCCTTGTCTCTGTTTGTGTTTCGGATTACGGCTGCAAATGACATACATAAGCCCTTTGCGGACGACAATCTTACAACTTTCACATCTTTTTTTTACTGTTGATCTTACTTGCATAGGATATTATTTTCGATAAACTATACGGCCTCTGTTGAGGTCATATGGGGTGAGTTCGATTTTGACCCGATCACCCGGCAAAATTTTTATATAATTTTTTCTCATCTTTCCTGATAAGTAACAGAGAATGACTTTCTCTCCCTCATCAAGCTGCACCTTAAACAAAGTGTTCGGAAGGTTTTCAACAACCTCTCCTTCCACTATAATCACGTTATCTTTCATAGAAAGATATATTGTAACACATAACTACGCTAAAATGAAGGTTTCTTTATCAGTTACGGCAATGCTGTGTTCAAAGCATGCCGACATACTTCTATCTTGCGTAATAATTGACCACGGGACATTGGGCTCGTAGGCAATTTTTTCCGTTCCCATTGAATAGATAATTTCTACGGCAATCGTCAGTCCTGACGGTATCTTGTAGGTCTTCTCAATAGGCCGATCCAAATAATTCAGGACATAGGGATCCTCATGCAGTTCATATCCGACTCCGTGACCGGTCAACTCTTTGAGGATATAGTATCCAGCTCCCGTCATTTCTTCCTCAATAAAGGCTGCAATCGTTCCTAATCGTTCACCCACTTTCACTTTTTTAATTGCATTCTCAAGAGTGTCATGCCCTTTTTTTAAAAATGCTTCTGTTTCAGGGTCGGTTTTGCCGCCTATTACAAACGTTGTCGCATAGTCGGTGTGCAGTCCGTCAAGGTACACTCCGATATCAACTGTCAGCACGTCTCCCTGCTTCAGTTTCTTCTTTTTGGAAGGCGGCGTATGCACCGTTTGTTCATTTACCGGCAGACATGTTGTCCATTTGTAACCGTCTACTCTTTTGAATGACGGTTCGGCTCCCCGCTCAATAATCAGTCTTTCCGCTTCTCGATCAATTTCATCAGTTGTCATACCGGCATGAATCTTCGGAAGTAATATATCTACGACTTCCCGGAGGATTGCTCCGCCTTTTTTCATGCTTTCAATCTCTTCCTTTGACTTGAGGTGTATCATCCTTATGAAAAATAAATTGCCCGATACACTTCTTCAAGTTTGTGTTTCAGCTCATCAAGCGTGTAATTATTCTTAATCAGATAATCTGCATAAGCAATTGTCGGTCCCATGTGTGTATTCAAGAGTTCATCTAGATCGCGTTCTTCACCGAAAAGCCCTGATCGGGATTTTCGATGTTTGATCCGCTCAAATCGGATAGGTTTGTCTGCATAGACCGCAACGATAAAAATACGAGCTTTCGGAAATTCCTGTTTCAAATACTGATACTCTTCCCATGACCTCATTCCCTCAATGACCAGCAAGTTGTGTTTCCGGAGATTCTTTTCAATATCCGCTTTACTGAGCTTTGCCATCGCTTCAAATCCGTATTTATCTCTCAATCCCTGTCTTATTTCGTGGTGCACTGCAAGAGTATGCGGCTTTTTTTGCTTTTCAATCTCTTTGTTGACAATATCAGAAAAACTGACAATGGGAAGCCCTTTTGCTGCAAAATACTGAGCAGCTTCCGTCTTGCCGGATCCCGGCATGCCGACAATGGCAACAATAGTATTATTCTTCTGCTGCCATTTGAGAATCCGGTTTTTGATTTTCTGTTTTCCGAGAGATTTCAGAATGGACTGATTGACTTCTTCTATTGACCGGGTGCCGTCAATAGTTGAAAGCTTATCATTCTTTTCATAATATTCAAGCACCGGTGTAGTATGTGTCTTAAAAAGTTCAATTCGTTTCTTGATAGCTTCAATAGTGTCATCATCGCGCTGTTCGTTGCGATATGCCAGCCTCCACAATGCTTCCTTATCAGGAATATGGATATGGACAACCCGATCCACATTATTTTTGAATTTTTTTGCCTGTTTTAAAGTGCGGGGAAATCCGTCAAGGATATATCCCTTTTTGTATTCCGGACGGGACAGATAACTGTTTACTATCTCTATCGTCAGATCATCTGGAATCAGCAATCCGGAAGACATCAGAAGTTTTACTTTCTTGCCAAGAGGTGTCGTCTCTTTCGCAATATTGCGGAAGATATGACCGGTTGACAGATACGGAATCTTCAATTGCTTCGAGAGCATGTTCCCCTGAGTTGACTTTCCTGATCCTTGTATTCCGATAAGAACAATCTTCATATTGAGATATCAATTTGGAGTGTTAGTCCAGTTTCTTTTTTTCTTTATGTTCTGTGTGTTTTTTACATACAGGACAATACTTCGTTAATGTTATGGGTTCCTGTGTATTGATTTTGCTTTTTTCAGAAACGTAATTCATTGTGCTACATTCCGTGCAAACAAGACCAAAAAGAACGCGTGTACTTTTTTTTGCCATAATTTTTAGCTACTTATAACAATATAAATCCGTAAGGAAATGAGAAAAATCTATTATACACCATTGCTGCGTATCTACAACGTGAATCTGTCATAGTTTTTCATCACCAGCTGAGATTCGATCTTCTTGAACGTTTCAAGAACAACAGACACTACGATAAGGATTCCCGTTCCTCCGATAATCAAATTCTGAAGTCCTGTCACGGAAGACATAATAGCCGGAAGGATTGCGATAAGTCCTAAGAATACCGCACCGAATGTCGTAATTTTATATACAACACTCTGCAGATAGTGTTTGGTCGCCGATCCTGGGCGAATACCGGGGATAAATCCTCCGTGCTTCTGGATTTCTTCAGCTATTTTTTCCGGATTGAAGACGATGATAGTGTAGAAGAATGTAAAGGCAACGACAAGTATGAAATACACTGAGTTATACAAAACGCCGTCTGGAGTGAATGAAGTTGCTAATGCCGTCCCGATATTTGCCAGTGTCTGGTTCGGGACATAGCGCACGAAATTACCGATAATCTGCGGGAAGAGAACAAAGGATACCGCAAAGATGATCGGAATAACCCCTGCCTGATTCAGCTTCAGGGGCAAAAAGTTTGTCGCTCCCTGATACATTTTATTTCCCTTAATACGCCTTGCATAATATACGGGGATCTTGCGGACCGCTTCGTTGATAAATACAACAGCCGCAATAACCACAAGCGTCAGCGCCAAAAAGATTATGATATTGAGTGCAATTTCTGAATTGAATGTGGTGATTGTCCTTCCGATAAGTACAGGAATACGTCCGACGATACCGGCAAAAATAAGAATTGAGATTCCGTTTCCGAGTCCGAATTCCGTGAGAAGTTCACCAAGCCAGACCAAAATAAAAGTACCGGCAAGAAGCGTCAGTACGAAAGAGAAAAACTCGATCGGCGACAACACATCAATAATCTGCTGATTTCTCAGAAGCACATAAATACCGACTGCCTGAACAAGAGTAAGCGGAACAGTCAGAAATCTCGTGTATTGATTTATCTTGAATCGCCCGTACTCTCCCTCTTTTGATAAAGCTTCAAGTTGCGGCACGACCATGGTAACAAGCTGCATAATAATGGAGGCATTAATGTATGGAGAAAGTCCTAAAGCCATAACTGAGAAATTGACTAAGGTGCCTCCTGAAAAAATATCAAGGAGTGAAAGAAACTGACTTTGCTCAAAGAGTGCCTGCAGTCTTGAAAGGTCAATCGCAGGTACCGGAAGGTACGCAAATATTCGGAAAATAAGAATGATGAGAAATGTGATTCCTGTCTTTCGTCTCAAAGCAGGATCTTTTATGAGTGATTGAAATTTTTGAGCTATATCTTTCATTGAACCTTTCCGCCAGCCTTTTCAATTTGTTCACGAGCAGACTGCGAAACTGGTAATGAGACAGTTATAGCATTTTCAATTGACCCATTAGCAACCACTTTCACTCCGCGCTGTGTATCAGCTGACTCGATGATGCCCTTTTCAACAAGTGCATTCATATCTACTGTAGCTCCTTTTTCAAAGATATTCAAGTGTGTAAGTGTAAGTAATACCGGTTTCATTCCTACCGGCTTGTTTCGGCCTTTTCCTCGAAGAAGAGGGAAACGTTTCACCATGCGGTTTTGACCTCCTTCAAAGTGAAGAGGCATTTTGGTGCGGGCGGTCTGATGACGTGTGGTACCGCGGCCTGATTTAGCACCGGCTTTCGAACCCAATCCGCGTCCGAGTCGTTTTTTCCCTTTTTCTGTAATTTTCGGTAATTCTGTTAGATTTTTCATGAGATACGTGTAATTAATTATTTATCACTTTTGACCGGTTTCTTTTTCGGTGCTGTTTTTTTTGCTTTGCCCGCCGTCGCTTTTGCAGACGTGGCTTTTACTTTTGTCTCTTTTTTTTCGGCTTTTTTCGGTTTTGCTTCAGTCACTGCTTCTTCCAACACTGTTTCTTGTACGACAGCTTTAGGTTCCGATTCGACAGCTGTTTCTTCTTTCTTTTCTTCCGTGATACGCGGCTTCAACCGTTTGATTGCTTCGATGACTGCATAGGCATTGGTGATCTGATTTCGTGTTCCGATAATTTTTCCTGACGCATTGTTTACACCTGCAATATCAAGAACGGCACGGACTACTCCTCCGACTTTCAGTCCGGTACCGGGAGGTGCCGGCTTCAAAAGAAGTCGTGAAGATTTATATTTTAACTTAATTTCATGCGGAAGGGTATCATTATAAATCGGCAGTTTCACCATGCGTTTTTTTGCCTGGGTGATAGCCTTCTGAATGGCAGGAGGTACCTCAAGACCCCGTCCGATTCCGATACCTACACTTCCTTCACCGTCACCGACTGCGACCAGTGCTGAAAATGAAATGTAGTTTCCGCCTGTGGTTTTTTTGGAAACACGGCGGATATTTAGGACCCGTTCATCCATCTTATTTTCGTCGTTTTGTTTTAATTTACCTTTTGCCATTCTAATATAATAATTTAGTAATTCTTAAACGGTAATTCCGCCTTCTCGTAATCCCTCTGCCAGAGCCTTCACGCGACCTTTATAGGCGAAACTTCCGCGGTCAAATACAACTTGTGTAATTTTCTTAGCTTTCATGAGTTTTGCCAATTCAACACCTACTTCTTTTGCTTCCTGTGTTTTGGTTTTCTTGTCACGTCCTTCAAGCTTTGATGCATCATAAGCAACAAGGGTCTTTGCGGCTTCATCATCAATGACCTGAGCATAAATGTGCACATTGGAACGGTTCACACTGACGCGCGGCCGCTCTTTAGTTCCGACAATATTTGAACTGACTCGTCGTTTTCTTCTGAGTTTTCTTTGTAAATTTTTATTTGCCATATATATTTTGTAATTTCTGATAGCTATAAGCTAAAAGCTATTAACTGACTTATGCTGCCTTTGCCTTCTTTCCCGGTTTGACACGGACGTGTTCGCCTTCATAACGAATACCTTTTCCTTTGTATGCGTCAGGTTTCTTTACTGATTTGATCTGATGGGCTACTTCTCCGACAAGCTGTTTATCGATTCCGGAGATAATAATAATATTGTTTCCCTCCATCGAAAGCTGGATTCCTTCCGGCGCCTTAAAAATTACAGGATGCGAAAGTCCGAGTTTCAGATTCAGATCCCGTCCCTGCATTTTACCGTTAAAACCGGTTCCGACTATCTCAAGTCTCTTTGACCATCCCTGATCTACGCCTTTCACTGCATTTGCAATGATACTGCGATAAAGACCGTGAGAAGCTTTCTGTCTTTTTGCTTCTGATTTTCTTTCAATATACAGTGTGTTTTCTTCGTTTCGGATACTCAAAAAATGAGGGAGTTCAAAAGATAAATTTCCTTTTGATCCTTTTACCTGAACAACCTGACCTTGAATATCAACTTGTACAGAACTCGGTATCTGAATTGGACTTTGGCCTATTTTAGACATCTTACCAAATGTAAAATAATAACTCTCCGCCTACTTGTGCTTTCTTTGCTTCACGGTCAGTGACTATTCCCTTTGAAGAGGAAATGATCGCATGGCCCATGCCGCCTTTTACTGATTTCACATCACGGTATGGCTTATACATTCTTCTTCCCGGAGTTGAGAATACACGCACATCAGTGAGTGCCGGGACGCCTTCATCATAACGTAAGTCAATGATGATCGTCTTGATTATCTCTCCCTCAATACGATAGTCAGCGACATAGCCCAGCTCTTTCAGCTTGCGTACCACTGATTCACGATACTTGGAATAAGGAGAAACAATCTGTTCCCTCTTTGCCATGTATCCATTTTTTATTCGTATGATGAGATCGATAACTGACATATTGTTTATTTAATTTCCAATTTTATGTAATTTAATTTAATTGCTATAAGCTAACAGCTAACTGCTGATACATTAGGTCTTATCTGCCGTTCTCTTGGTAACCTTTCCGTGACCTCTAAAGGTGCGGGTCGGTGAAAATTCTCCCAGTCTGTGTCCGACCATTCCTTCTGAAACAAAGACTTCAATAAATTTTTTCCCGTTATGAACAGCTATTCTGTGTCCGACAAAGTCAGGATGGATCTGACAGGAACGTGCCCATGTCTGGATCGGTCTTCTCTCACCGGATTCTTTTTGTTTTAGAACTTTTTGATGCAATTTTTCATCAATATATGGTCCTTTTTTTGCTGAACGAGTCATAGTGTTACCAAGAAACTTTTTTAACTCCGGGAATTTCTCCTTTTAATGCTTTTTCTCTAAAGCAAAGACGACACAGTCCGAATCTTCGGATATAACTTCGTGATCTTCCGCATACCGGACAACGATTCACATGTCTTACTGCGTATTTCTGCTTTCGCTGAAATTTTACTTCATCTGATGTTTTTGCCATAGAGAAAAATAAATTTATTTACTAAAGGGTATCCCCATTAACTCAAATAATTTTTTGCCTTGTTCACGATTTTTGGTACTGGTGACGACTGTCACTTCAAGACCGCGCAATTTGTCAACTTTATCGTACTCAATTTCAGGGAAAATCGTCTGCTCTGTAAATCCGAGATTCAAATTTCCGTGCTGATCAACAGCTGATTCAGGAATACCTCGGAAATCACGAAGACGCGGAAGTACGATTGCCGTCAGCTTCTCAAGGAAAGAATACATCTTCTTACCTCTCAAAGTCACTTTGACTCCGATAGCCAATCCCTTTCGGATTTTGTAAGCAGAAATGGACTTTCTTGCTTTAGTAACAACTGTTTTCTGTCCGGTGATTTGTTCAATCTGTTCCTGAATTTTTTCAATAACTTTCTTATTCACCACAGCTTCTCCTGCACCGACATTGACGACGGTTTTGAGCACTGTAGGGACTGCAAAATCGTTTTCGATTTTGTACTCTTTTTTGAGTGCCGGTTTTATTTCTTTATTATATCTTTCTTTCAGTCCTGCCATGGGTAAATATCAATTTATATTTTTTTTCGGGATGTACTCTTAAATACCCGCTCTTTTTTCCCGTCTTTAATTTCATATTTCACACGTGACGGTTTCTTGGTTTTCGGATCGACAACCATAAGGTTTGATGCCTGGATCGGTCTCGGGACATCCATCACACCTCCTTGAGGTGTCTGTTCCGTCTTCGGCACCGCTTTTTTGTACATATTGATGCTTTCGACGACGACTTTGTTTTGCTTCGGATAAACGCGGTCGACTTTTCCCGTACGACCTTTGTCTTTTCCTGCGATCACCAAAACTGTATCACCTTTTCTTATTTTCATAGTTGTTTAATAAATTTCCTCTGCCAAACTGGCAATCTTGTTGTATCCTGCATCTTTGATCTCTTTTGCGACCGGTCCGAATATACGGGTACCTTTAGGATCCTGTGTATCATTTCCTGCCAGGATTACACATGCATTTTCATCAAACCGTATATAACTTCCGTCTGCTCTTTTGACTTCTTTTCTGGTGCGTACAATTACAGCGCGGACCACCTCTCCGCTTTTGACCTGTCCGTACGGAGCTGCTTTTTTCACAACACCGGTAAAGACTTCTCCCAGGTAAGCAATTTTCCGATTTCCTTTTTTTGGGATACCGATAAGCTGAACTACTTTTGCTCCTGAGTTGTCTGCGACATTGAGCATTGATCTGAGTTGTAACATGGTCTTCTTATTTAGTAACTGTATTAACTTTTTCAATCACTCTAAAGCGTTTATCTTTAGAAATCGGGCGGGTTTCTTCAATCACAACCATATCTCCGACTAACACTCCTTCAAGATCATTATGAGCTTTCAGGTTTTTGTGACGTGTAATAACCTTCTGGTACAGATGGTGTCTGAACTTTCGTTCAATTTTCACGACAATCGTTTTCTGCATCTTGTTTGAAACGACTGTACCGGTAAACGTTTTATTCATGTTGTTATGATTGAATTCCTAATTCCTTTTGACGAATGAGTGTCAAAACGACTGCTAATCTTTTTTTCATTTTGAAAATCATATTTGAATCTTTTTGCGGCTTAGCTTTTCTTTCAATCTCAAGCCGGGCAATCTCTTTATGTAAAGATTCGACTTCTTTTTTCAGCTCTTCAGCGGTTTTGTTTATGTATTCTTTAGTTACTTTTTTCATTATTTTGTCACAACTTTTGTGTTAACTGTCAGTTTTGCTGCTGCATTTCTGAGAACTTTTTTTGTTTCCGCTTCACTCAGACCGTCAATTTCAAAAAGAATTCTCCCGGGCGAAACAGATGCTACAAAATATGCGACATCTCCTTTTCCGGCTCCCATCGTGACCTCCGGCGGTTTCTTCGTATATGGTTTATCAGGAAAAATACGAATCCAGAACTTTCCTTCTTTTCTAGTGGCTCGTGCTAAAACGACACGTACAGCTTCGATCTGACGATCCTTGATCCATCCGGCATCAAGAGTCTTCAAACCGTAACTACCAAAATTAAGAGTATCTCCTTTGGTTGCGATTCTTCTCCAAGTTCCTCTGAATTGTTTTCTGTATTTTTGTCTTTTTGGTGATAACACGATAGTAAATATGAACTTCTAGAATCTTAACTTTGGTGACAAATCCAAACTTTTACACCCACATATCCTGATTTTGTCAAAGCCGGGTACTTGGCAAATTCAACACGTTCTCTGATTGTTGAAGTCGGAATGGTACCCTGGAAATATTTTTCAGATCGTGAAATCTCGGCCCCATTGATACGTCCTCCCAACTGAATCTTTACTCCTTTTGCTCCCGTTTCCATCACTCGGGTCATAGTGCTGTGTACGACAGCACGATGCGGCAGATTGCGGACAAGCTTTTCTGCTATCGTCTGTGCAACATAGTACGCATTTGTATACGGTTTTTTGACAGGTTCAATCTTCAATTCGATTTTTGTCTCTTTTCTCTTTTTCTTGTCTTCATTGTATGATTTCAGATAAGAAACAATGATCTTTTTTACGTCTTCCAGTCCTTTTCCTCCCCGTCCGATGATCATACCCGGTTTCACAGAGAAGATGATAACGGTGATTTTCTTGATCGCCCGCTCGATTACCACATCGGTGACACCGGCATAACTGTACTTTTTCATCAGTTCTTCACGGATTCTTGAATCTTCAAGAATAGCATCCCGATATTGTTTCTTATCGGAAAAGAACCATCGGGAAGACCAGTTGTATACTGTCCCTAATCGTAAACCGTGTGGATGTACTTTTTGACCCATTAAATTAATTCAATTTCTAATTATTTTGTAACTTCTTTAGTTGACTCCCCAGAGTTTTTAACTTCGGCGGCTTTCTTTTCCTTTTTAACAGTTTCCTTTTTTGCTAACGGCTTTTTTTCAGCTTTTTCCTTTTTGACTTCTTTCTGTTCTGCCTTTTTCTCGGCTTTCTTCGGCTGTGCTTTCTCTACTAATACAACCTTAATATGAGAATATCTTCTGACGATAGGCTTAGCCATTCCTTTTGAACCTGCTTTGAAGCGGCTCAGTTTTCTTCCTTCTTCAATTGTCAAAAGCTTAAATTGTAGCATATCAGCCTGTACTTTTAAAGAGTTTACAGCGTTCTGAATAGCTGAATTTAAAACTTTATAATATGTTTTTGCCGGCTTTGTCGGGGCATATAAGAGATAATCAAGTGCCTCTTTGGGAGACATTTTGAAAATATTATTCCGTATCATCCGCAACTTCTTTGGCGATACCTTCAGATTTTTTTGATATGTTACCGATTCCATGAAATTACTTTCTGCGTTGAACAATTAATTTATTACTCCATTTTTTCTTTGCTCGTGTGCGGACACCGCGTGCTTTTTTACCCCACGGAGTCTTTGCATGCATACCTTCACCGCTTCGTCCTTCTCCGCCTCCGTGAGGATGGGATCTCGGATTCTGAGCGGTACCCCGAACTGTCGGTCGGATTCCCATCAGTCTTTTTCGTCCTGCTTTTCCGATTTCTTCATCTTTATGTTCGATATTTCCGACCCGTCCGACTGTTGCCCAACAACCTTTGCTGAACTTTCGAACTTCTCCTGATGTCAGTTTGACATGGACATAATGGCCGTCTTTAGCAATCACTGAACCGAATGTTCCGGCTCCGCGAATCATAATTCCTCCCTGTCCGGGATAGAGTTCAACATTGTGAACTTCGATACCGACGGGGATAGCTGATAAAGGAAGAGCATTTCCTACAGTGATCTCTGCTTTTTCTGATGCGATCACTTTGTTTCCGATATTTAGATTGGCCGGATGAAGAATATATTTTCTTTCTCCGTCTTTGTATTCAACCAAAGCGATATCTGCATTTCTGTTCGGATCATATTCAATCCTGATCACCGTACCTTCGACATCTTTTTTATCTCTTTTAAAATCGATTACCCGATAATATCTTTTTTGTCGTTTACCTTGATGGCGAACCGAAATTTTTCCACTTGAGTCCCGCCCTGAATGTTTTTTCAGGATCTCAGTCAGTTTTTTTTCTGGTTTCTGTGTTGCTGGAATTTCGTGTTTAGCCATGTTTGTAATAATAATTTCTAATAGCTATAAGCTATTAGCTAATTTATGCTGCCTGTGGAAATAAATCAATTGATCCTTCCGACAGCTTGACGTACGCAATTTTGATATCGGCACGTTTCTTTGTCATCATTTTCTTTCCGACTCTTTTTTCTTTTCCTTTTCGGATTGCAATACGGACACTTTCGACTGTTACTTTAAACAACTCTTCTACAGTCTGCGCAACCTGATGCTTATTAGCCTGTGTGTTCACCTCAAACTGATACACTTTATTTTGTGCCAGCTGCGTGGATTTCTCCGTTACCAGAGGTCGGCTTAAAATATTAGTTATTTTCATTTTTCAAAAAATGATTTGTTAACACCGTTATTGCATTATCAACAAAAATGACTTCGTTGTGGTTGATGACTTCATATGCATTGACTGTTGTTGCCTGTGAGATATCGGCATTTTTTATATTTCTTGTAGAAAGGACTAATGCATTCTTTTCTACCTTCGGCATAACAAGAAGTACTTTACCTGTCACTTTCATCGCCTTCAATGCACTTGCAACCGTTTTTGTTTTCGGTTCTTTTGTCATTGACTCTGCATCAAGAACTTTAATTGTTCCTTCTTTTGCTTTTTGACTCAGAGAAACGAATAAGGCTTGTTTTTTCTGTTTTTTATTCATGGAAAGAGAAAAGTCTCGTACCAAAGGTCCGAACGTTGCTCCTCCTCCGCGGAACAAATTTGCTTTTGCTGTACTGTGACGTGCTCTACCTGTTCCTTTTTGTCTGTATATTTTCTGCATTGATCCCGTCACATCTGCTCTTGTTTTTGCTGAAGCATTTCCCTGTCTTTGATTTGCCTGGTACACCCGGACATACTGCGCAAGCAGTTTGCTGTTCATATCCTGTCCGAAAATTTCTTTCGGCAATGCTTCGGTTTTTGCTGACTTTCCGTCAAGTGCGAAAACGGGAGCTTCCAGTTTTGCTGTTTTTGTCGTTTCTTTTTTTGCTTTAGTTTGTACCATGACTGTAATTAAGAAATATCTTTTGTTTTTACTTCTACAACACTTCCTGTGTTGCCGGGAATAAGTCCCTTGACTGTTATTGAATTTTCACTGACTGCAAGAACCTGCAGGTTTTGGACTGTGATGCGGTCTCCGCCCATCTGTCCTGCCATTCTCTGTCCTTTGAATACTCTTCCGGGGGTTGTCGTGGAACCGACTGAACCCGGAGCACGAAGTCTGTCTGACTGTCCGTGAGTTTTCGGTCCTCCTCGGAAATTATGTCTTCGGACAACACCCTGGAATCCTTTTCCTTTAGAGGTTCCCGAAATGTCTACGATATCTCCTACTGTAAAAATGACTTCAGGCTTCACTTCATCTCCGATAAACAATTTCTGTTCACTGATCTGGACTCCTTTTTTCCCTTCTTCTTCTACGAATGTTACTGCTTTCTTATCAAGATCCACTCGGATCTCTTTTAAAAAGCGAAGCGGGGTTTTGATCCCCGCTTTTTTCAGTTGTCCTTCTACTGGTTTGGCGATATTTTTTCGTGTTCCGAAACCGAGTTTGATAGCTGCATAGCCATCTTGTTCCGGTGTAAAAATACCGACGACAAAACAGGGAGAAGTGTTGATGACGGTCACAGGGACCATAACACCTTCAGGTGTAAACATTTGTGATTGCGAATTTTTCTCTCCGAGTATAAAACCTGCCATGTTTTTATTTAACTTATGTGTATTTTCTAACTCTATACAAAAAAAGACCCCAGATTGGGGCCGTTATATCAGGCTTCAATCTGGTTAAATTAGAAATGTAACTGTTTCTTACTAACCATTAACAATTGCATGTGTTTAGAATTATATACTATAGTTACGCTTAGTTCAAGCTATATTTGCTATGTATATCCGCAATTTTGCTTGATCTCATATCAAAACGCAATCTCTTCCTCAATTTCTTTCTTTATCTCAATTGTCAAAATGGAAATCTCCAAAAGAGAACTCTTGGAGCTTTACATCTGTACAATTGTACAGAATCCGGCGCGCCTTACATCTTGACGGCAACCTCAACTCCGGCCGGGAGTTCAAGATGCATCAAAGAATCAATAGTCTGATTCGTAGGATTGACGATGTCAAGAAGACGTTTGTGGATTTTAAGCCCAAAGTGTTCTCTTGCATCCTTGTCGGTAAATGGCGATTTGTTCACCACATACACTTCCTTTTTTGTAGGCAAAGGAATAGGTCCTATGATGGAAGCACCTGTCTTTATGGCTGTATCAACCAGCTTCTGACAAGTCTCATCGATCAGACGATGATCGTATGACTTAAGCCGTATTCTTATTCTTCCTTTAGGCATATTTAAAAGTGCAAAGATTAACTGAAATCAGTTGGGCGGCCTTTTGGCCGCCCTAACTGAGATATTGGTTATTTAATGATTTTGGTAACAACACCAGCTCCTACCGTGTGTCCACCTTCGCGGATTGCGAATTTAAGACCTTCTTCAAGAGCAATAGGTGCAATAAGTTTTGCTTCGATCTTGATGTTGTCGCCAGGCATGACCATTTCTACGCCTTCTGGGAGTTTGACTTCTCCGGTCACATCCGTTGTTCGGATGTAGAACTGAGGTCGGTATCCTTTGAAGAACGGTGTGTGTCGTCCGCCTTCTTCTTTCTTAAGAACGTAAATTTCAGCTTCAAACTCTGTGTGAGGTTTGACTGAACCAGGTTTTGTGATGACCTGTCCGCGTTCCACATCTTCTTTTTCGATTCCTCGAAGAAGAAGTCCTGTGTTGTCTCCTGCCCGTGCTTCATCAAGAGTTTTTCGGAACATTTCGATTCCTGTTACGACTGTTTTTGTACTATCCTTGAGTCCGACGATTTCGATTTCTTCGTTGACTTTGAGGATTCCGCGTTCGACTCTTCCTGTGACGACTGTTCCTCGACCTTGAATGGTGAAAACGTCTTCAACCGGCATAAGGAACGGCTTGTCTGTGTCTCTTTTCGGTTCCGGGAAGTAATCATCGACTGCTTTCATCAAGTCTTCGATTGCTTTTGTTGCTTCCGGATCATCTTCAAGAGCTTTAAGTGAAGAACCGCGAATGACGGGTACTTCATCTCCCGGATAATCATATTTCTTCAAAAGATCACGGACTTCCATTTCGACGAGGTCGACGATTTCCTGATCTTGGACCATATCAATTTTGTTTAAGTAAACGACGATTGCCGGTACATTGACCTGATTGGCAAGAAGGATGTGTTCTCGAGTCTGAGGCATAGGACCGTCAGGAGCTGAGACTACAAGAATAGCACCGTCCATCTGAGCTGCTCCGGTGATCATGTTTTTGATGTAATCAGCATGTCCCGGGGCATCAATATGTGCATAGTGTCTTTTTTCTGTTTCGTATTCTGAGTGATGAATATTGATGGTGACCCCGCGTGCTTTTTCTTCGGGAGCCTTGTCAATTTCTTCATATTTCATGTCCTTTGCGAGACCTTTCTTTGAAAGGACGTGATGAATTGCTGAAGTGGTGGTAGTTTTTCCATGGTCGACGTGACCGATGGTACCGATGTTAAGATGGGGTTTATTTCTCTGAAATGTGCCCTGTGCCATAGGTATGTATAATTACAATTGATAAATAAATAGATGCCAAAACGTTATTATAAATGATACCACAGAAAATACAAGAGGTATACTTATGTAAGGCCAATAATATAAAGTATTCCAATAAAAGTCAAGAGAATGTATGAGTTCCATACATATGGCACTCTTTAGGTAAAATAGATAATAGGTAATCCATAGGTGAAATATTGTTCAGGCTTTTGTGAACTCGCTTTGTATTGTACCAGACGAGGTATTCAATAAGGTGACGATTGAATGATCCGATACCGGTCCACTTGGTATAGATGTAGGGGTTCATAAATTCTTCCTGGAGTGTTCTGTTTGCTCGCTCAATAAAGGCATTGATCTTGGGACATCTGGGGTAGATAAAGAGGTGTGGGATATTGTTTTCTTCCAGATAGTCATGGAAGTTTCCCAGATACTCGAGGCCGTTATCTGTTTGTATGGTTTTTATACCATCTTGTATTGGGTATACTAGTTCCAGTCTTCTCATAAAATCAGCACCGTTTCGGCTGTTGAGTTTTGAGTATCCGTAGGAGAACTGGAATTTGAGTTTGATGTCCACTGCATTGAAGACATACAGCTTGATTCCGTGTACAAACTTCGTGATGGTATCAATCTCAATGTATCCGGTATCTTCCACCTTGGGAGACCGCTTGACCTTCTGTCGGTACTTTACTTTCCGTTTTGCAAAGCCACTTGCTGGATTGTGATAGATCCGGTAGGTCTTGCGCTGCAGGTTGTGTCTTTTGATCACTTTTCCAATGGTTGACTCAGATATAGTTGAAATTCCTTCCTGTAGGCAATACTCATCAAGTAAGGGCTTGATCTTCTCCTTTCCCAAACAAAAGTATTGTTCTCGAATCTCTTTGATAAAGGATATGACCTTCGGGTGAGTCTCCATACGTCGGGGTGTCTTTGGCTTGGTTGTCTCTGGTATCAGGCTATCCAACTGCCCTTCTGAATCTCGCCGTCTCTTCCTCCATCGAAACAATGTCCTTCGTGATATCCCATATGCATCAACTGCAGCTTGTATCCCGTACTTCTCTGCAAATGTCAGAACATCGTTTCTGATTTGTGCTACATCTGACTGATTGTAGTCTGATAGAGATCGTATCTTTTTCATAAGATCTCTATTGTACTGCCAGTCATAACTCCTAATTACTCGAAGCTGATCTCCTCCCCATTTACTCATAGATGTTAGTTCCCTATGAGTGCCATATCTTTCGTAACTTATTCAGAGAAAAATGAATCCTTTTTAATATATGTATATATAAAGAGGGTCTGTATTTATCCGAACTCTAGTGCTACAATGTGACCACTATGGCAACCGACTCGGTAAAACTGAATACATCGCAACAGCAGGCTGTCGAATACCACAAAGGACCGCTTCTTATTGTGGCCGGAGCCGGTACCGGCAAAACGACTACACTCGTCGAAAAAATCAAGTATCTCATCAAGAATGACCATGCAAAGCCTGAGGAAATTCTTTGCCTGACTTTCACCGACAAAGCGGCCTATGAAATGGAAGAACGTGTAGACCGTGCCATGCCGTACGGATATTTTCAGATGTGGATCTCGACATTTCACAAGTTTGCAGACGAAATCCTGCGCGACGATATTTATCATCTCGGACTTAATCCAGGTTATGATCTGATGACTCAGGCACAGTCAATCCTCTTTCTCAAAAAAAATCTCTTTCACCTCAATCTCAAATACTACCGTCCTGTCAGCAATCCCACAAAATTTGTCGAAGGGCTGCTGCAGCATTTCTCCAGGCTTCATGATGAAGATATTTCTCCTGAGGAGTATAGTAAGTGGGTAAAAAAACTTTCGAAATATTCTCATTCCGTCCGCCGGCTGGCGGATGATCCGGAATCCAGGAACAAAAAAACTGGATCCCTGGTCATGCCTGGGATGACAACGGAACAAAATATAAGCACTGAAGAAATCCAGCAATACCAGGAACTTTCCGATGCATACGCTACCTATCAAAAGCTCAAAATCGAACATGACGTCATGGATTTTGACGATCTTATTTATTATCTGATCAAACTTTTCCGGGAAAGACCGAATGTTTTAAAGCAGTATCAAAACAAATTTAAGTATGTATTGGTTGACGAATTCCAGGATACGAATATCGCACAGTACGAACTCATAAAGCTCCTCTGTCCCATAAAAACCAATCCGAATTTGACCGTCGTCGGAGATGATTCTCAGGCAATCTATAAATTCCGCGGAGCATCTGTCTCCAACATTATGACCTTCATGGAGGACTATCCGCAGGCAAAGCAGATAAGTCTTGTAGATAATTACCGATCCAATCAAACCATACTTGATCATGCCTATAATCTCATCCAAAACAATAATCCCGATACCCTTGAAAGTAAATTGGGTATCTCAAAAGAGCTGGTCGGACATAAAAAAAATATAAAAGAAGCCGTACAGTTTGAGTTGTTTGCACACGGTGATCAGGAAGCGGATTGGATTGCAGAGTGTATCGCCGGTTACTTGCAGGATAAAACCTATACCTTCCAGGATTTTGCAATTTTGGTAAGAGCGAACAATCACAGCGATCCGATCATCAATGCCTTGAAGCGTGAAGGTATTCCCTTTCAGTTTTTAGGGCCGGGAACGTTATTTAAGCAACCTGAGGTCAAAGATCTGATCGCTTATCTGCAAGTTCTCGCTGATCTGAATGATACAGTTTCACTATACCGCGTTCTTTCCATGGATCATTTCGGAATTGATGAACAGGACCTGGTTCTCTATCTCTCCTTTGCGAAAAAAATTTCCCTTTCTCTTTTCCAGTCACTTGAAGTGGCACTTTCCTTTTTCCATGAAGATTGGTGGAGAGAGGAGTTTGAAGTTTATCGCGAACATTTACCGCTCGTAAAAGAAGAAACAAAAGAGAAACTAATCCAGATAATCTCCATGATAAAAAAGCATCTCACCCGACTCCGCAAGGATTCAGCCGGTGAGATCGTGTTCCAGTTCCTGGAAGATACCGAATACCTCAAGAAACTCAGCAATCCTGAAAATGAGTATGATCAGCGAAGAACATTGAACATAACGAAGTTTTTCCAGAAACTAAAAAGTATGGAGAATGAAATTGAAGACAGTTCGGTTTTTGCCGCAGTCGAGTATATCAATATGAGTCTGGAGATGGGTGAATCTCCTTTGGCATCCGAGTCTGATGCGGTTCAGACGAATGCTGTAAATATTCTCACGGTGCACGGTGCAAAAGGTTTGGAGTTTCCTGTCGTTTTTCTCCCGAATCTTATAAACGGCCGTTTTCCTACCCGCCGCAGACGGGAACAGATTCCGATACCTGATGCTCTGATAAAGGAGACAATGCCGAGCGGAGATTATCATATTCAGGAAGAAAGGCGGCTGTTTTATGTGGGGATCACCCGTGCAAAAGACAGGCTCTTTTTGTCCGCTTCTGAAATATACGGTGAAGGAGTACGGAAACAACGCATATCGCCGTTTGTAGCCGAAACAATCGGTGCCGAAAAAGTCACCGGCAAATCCGCAAAGCAATCCGAACAAAAAGAACAGCTATCCATTTTTGATTTTAAGAAAAAGGAAGAAGATCCTCCGATACCAATCCCGACCGAGGTTAAAAATCTTTCATACAGCCAGATCAGTACCTATGAACTCTGTCCCCTGAAATACAAATATCAGTACGTACTGAAAATCCCGACAGGACCCCACGGTGCGGCTTCATTCGGAAGCTCTGTGCACAACGCTCTGCAGAAGTTCTATCAGTTGTTTACGAAAGACAATGAAGTCGGGCTCACACATCTTCTGAATCTGCTTGAATCTTCCTGGATCCCGGTCGGCTATACCTCCCGGGAGGAACAGACGAAACAAAAAGAAGAAGCACGTCAGATGCTCGAAAACTATTTTCATTCTTTTCATACTCCTGAGATTGCAGTCAAAGATCTGGAGAAACTCTTCAAAATCAAAGTAGGAAGTGATGTATGTCTTACCGGAAAAATTGATCGGGTGGATGAAAAGGCTGACGGAGCGATCGAGATCATCGACTACAAAACCGGCAACATGCCTGATGAAAAGAAACTCAGGAAAGATATGCAGCTTGCCATATATGCAATGGCTGCAAATGACTACGGATTGTATCGCAAACCGATTGAAAAAATTAACCTTTCCTTCTACTATCTCGCCCATCGTGAAAAGGTAACGGTTACAAGAAACGAAGAAGATATTCACGATGTGAAGCTGAAAGTCAGAGAGATTGCTGATAAAATCCGCATGGGAGAGTTCCCGGCACGTACCGGTCCGTGGTGTGCACGGTGTGATTTCAGAATGATCTGCGAAGCCTGGCAGTGAAAGTAATAATGAGTGTTACGCAAACGTACTTCGTTGTCATCCCGGACTTGATCCGGGATCCAGTGTAATCCTGAACTTTGAGCCAAAGGCTCATCGTTTTTTGGACGGGTTTCAGGATCTTCTATACCTCAACACTACTTCATCATCCAGTTTCTCGACATTCAGAAGTTCAAACTGAGGCACTGCATCGGAAGGGAACAAAATTCCTTCAGTCATCGTGAGAGTTTTTCCCGGTAGCGATCCGAAGATCTTCGGTGCAATTGTGAGATGGACTTCGTCGAGTACATTCTCTTGAAGTAACTGCGCGATCAGTGTCGGGCCGCCGTCAATGAATACGTTTTGATGACCTTTTGAGTTGAGATAACGGATAAGATCTGCAATCTGTACATGCCCTGCGCCTTCTGTGACCTTTTCAACATTAAATGCCTGACTTACTTCACCGGTAATTTCTGTAGATGAATTCGTCAAAATCGTCGGTTTATATCCGTGATCGTTTGCAAGTTTCGATGCCAACTCTTCATCAGGGGAGGTTGTCAGAATGATAAACTCAGGAACACCTTCTTTGCCGATCTCTTTCCTGAATCCCTGATACATCTCATCATTGATCGTACGGATCGTGTATTTTCCGAATTGCATCGCGGTATTTTTTGCATCCACGATCGCATCGGCATGAGCTCTCAGATAGGTAAAATATTCGTAATCCTTTTTTGATCCGATCGGCCAGTATCCTTTCTCTTTTACGATAATCTTCCCGTCGATACTCGATACAAAACTGGTGAACATATACGGCCGGTTTGCGGGTTTTTGAAAATCAAATGGTTGACGTGTCATGTTGTTTTTTACTGGTTCCCAGGTCAAGCCTGGGATAACAGACAAGTAAATTAAATATATTATAACTGTCATCCTGAACTTGATTCAGGATCCAGTTTTATTTTATCATTTCTTTATAAAGATCATTCCATTGCGGATTTTTCGACTCGATTAGCTCTAATTTCCAGGCTCTTTTCCAAGCTTTTAACTGTTTTTCACGCCTTAAAGCTCGATTTACATCATTAAATACTTCATAATAAACGAGAATATGTACGTTATACTGAGCAGTAAATCCTTTCACTATTTTATTTCTATGTTCCCAAGTACGTTTAATCAGATCAGAAGTAACTCCAATATAAAGTGTTCCGTTGCGTTGACTTGCCAATATGTATACAAAATATGTTCCCATTATTGTGCTGGATCCCAGGTCAAGCCTGGGATGACAATGCACCTGTAAAGAATTTCAAGCGGATTATAAACATTAACTTCTCCCTTAGTTCACAATCACCTTCGATTTTTTTGCATCCTTTTTCAGCCAGTTCACACCGATATAGACAAGAGGTGTCTCAATGACGGACATCGAACATTTAAGAAGCCAGTACGGCAGAATCAAACTGAACAAGAAGGAAACATTCTCATCAAATCCGCGATCCAGAGAATAAAATGCCAAGGTCATAAAGAGCGCAGTATCAATAAACTGTGCAATAAAGTTCGAAGCATTGTTCCTCAGCCATAACTTACTTTTTCCCATTCTCTTTCTGATTTTGCTGAAAATCGCAATATCCAGAAAGTCGGCAACTGCAAACGCAGTCAGACTTGCGATGGTAATACGTAATGATTTTCCGAAAACAGAATCATAGGCCGCTTCACTCTCCGCAAATCTGCCGGAAGGGGGAAGAGAGATCGAAAGAACGATAAAGAGCATCAACAGAACGATCATCGTGAGACCCGTTCGGACAATACTCCGTGCGCGCTCCGCTCCGTATACTTCAATAACAACGTCATTGATGGTAAACAACAACGGAAGAAGGAATATTGCAACACTGGCATTCAAAGTATACGTCCCGAAAGTCACAAGAGGAAATGTTTTGGCACCCATCAGTTCCGAAACGATAATCCCGAAAATGTATACTCCAACCAGAAGATCCATTTTTTGAATGTTGAACATAAAAGCGATTATATCACGAAGTCATACAGTCTTCTGTATGTTTTCTTCATTTTGTTCAATAAGCGTGTGAATTTGCCGATACAGTTCCGCTATCAAATAGAGTGAACCCGTAATGACCAACATGGTATTTGGTTTTTTTCGTGCCTGATGAAATGCATCAATCACAGGAACTATTTTCTGAATGTTTCCGACATGATATTTTCTTGAAAGCATAAGTTCGATATTTTCCGCAGGCTCCCCTTCCATCGGCAGGACTTGCTCACTGAAATCAAATCTCGTCACATACACAGTGTCTATGATAGGAATAATGTATTTCAACATTGAAAGGTAGTCTTTGCCGTGTTTGAACGCAATCAGAAAATCGAATTTAGTGTTGGGGTGTTTCTTTTTCAGACTGCGGATAAATGCGGACATTTTCTGGGGATTATGCGCTCCGTCAATAATAATTCTTTTCCCCTCAATGACTACCTCATCGAATCGACCCGGTGTACGAACCGAATTGAGGACTTCACGAACAATCCGCTCATCAAGTGCAAATCCGTCACGTACTGAAGTCTCATGTACGGCAGATAACGCCAGGCTTGCATTCTCTACCTGAAATAATCCGTTTAGTGAAAGAACAATGTTCTTCCAGTGAACGGTCTTATAGTGATAATCAAACATAAGTTGGCCGTTCTTGGTCTTAATGTTTCTGAATGTCTCCCCGGGTATCACCGTACTGAACTGTGCATCCATATTTCGTACCCGCTCTTCCACAACTTTCTGTGCTGTCGGCCGCTGTTTGATACTCACGGCAATATTTCCTTTATGAATAATATCTGCTTTCTGACCTGCAATCGCTTTCAGTGTTTTCCCCAGAATATCAATATGATCCAGACCGATTTTACTGATGACTGCGATCTTGTTTTTACTGTTTGCAACATTGGTGGCATCAACACGACCGCCAGCCCCGGTTTCCATGACTGCATAATCCGCTCCTTCTTTGAAAAAAATATAGTAAGCAAGCACAATCATAATTTCAAAAAATGAAGGATTCCCGTACTCAGTATCTGCCATTTGATGTATGGCCGGAATCATTTCATTTATGTACTGAAGGAATGTCTTTTCGGGAAGTAACTGCTGGTTGATCGATGCACGCTCACGGATATCATACAGATGAGGAGAAATACTGACGCCTACTTTCATCCCGTGTCCCTGTAGCAAACGGCTGATGATGGCGACAGTTGAACCCTTTCCTGAAGTGCCAGCAACATGGATGACTCTAATCTTGTTTTGAGGATCACCCATAAGTTTTGCCAGCTGAACGACTCTCTGAAAACTGAAGTCAGCCGACTTCTGCTCAGAGTTTGACTTTCTGAAAGAAAAAAGATAATCCTGTGCTTTCGTGAGTGAGGTAAACTTCATCGTCAGATACTTAACTTACATTGCCTCTAGCTTCAATAAGATCAACAACATTTGCCCATACTTTCTTTCCGATAATTTTCTCGGACTGCGGTGATACTTCAAAAGCAATATTTACTTCTTCAAAGTAATAATTGCCTTTCACATCCCTCACAAAGTCAATACCTGCAAGATCTCCTTGCACCGCATCAAGTACGCATTTTGCATACTGAACAAGTCGTGTATCAATACTATCATATTTTGTGATTGACCCTCCCCTGCTGAGATTTGTCAGAAAGGAATGCTGCGGTGCATTGCGATAATAGGCTTTCTCTACTATCGGCTCACCCGTCTTTGCGTCACGGGATACGATAATACGGATATCCCTATATCGGTTTTTCAGTTTCTTTTCTTTTTCTATGGTTTTTTGGATCATGATCGGTTCTTCATTGGAGAAGGAATGAAGAAGAAGTCTGAGTTCACGCTCATTGGTGACATGAAATACTCCTTCTCCGCGGCCGGAATCCGGTTTTTTGATTACACAGCTTCCGTCCTTTTGGATCATTTTCATTGCCTTCGATTCTGCAATATTTTTGTCAAAAGCGACACATGTTTCCGGGTTTATGTCCGTTTTAATATTATTCTCTCTGAAATATTTTTCTACCTGCAGGTGGGTTAGGTATTTGTCCTGTCCCATAATGATGTAGTGTAAACCGTTTAAAATGGGAACATTTTTGTTTTGGTATTCGGTCAGGTATGTCAGATATGCCGCAAAAATCGGCTCTGACAGTGACGACAATTCCGGTCTTGCCAAAATGACATCAGGTGTTTCTCTTTTCGTCATTTTTTTGCCGTACAGCACCCGCCTCGGATCGATAATCCTGACACTGTGCCCGCGTTTTGTGGCAGTTCTGATAATACATTGTTCGACACGTCCCACTTTGTCGTGTTTGAGAATATGGATATTCAATTTTTTCATAGTAATCATACAATTTAAAACTGACCGATTGTCATTATATTTATTCTTATTTTGAGCGGAGTTACCAATACTATAAGATAAATGCTGAAAAATCAAGTTGTATTATTTGAACAGTTTTGATACCCTTTATTCAGAATATTTTTTCCAAATTATTCCAAACCCATGGTGTAACAAATCTTTCTACAACCAACCTTCATTATTGATAATTTATTTTTACTCCTATGGCACACCAAGATAAACAGATTTACGAGCTTATCGAAAAAGAAAACTACCGTCAAAAAACGGGAATCGAACTCATTCCGTCTGAAAATTATGCCTCAGAGCATGTCCGCAAACCGCTTTCATCATCATTTGTAAATAAATACTCCGAAGGCTATCCGAAAAAGCGCTACTACGGCGGCAATGAAAATGTTGACGAGGTTGAGCTTATTGCTCAGGAACGGGCTAAAAAATTATTCGGTGTCGAATATGCCAACGTTCAGCCATATTCAGGCTCACCTGCCAACTTCGCAGTCTATATGGCAACTTGTCAGCCGGGTGACACAATCATGGGACAGGCACTTGTGACGGGCGGACATCTCACCCACGGCGCACACGTATCTTTCAGCGCCACTTATTTTAACAGCGTCCAGTATGGTGTTCTGCAAGAGAAACGTGAGAAAGACGGGCTCTTTGATTTTGCCGCTATCCGAAAACTGGCACTTGAGCATAAGCCGAAACTTATCTGGGTCGGAGCATCAGCCTATCCGCTGCAAATTCCTTTTGAGCGGTTTGCCGAAATCGCCGACGAAGTAGGTGCCTATCTTGCGGCCGATATTGCACACATCGCCGGCCTGGTGGCAGGCGGGCAGCATCCCAGTCCAGTTCCGCATGTCCACATCGTCACAACAACAACACACAAAACACTTCGCGGACCCCGCGGAGGCATCATAATGGTGACAAAAAAAGGGCTTGAAAAAGATCCTGAGCTGCCCCAGAAGATCAATAAAGCAGTATTCCCGGGTCTTCAGGGAGGTCCTCATGACAATCAAACTGCAGCCATTGCTGTCGCCCTTTATGAAGCATCTCAACCAGATTTTAAAAAATATGCGGCGCAGATCGTCAAAAACGCTCAAGCTCTCGCGAAAACATTGAAATCAGGCGGTATCAATCTTGTCGGCGAAGGATCCGAGAATCATCTTATTCTCGCTGATCTGACAAAAACTCACGGAGCCGGAGCAGGGTATTTTGCCGAATATGCTTTGGATGCTGTAGGTTTGACCATGAATAAGAATACCGTACCAGGTGAACAAAGCTCACCCTTTTATCCGTCAGGTATTAGAATGGGTACCCCTGCTGCAACAACACGGGGAATGAAAGAAAAGGATATGCAGTTTATCGGAAACATAATGCTGCAAGTCCTCGAAATCACCAAAAAGTACCGATTGCCTGATACAAAAGAAAAAAGACTTCCGTATTTGAAAACTTTTCGGGAAGAAATCAACGCACATTCTAAACTCAAAAAGCTGAAAAAAGAGGTCGAGCAGATGGCAGTAGGGTTTGATATACCGTAAAAAACCAGTGCAGGTTGTACCTGGTACCTAGTATAATATACTCATGATTAAGCTACTGATTGCCGCAGATATAGTTATGGCAGCGGCATTCGCATGGGTGTATCGGTTCCTCCCGGAACAGCTTCCGATTTTCTACTCCAAACCCTGGGGAGAAGCACAAATTGCCGATAAATGGTATATATTCCTGTTGCCTGTTCTGATGCACGGTATCTTTTTCCTGAATTCTGCCGTATCAAACAGGTTCTTTTCGGATGCTCCGCAACTTAAGAAACTCATGAATGTCGCCAATGCATTTTTTATTCTTAGTTTTACGGGAGTCTTTTTGAAGATCCTGTTTCTCATCACCTGATGTTTACCACCGCAGTTATTATTATCGGCGCCTCTGCACTTATATCGTACCTTACGACACCGTTTGCCATCCGGGTGGCAAAAAAATACAAATTGATGACCGACGTCTCGACCCGCACCCATCCAGCACACACCCATACCGGCATTATTCCCCGCGGAGGCGGAATTCCGATTTTCATCTCCCTTCTCGTGTGCAGTCTTATTTTTCTACCGATGAATAAAATAGTTTCCGGGATATTGATTGCAAATGCGTTCCTGCTTATCCTCGGATTACTTGATGACAAATACGATGTCTCCCCGTATCTGAGGTTTATTATGAATCTGACAATTTCTACAATGGTTGTTGGTTTCGGATTGGGTATTCCTTTCATCTCCAATCCTTTCGGGGATGTCATCCAGCTCAATATATGGAAACTTACGTTTGATTTTTTCGGTGTGCGGAATATTCTGATTTTGGCTGATATTCTTGCTGTTGTCTGGCTTTCATGGATGATGAATATGGTCAACTGGAGTAAGGGAGTAGACGGACAGCTTCCCGGTTTTGTAGCAATAACGGCGCTTTTTCTCGGAATTTTATCGCAGAGATTTGTCGGCCATGACATCAGGGCAGAAACGGTTATGATTCTTTCATTCATCGTATCAGGTGCATATCTCGGCTTTTTGCCGTTCAACTTTTTCCCGCAGCGGATAATGCCCGGGTACGGCGGCGGTTCCATGGCTGGATTTTTGCTGGGAGTACTTTCGATTCTTTCATTCGGGAAAGTAGGAACTGCAATTCTGGTACTTGCTATTCCGATGATTGATGCTGTTTACACTATTATCAGACGGCTGCGTCATAAAAAATCTCCCTTCAGGGCCGATTGGGGTCACTTTCATCACCGCCTCATTGAGATCGGCTGGGGAAAGCGTCGTATTGCGGTCTTTTATTGGACTATTTCGCTTATTCTCGGCATTACCAGTCTTTTTCTGTCCGGAATTGAAAAATTTATAGCGTTTATAACTGTCGGGATTGTCCTGGTTGTTTTTATCATTGTTATTGACCGTATGAAAAAGTTGAATGCACAATACAAACAGCTATGAGTAACATCGTTGTCGGTATTTCATCCGGAATTGCCGCATACAAAATCGTTGATCTGATCGAGATACTTTTGAAAAAGAATCATGCAGTTGATGTGATGATGACACAAAAGGCATCGTACATGATCTCTCCCGGGAAAATTGAGGAGATGACGGGAAGACAGGTCTATATCAATCTTTTTGAAGATAATTTTTCGTATGAACGGGTGCTGAAAAGCCGGAAGGTCGATCATATTGAGCTTGCAAAACACGCAGATGTTTTTGTCATAGCACCGGCAACTGCCAATATCATAGCCAAAATGGCAAGCGGGATCGCTGATGATTTTCTGACAACTTCTCTTCTTGCAACCAGCTCTCCTGTTCTGATCTGCCCTTCGATGAATGACGTCATGTGGTATCATCCGGCGACACAGCACAATCTGAGGAGGCTTGAATCGTTCGGCTATGAAGTCTTTTCTCCTGCTTCTGGTTCACTTGCGTGCGGTACGGAAGGAATCGGAAGACTGCAGGAACCAAAAGATATTGCTCATGAGATTGATCTTGTCCTCAACCGTACACAAAAACTCAGGGGGAAAAAAGTACTTGTCACTGGAGGAGGAACAATCGAGCCGATTGATGATGTCAGGGTGATAACGAATCGCGGCTCTGGAAAGATGGGGAAAGCTCTGGCAGAGATTTGCTATCGATACGGCGCCGATGTGACATTCATACACTCCGAACAATCAGTAAAATCTCATCTTCCGATCAGATCAATAGTATTCCACAGCACTCAGGAACTTGCAGAGATCATTGAAAAGGAAGTCAAGGATGCTGATATTATGTTCCATACTGCAGCAGTATCCGATTTTACGGCCGAGAGATACAAAGGGAAAATAGAAAGTACGGAAGATATTAATGTCGAACTGAGGCCTACACCGAAAATCATAAATAAGGTCAAGAAATGGAATCCCAAGATCACGCTTATCGGTTTCAAAGCAATTACTTCAAGCAATGAAGATGAAATTCAAAAACAAGCTACAAAACTCTTCGAAAATGCTCATGCCGACACCGTGATCGTCAATGACGTCAGCCGTCATGATATCGGATTTGAGTCAAACGAGAATGAAGTCTACGTCGTAACTCCTGATAGAAAAATTACAAAACTTGAAAAAGCGAGTAAGATCCACATCGCTGAGGAACTGCTGAAAAAACTTCTGTAATAAGACTAAAAGCAGCACTGAACAAATTTTTCCTTTCGTGCGCAGAAATCTAAATTTGTGAATGAAGTGGATGTTCGAGCTGACAGGAATAGGCGAGTTCACTTCTGAACAAATTTTTGGTTACCAGCACGTATAAAGACTTGATTTATTCCTCGAGCGTTCCTTTAAAAAGATACATACCTTCTTCGTGAGTGAAACGTACCGATAAACCGGTTTCGTCGTCAGTATACACATGTTCCCGGGCATCATTAACAATTGTTGTGCCCACCAATGCAGTCGCTTCATCATTGAGATACGGGACTCCTTCTTCTCCTGTGACAATCTCACGTGTGCGCAGACTTTCTTCGCCCTTTTTCAGCCGTTCAGCCGTGGTGTCTGTCGGAGATAACCCGTAGTCTCTAAACTTTTCATCGTCCGTAACGCCGTAAAGAACAAGAATAAAAAGTAATTCGTCTTCTGTAAGTGAAAGTGAGTACATATTTTTTTTGAATAGTAACACGGTAATAATACCATATGAAAAGAACTTGAAAACTATCTTTACAAGTGACAAGGTATAATATAAGTCCCATGAAATATTTTGTTAAAACATTCGGCTGTCAGCAGAATGTTGCTGATTCGGAGCGCATAGCCCAGGCTTTTGCCGCAAGGGGATTTACCGAGGCCCGCGACTATGAAGATGCTAACTACGTCATCATCAACACCTGCATGGTCCGTGAATCCGCGGAAAACCGGGTCTACGGACTGGTAAACAACCTGGGCACAATCAAAGCACAGAAATCAAAAAATAATGAGCTTTTTAAGATTATTGTGACAGGATGTATGGTCGGCATCGCATTCCGTGACAAAACCGGAAAATTCCTTTCAAAGATCAGAAAAGCCATGCCCAATGCAGATGAATTCATGCCGATTGAAGAGGTCGGATTCGACAGTGAGCCGGTCCGTCAGGATCATCATCAGGCATGGGTCCCGATCTCCAACGGCTGCAATAACTTTTGTACATTTTGTATCGTACCCTTTACCAGAGGCCGTGAGATCAGCCGTCCTTATGAAGATATCATTGAAGAATGTCTCCATCTGAAAGCCCGCGGTTACAAGAAGGTTACTCTTCTCGGTCAGAATGTTAACTCATACGGTGCGGATCTTATTCTCGGAAAAGAAAATGTGCAGGTCATGCGCGATATTGAAAAAACATATTTTGACCCTTCTTCGGTCATCCTAAACCAGACCGAAGCGAAAGTGAAGGGTCCAACACACAAAATGGATTCTTCGGTTTCACCCCAAAATGACAAAGATTTTTCCATAACCTCAATCCGTGCTAAATTTACTTACAACGGTCGCAATGTCGAACCTGTATATGTGAAACACCTCGGTAAAATGCGTATACCCACACTGTTCCCCTATCTTCTTGAGGATATTGCCCGCATGGATTTTGAGACCGTCGATTTCGTCTCTTCGAACCCGTGGGATTTTTCTGATGAACTTATCGACATGATTGCAAAGTACCCGAACATTACTCGAACCATTCATCTGCCCGTCCAGTCAGGAGATGATAATGTGCTCAAGCGCATGAACCGATGGTACACGGCAGATGACTATCTCAACATTATCGAAAAGCTTCGCACGAAAGTTCCTGAGATCAAATTCACAACCGACATAATCGTCGGATTCTGCGGTGAAACGGATGAAGAGTTTGCAAACACCGTCAAATTGGCTGAAAAAGTCGGATTTGAAAAAGCATATCTTGCGATGTACTCAGAACGGCCTATGACGGCAGCCACCAAAGTAATGACGGACGATGTACCTCATGCAGTCAAGAAGGACCGCTGGAAAAAACTTGAAAGGATAATCAACGGATATTGATTTACTCTGAACTGAATTCTTACAAAACCTTCACCCAATTCAAGCATGATAGGGTTATCATAGCTGTTATGATGCACCTTCTTTCCTACATAAACCCAATGAAACGCTTAGGTATACGTGAGTATTCTTTTATTTTTCCCTTGGTGACACTTGCTGTCGCAGCTGTCTTAAATGAACTGTATGCTGTTGTACTTCTGCAGGATCCTGAAGCTGTCGGTTCTACTGCTATCTTTGTGTTTTTGTTCTTAATCATATATTTTTCTTTCCATGACGGGAGAAAAGGAGGATTTATCGCAGTAATCGGAACGATCAGTTACTACATATATATTATTTAGGCTCTAGACTAGCACATTAACAATTTGTAATAGTTCATTGTAAAGGATCGATGGGGATTTGCTCCATCTCCATTCACACTCTTTCAAGTGTAATGGAAAGTTTTTCTTTACACCATTGAACTTAACGAGACGTCTTTTACAAAAGGACCAGAATGACTCTATGCCATTGATATGGACCCCTTTTGTATTTGAGAACTCATTTTTCTTGTGATTGATTCTCAAATGTTTGTCATACCCGACATCAACAAGTCCGTTGTATCCGCTCCACGAATCTGAATATACAGTACTGTTCAAGTCAATCTTTCCCTTCATAACAGCATGTAGCGTTCTTCTTTTACAGTTTGGAATGATACGAGTAAATACACGTCCTTGACGCTCATATATCCCAAATACTACCTGCTTAAATGACGTCCCACGACCTCTTTTACTTGACTTGCCTCTCATCCTTCGAGGTCCAAAGTATGATTCATCAATTTCTATCTCACCACCAACATATCGTTGCATCTGGTGCACTTGGTGATGATATATGAGTTGACGAATATTATTGTAATATTTGTTGACTGTATTGCGGTTGAGACCCAAAATACCAGAGGTCTGTGTAGCACTCAGATCGTGTGCAAAACACCATAGTATCTTTTTTCTCTTGTATTTTGATATCGGCCTATTGTTACAAACCATACCTCTAGTTTAGCACTACTCTGCTAGTCTAGAGCC